>JALONO010000171.1 GCA_025454895.1 Bernardetiaceae bacterium
CTCCGCGACCAGCTCACCAACACGTTCGAGGCCGTGGGCAGCGGGCCGGGCTTTACATTCAACGGAAAACTGTTTTTCCTCCGCATCGACCACCAATTTTACGGCCCCGGCCTGGAGCCGCTTAGCTTCCGCACCCTGCGCGATGTCCGGTTTTCGGACCATTTTCCGCTATTGGCCCGCTACCAACTGCGGCCCGGCCGAGATTGACCCGGCGGGCAAGCCAAAAATAATTCATTAATTTTTAATCAAAAATCAATAAATTAATACTTTTGTGTCCAAGCCCAGCAAAAGGCCCAGCCGCATTGGCTTAAAAAAGCTAGTTTTGCAGGCTTGGGCCAAAGGTGACGGCACCGGGGCGTTGCCTCGGGCACATCCCAAAAGGGTTGGCGAAGGCTGAAGTTAACAAAGGTTGCGGGTTCCTCTGGGTACAGATAATTGATAATCAAAGGAAACAATCATGCAATCGTTTTAGGGTAAGCCCCTAAAAATTGCCCATCCGCATTAGCGGCTAATTTTATTTAAACTACTGTTTATCAGGTATATAGATAGCATGGAAAACGACAACGGCCAAATTCAAGACGTGGTGCCCGTGAGCGGCATGTACGAAAACTGGTTCCTCGACTACGCCTCCTACGTGATTTTGGAACGGGCCGTGCCCGCCATTGGCGACGGCCTCAAGCCCGTGCAACGCCGCATTTTGCACGCTTTGAAAGAAATGGACGACGGCCGGTACAACAAAGTGGCCAACGTGATCGGCCAAACGATGCAGTACCACCCCCACGGCGATGCCTCCATCGGCGATGCCATGGTGAACCTGGGGCAAAAAGACCTGCTCATCGACCCGCAGGGCAACTGGGGCGACGTGCGCACGGGCGACGGCGCGGCGGCCGCCCGCTACATCGAGGCCCGGCTGTCGAAGTTTGCCCTGGAGGTAGCCTTCAACCCCGACACCACCGAGTGGCAGGCCAGCTACGACGGCCGCAAAAAAGAGCCGGTGGCCCTGCCCATGAAATTCCCGTTGCTGCTGGCCCAGGGCGTGGAGGGCATTGCGGTAGGCTTGTCCACCCGGGTGCTGCCCCACAACTTTTGTGAGCTGATCCGGGCCTCGATTGATCTACTGCGGGGCAAGCCCGTCGAGATATTCCCCGACTTTCCCACCGGCGGGCAAATTGACGTAACCCATTATAACCAAGGGCGCAAGGGCAGCAAAGTCCGGGTGCGCGCCCGCATCGAGGAAGTGGACAGCAAAACCCTGGCCATCCGCGACATCCCCTATGGCGTAACCACCGGCGGGCTGGCCGAGAGCATTATCAAGGCTAACGACGCGGGCAAAATCAAGATCAAAAAGGTGGTGGACAATACCGCCAAAGACGTAGAGCTGATCATTAGCCTGGTGCCCGGCACTTCGCCCGATATCACCATCAGCGCGCTTTACGCCTTTACCGATTGCGAGGTGAGCATTTCGCCCAACGCCTGCGTGATTGTGGACGACCGGCCGCAATTTTTGGGCGTGGACGAAATCCTTAAAATCAACACCGATCAAACCCTGCACCTGCTCCAGCAAGAACTGCTCATCAAAAAGCAGGATTTGTTGGAAAGACTCCTGTTTTCTTCTTTGGAGAAAATCTTTATTGAAAACCGGATTTACCGCGACATTGAGGAGTGTACCACCTGGGAGGCCGTGCTGCAAACCATTGACCAAGGGCTGGAACCGTACAAACCCCAGTTTTACCGTACCATCACCCAAGACGACATCATCCGCCTCACCGAGATCAGGATCAAGCGGATTTCGCGCTTCGATGCCTTCAAGGCCGACGAGCTGATGCGCAAACTGGGCGACGAACTGACCCAAACCGAGCACGACCTAGCCCACCTGACCGACTACGCCATCCAGTATTTCAAAAACTTGTTGCAGAAATACGGCAAGGGCCGCGAACGCAAAACCGAGATCCGGCAGTTTGACGTGATCGCCGCTACCAAAGTGGCCGCCAACAACCAGAAATTGTACGTCAACCGCCAAGAGGGTTTCGTGGGTTACAATTTGAAGAAAGACGACAACGTGGAGTTTGTAACCGACTGCTCCGACCTGGACGACGTGGTGGTGTTCCTCAGAAACGGCACGTTCAAAGTGGTTAAAATCGCCGAAAAGGTGTTCGTGGGCAAAGACATTTTGCAGGCCGAAGTATTTTATAAAGACGACGAGCGGCGGGTGTACAACTTGGTTTACCACGACGGCGAAACCGGGACGGCTTATGCCAAGCGGTTCCAGGTAGGCGGCATCACCCGCGACAAGGAGTACGACCTCACGCGCGGCACCAAAGGCTCCAAAGTGTTGTATTTCAGTTCGAACCCCAACGGCGAGAGCGAGATACTGAGCATTACCCTCACGCCGGGCAGCAAGGCCAAAATCAAAGTATTTGATTACGATTTTGCCGAATTGGCCATCAAAGGCCGGGCCGCCCAGGGCAACATCGTCACCAAGCACGCCGTCAAATCGGTCAAGTTTAAGCTAAAAGGAGCCTCCACCCTCGGCGGCCTGGAGCTTTATTACGATGCCGTGATCGGCCGCCTCAACACCGACCGGCGAGGGCTGGCCCTAGGCACGTTCCAAGGCGGCGACAGCCTGCTGGTGCTCTACCGCGACGGCAGCTACGAACTCACCAACTACGACCTGGCCAACCGCTACGAGCCCAAAGACGTGCTGGAAGTGAGCAAGTTAACCCCCGAGTCGGTAGTGTCGGCCGTGTATTACGACGGGGAGCACACCCAGTATTACGTCAAACGGTTCAAGATCGAGACGCTGACGATGGGTAAAAAATTCCCCTTCCTCACCGACCACCCCAAAACCAAGCTGGCCTTTGCCACGGCGGGCGGGCAGGCCCAAGTGCGGGTATCGTTTTTCAAAGAAGGCAGCAAAACCCCGGAAACGGCCGTGTTTGACCTGGATATGCTGGTGGACGTAAAAGGTTGGCGGGCGTTGGGCAACCGGCTCACGCCCCACAAGGTGCGCACCGTAGAGCTGGTGGCCGGGCAGTAAAGCCCGTCAAACCTCTCATTGGGCCAGCCGGGCGCAATAAACTCTGCCCAACGTCCGTTCTACAAAGTGAGGTTTTACAAAGAACCGTCAGTATTCATCTGGCGGTTTTTTTTATCGAGACAGCGGATGGACGGTCGAGTATCCTATCCAAGGTCTGGTTTAGCTGATTTTGGTCATGTTAACGTCTATTTTTTTGGTCAAAATATTAATTTAAGCAAGTAATGATTGTACTTTAGCATCATCAAATGCTTGTCTAGGGCAGTAAGTTGCTTGTTTGACCAGTTCCCTTTAATTTAACCTTCAAATTTGCGAGGACTAATCTATACCCCAGCTGAAGATGAAAACCATTTGCCCACTAATCAAAATAGTTAGCTATTTTGGGCTGACGATCATTATTTTTTTGACAGGTTCAATCACTTGGGCCCAATCGCTTGGTCCGGTTAAACTGGATCCGGTTTTTAGGCAACTACTAGCCGATGGGCCGTCAAAATCAAAGTCTGCCCCGGTGGCGGGCCAGACGCTGCAACTTATGGTGGACGGCGACGCCCCCGTTCGTTACAGTTGTTTTATCCACACGCGGCAACCTGCGGCCCTGCGCCGGGCGGGCATCCCCATCGGTTCACAATACGACGGTTTTGTTACTGCCCAGGTAACCCTTGACCAGCTACGGACTTTGGCGGCCATGCCCCAGGTAACGTACCTGGCCGCCCCGCGCCAAGTGCAACCTTTTAACCGCGAGGCAGGGGCCGCCGTGGGGGCCCATTTGCTCAACCAAGGCTTTGTTTACGGCACGCAGTACCAAGGCCAGGGCACCATTGTTTGCATTGTGGATACCGGGCTGGACTGGAACCACCCCGACTTCCGCGATGCCCAGGGCAACTCGCGGGTGCTGGCCATTTGGGACCAAACCTTGACCAAGAACCTGGCCGGGTCCACCAACGAGCAAACCCCGCAAGACCGCCGGGGCACCAACTTTGACTGTTGCAATTGGGGCGTGGAATACAGCCAGGCCGAGATCAACGCCGACATCACGGGCGATCCTACCGCCCCGGCCGTGCGCACCCGCGACCTGGAAGGGCACGGTACGCACGTGGCCGGTACGGCGGCGGGCAACGGTCGTTCGGTGGCGGGCGGACGGTTTGCCGGTATCGCCCCCCAAGCCGACCTGCTGATCGTAAAAACCAACTTCTTAAATACCGGCATTGCCGATGCGCTTACTTATGCCCGGCTGGTAAGTGCCGCCGAAGGCAAGCCCGTGGTAGTGAACCTCAGCCTAGGCACCCAGGCCACCGCCCACGATGGCACCAATATTTTGGATATGGTGGCCAACCAGTTCGTTAACTCCGGGCCAGGGCGGGTGCTAGTGGCCGCTGCTGGCAACGAGGGTGGTAAAAACATGCACTACTCGGCCCGGATTGAGCCGGGCCAAACCCGCACGGTCGAGTTTGCTGTGCCCGATTATCAGCCTAATCCTGGCATTAGTAACGATGAGTTTAAAACCCTCCTCTATTTTAACAACAACGCTAATGTTACGGCTACCTTGCGGTCGCCCAATAACTTGGCCGCCACGGCCGTGCCGGGCAGTACCGGCCAAAACCCCAGTGCCGACGGTAACTTAGTGGTAGATAATTTTTTTGACCCCAACAATAGCAAGCGGTTTGTCGAGGCTGAATTTGCCGACGACAACGCGGCCCCTGCCCCGGCCAGTGGCATTTGGGCCTTGGACCTGACCAACAACGGGGGCAGCGCGGTTACGTTTGATGGCTGGATCATCACCAACGGCTCGCCATTTACGGCCGAACCCAGCGGGCTGGGCGTTACCTTTGACGACGTGAGCACCATTGGCACGCCTGGCACGGCGGCCGAGGCCATCACAGTGGGGTCGTTTATGCAGAAGTTCCGTTATTATGCCTACAACCCGCCCTCGGGGCCGTTTGGGCCGCGCAGCTACGCCACCGACCGCACCGACGATATCTCGATTTTTAGCAGCCGGGGGCCGCTGGTAGGGGGCGCCCTCAAACCGGATCTCACGGCTCCGGGCCAAGCCGTGGCCTCGTCGCTGAGTGCCAGTGTGCCCTTTTCCAATCGGCTCAGCGACCCTAGCCAGCAGCACTTTTTTACCCAAGGTACCAGCATGGCTTGCCCAGTGGTGGCGGGCTGTGCGGCCTTGTTGCTCCAACAGACGCCCGCGCTCACGGGCGCGCAGGTAAAAAACCTGCTCATCAGCACAGCAAGTAAAGATGCGTTTACTACTAATACCGTCAATAATACTTGGGGGCACGGCAAAACCGATGTTTACCGCGCGATGGTGGAACTGTTGGACCCGCAGGCCCTGCCCCTAACCCAGCGTAAAACCTACGCTTACCGCGCGGTGGCTAACGACGGCAACGCCTTGCCCGACGGCTTTGGGGCGGGCGTGCGCATTAGTCCCGATTTTAGCGGCCAACTTACGGGGGTGTATGCGCACACGTGGCTCAACTTGCCCCCGGCGGGTAGCCAATTTACCCTCCAGGCTTTTACCGACAATGGTGGTTTGCCCGGTCCAACTGCCCTGGGCCCGCCGGTAACGATTACCGTGGGGAGCAACCTGGCCCGCATGGGCTGGAACTACCTGGACCTTGTCTCGGCCAACTTGCAAGTAACCGCCGGCACCGATTTTTGGCTGGTGCTCACCAATGTTACGGGGGGCAACTTTGAGCTTGGGGTAAACAACGCCGGGCCTTTTACCAACCGCTCTGCCCTATCGGACGGTGCAGTTTGGACTTCCGCCTCCCTTGACTGGGCTTTGCGGGCCGAGATTACCCAACGGGACGATGCCGTGCTCTGGAATGGTCAGGCCTGGCTGGGCGGTTCGCCTAGTGTCACTAAAGCCGCCATTATTGGGGGGCCTTATCCCAACAACGTGGCTGGCCAAGGTTCGTTTTTTACCCGGCACCTGCATGTGCTCCAAGGCCAAACCCTCACCGTGGGCCAAAACGGTTTGGTGTTGGTGGACGGTTCCCTGCGCTATCCCGGGGCCACCATCCAAGTGCTCAGCGGGGGTAGTTTCCTCCAAACCGATGCCAGCCTCGGCGACCCGGAAACCAATGCCCGGAGCCTGTTCCGGGTGGAGCGAATGGGCCTTAGCGGCGCCAGCACTGGTTACAGCTACGTGAGTTCGCCCGTGCAGGGTGTCCCCATGTCGTCGGTTAGTAGTCGTGCCAGTTTGCCCGGTACGCGGTTGAAATACTTTGAAGGGGCCGCCGACGGCAGTCAGCGTTGGGTAGATGTGCCCCCGGACGAGCTACTGGAACCCGGCCGGGGTTACCTAATGGTTACGCCGGGCCTGCTCACGTTTGCCGGGCAACGCCCGTTTAACCAAAACGGTTCTGGTTGGGGATCATCTGCGCCCATCACCCGCACCCCGCTGCCTTCGGGTAACGGGTTCAACGCGGTGGGCAACCCCTTCCCCTCCGACCTGGACATGCTGGCCTTTTTGACCCAAAACGGCCCTGCCCCGGCGGGCAACGGGGCTACCACGGCCGAAGCCTGGTTTTGGCGCGCAAATAACTCTACCCAGATCAGCGGGGCGGGCACTTTTGTGAGCATGACCTTGCTCACGCCCCCAGCCGAAGCTTATGCGGCCACTGGTCAAGGTTTTTACGTGCGCGCGGCTGCGCTGGGCACGGCCAACGTGGAGTTTAGGAACAACCAACGTACCGAGCGCAGCGGGCGCGCCCCGGACTTCTTCCGGTCAGAAGAGGAGCGTTTCACCCGTTTCCGCCTCAAGCTGGAGAGCACCGACGGCACCACCGACCGCTTGTTGCTGGGTTTTGGCCCCCGGTTTACCACCGGAGTCGACCTAGGCTGGGACGGCGAGAAAATGGATGGCAACCAGCGGGTCAATTTGGCGGCCCGCCAGGCCAACGGCACGCGCTACGCCGTGGCCGCCCTGCCCGTGCCGGATCAAAACTTCCGTTTGCCACTCACGGTGCAAGTGGCCGCGGCAGGCAGCTACACCTTTGCAGCGGAGGCTGTGCCCGGCCAGGCCGACGAGAAATTATTTTTGGTGGACCGGCAAACCAACGAACATTATTACTTGGAAGTGGACAGGCCCCACACGTTGACCCTCCAGGCCGGCAACTACCGCGATCGGTTTTACCTAGCCCGGGCCAGCGAGGTGGTGGGTAACCAAGGGGCCACCGAGGTGCGCGTTTGGACTAGTGGCCACCTCATGGTGGTGCGGGCCGGGGCCGGGGCTAGCCTGGAACTCGCTGATTTACAGGGCCGGGTGCTGGCCCGCCACGAACAATTGGCCAACGGGGCCGTGCTGGCCGCCGAGGTGCCAACGGCTGGGGTGTACCTGCTGCGGGTGGCCGGGCCGCTGGGCACGTTGGCTCAGCGGGTGTGGCTCGCCCCTTAACGGCACAACCAAAACCCAAAAAAAACGTACTTTTGGCCACAGGCTTTTGCCGTACCTTCCAAACCGCATTTCTTATGGCCACTGAAGTTATCCGCACCGAAAATATTTCCAAGATTTACCGCATGGGCGACGAGGTGATCAATGCCTTGCGTTCCATTTCCATCAGCATTAACCGGGGCGAATACGTGGCTTTTATGGGGCCGTCCGGTTCGGGCAAAAGTACGCTGATGAACATTGTGGGCTGCTTGGACACCCCTACCAGTGGCTCTTACGTGCTGGCTGGTAAAGATGTGAGTAACATGACCGAGGACGAACTGGCCGAAGTGCGCAACAAAGAAATCGGGTTTGTGTTCCAAACTTTTAACCTACTGCCCCGCTCCACTGCCCTGGAAAACGTGGCCCTGCCGCTCGTGTACGCGGGCGTGGGCCGCAGCGAGCGCGAAGACCGGGCCTTCGAGACCCTCCGCAGCGTGGGGCTAGACACCCGCGCCCGCCACAAGCCCAACGAACTTTCGGGCGGGCAGCGCCAACGGGTGGCCGTGGCCCGGGCCTTGGTCAACTCGCCCAGCATTATCTTGGCCGACGAACCCACCGGTAACCTGGACACCAAAACCAGCTACGAGATCATGGAACTGTTCGATAACCTCCACCAAAAGGGCAATACCATCATCGTAGTTACCCACGAAGACGACATTTCGCACTATGCCCACCGCATTGTGCGCCTCCGCGACGGCCTGGTGGAAACCGACCGCCTCAACGACAACATCACCAACCCGGCCGCCATGAAGCTACTCATTAAAGAGCAGTAATTGGTCAAGTTTGTGGCGCACTTCAGCGGGGCCAGTTTCTCAAAACCGACCCAAAAACACTCCGGAGAGAGTACCCGTGTCGCGAAAGTTAATTACTAGAACTCTTGCACATTAGCCGTAGTCAGGTCGAGATTGCGTTCCCTCCCCAGCGGGCAGGGCCAGGATGGGGCCAAAAAAGGGCGTATTACGAACGGAAACTCGGGCTTTCGCCCAGTCAAAAATCTAATTCGCAAGAGGTCTACTGGATAACAAGAGCTAATACCAAAATCAAGTAGCGATTGCGGATTGCCCATTTTTTAAATAGACCTCTTGCAAAATTACCCTCACTCGGGTCGCGATTGCGTCCCCTCCCCAGCGGGCAGGGGCGATCCCTTCTATTTTTGGCGGCTCGAAATAGGCCATTTGCATCCAGTTTGGCACGTTCAAAGCTCAAAATTGGCTTTGCGTCTTAGCGGCTTTGCGAGAAATATTTTGAACGGATCACCCCTGCCCGTCGGACGGCAAAAACGGGAGTTTTTGAGCGCTTTAACCCTGCAATCATTTAGTCATTTCAGGATAGGTAGAAACAAAAAACCCCGCCAACCGGCGGGGTTCTCTTTTGAAAGCCGGAGGCTATAATTTGCCACCTTTTTGCATGGCCCCGGCCAGCATGTCGGTAATGATTTTAGACACCCCGCCGCTTAGCGAGTCGCTAAGCCCGCCCAGGGGCAGTTTGCTCATTAGTTGGCTCATCAAGTCATTTTTGCCAGCTTCGCCCAGTTCAATCCCTTTGTTGGGATCGGCCAGGGCGGCTTGTTGCTCCGGGTTGAGGATGCCGCCTAGCACCCCGCCCAGGCTACCCACCACTTTGCCGATGAGGGCTTTTTCGGTGTCTTCGCCAATGAATGGCAAGTCCACACTGGCGTTGATTTTGTTAGCGATGGAGTCTAGTTGTTGGGCTGATAACATAACTTTCGAAGTTTGAAGATAAAAGGTGATTAGAAGAACTCGTGCATGGCAATGACTAGAGGCTTGAGGGTTAAGACCACCAGGTTTGCCAGGGCAAGAGTTAATTGACGGCTAAAGTAAACGGTTGGGATCAAAAATCAGCCGATCGGCCCATTTTTTCCAATTCGTCGGAATTTTTGACTACCACGCCCGGTAAATCGGCCAGGGCCAACTTTAGCATGGCTTGGGCCACGGTTTGGGCGGCAATGGCCCGGTACTTGCGCAGCGGCCCCCAGAGCAACGGGTTGAGCAGCGGGGTTAGGCGTTGGGCTAGTTGTTCGCCGGGGCGACGTTCGTAGCGGGGGCCTAGCAGTAGCGAGGGCCGCAAAATCACCAAGCTGGCAAAGCCCACGGCGGCCAGGTCGCGCTCGAGCTCGCCCTTTACCCGCGAGTAGAACACGCTAGAGCGGGCATGGGCCCCCAAGGCCGAGACGAGTAGCCATTTGGTAGCTCCTTGGGCGCGGGCCAGTTGGGCAAGCCGCAGCGGGTACTCGTAGTCCACCCGGCGGAAGGCGGCCTGCGACCCGGCCTTGGCAATGGTGGTGCCGAGGCAGCAGAATACTACATCGGCCGCTAATTGGTCGGCTTGGGCTTCGGGGTGGTCAAAATCGAGGATGAGCTGGCGCAGTTTGGGGTGTTGCAAAGCCAGCGGCCGCCGACCAGCCACGGTTACTTGGGTAAAAGCCGGGTGTTGGAGCAAAAGGGGCAGTAGTAGGCTACCAGTAAGCCCGCTGGCCCCCAGCAGCAGGGCTTTCATGGGGTGGGGAGTTGGCGTTTAAGTTTGGCCATCTCTTGTTCTAAGGCGGCCCGTAAGAGCGGGGTTTGTTCGTTCACGATTTTGAGCAGGGCCGCGAGTTGGTCGGGTAGTAACGGGTGGTTGGGGATTTCATTGATGGCGATTAAGGCCCCGGTCAGTTCTTCCAGGCCGGTAAACGCAACACTGGACCGAAGTTTGTGCGCCAGTTCACCCATGCGCGCCCACTTGCCCTCGCGGTAGGCGTTGTTCAGTAGGGGGGGCAATTGGGCAAGGTTTTCGTGCATGGCCTCTAGCAGTTCTAGGGCAAAGCGAGGTTGGTGGTCAGCGATTTGATAGATGTAAGAAAAGTCGGGCTTCATAGTACAACTACGAGGTGGTTTTAGCACCGATTAATTCCAGGAGGGCCTGCACGAGATTGTTCCAGAGTTCGCGCAAATCGCTATCGCTCACCATGTCGGAGTAGTCGATAATCTTAAGGAACGTGGTTTCGGTCAGGTCGTTAAACGCGATTTTAAATTCCAGGTAAGCGGGGTCATCGTCCTGTTCATCAATAAACAAAAATTTCACGTGCTTGTTAGTCTGGTTGGACACCTGCCGGGCCAAATGGCTGCTGCCGTCCCAAACAATGTCGTAAATTTTCTCCTCGGCATCTACCGTGGCCACACTCTCGGCGAACCACTCGGTCAGGCCGTTGGGCGTTGACAAATAGGGATAGATCATTTTGGGCGAGGTGTTGATCTCGAACTCGATCGTGAATTTGTGCTTGCTCATGGCCAAACCAGGTTTGCCTTGCAATTTACCATTTTCCTTTAATAAAAAATTCGCGGCTGATTTGCAGGGCTTGGAGGAAAAAACGCTACCTTTGTGCCCCAAAACAATGGCGGGGTAGCTCAGGCGGTTAGAGCGTTGGATTCATAACCCAAAGGTCGGGGGTTCAACTCCCCCCTCCGCTACTAAACTTTATGTTGGGCTTTTAAACAACAAGTAGATTTAACACAAAAAACCCCTGCCAAATCGCTTTGGCAGGGGTTTTTTGTTGGCCCCGGGCATTCCTACACCAGCCGCACAAACGCCACAATAAATGGGGCTGAGAGGAGCAAACTATCGAACCGGTCCAAAAAACCGCCGTGGCCCGGAATAGCGTTGCCGGAGTCTTTGATGTGGATGCTGCGTTTGAAAAGCGACTCGACCAGGTCGCCGTAAGTGCCCGCTACCACGATGATGAGGGCCGAGCAGAGCCATTTCCAAGTAGGTAAATCCTTGAAATAGAGTGAGATGGCAAAGGCCGTGCCCAAGGCCAGCAAGGCCCCGCCAATGCTGCCCTCCCAGGTTTTTTTGGGCGACACGCGCATGAACAGCTTGTGGCGGCCAAACGCCCGGCCCGAGAAATAAGCTCCCGTGTCGCTGGCCCAGAGGATGAACAGCGCACCCATGAGCACCTGGTAGCTGTACACGTGATTGATAAACGTGGCCAGGTTGAGCAACGCAAAGGGTACGGCCACGTAAAACACCCCCAAAAAAGTGTAGGCAATGTTGCGGAAGGGCTTTTCGTCTTTTTTGACGTAGAGCTTGATGAAATAAACGCCTGATAAAGAAATAAAGACGAGTAAATACAACTCGGTGTCCAGCTTGTACTTTTCTACAAAAAAGGTGAGGGCATACAAAAACAGGCCATTGATAGTGCCAAAAGTTTTGAGCGGCAAGTTGCCTTCCAGGCCAAGTAAGCGGTAAAATTCCCACATGGCCAGCCCGCAAATCACGAAAAACACCCCAAAATAGCTCCACTCGTTCCACCAAAGGGCGGCCAAAATAACCACTCCGCCCACCAGCGCGGCCATTACGCGCAATTGTAATTCGGTAAATTTGCTTAACAATGCGTTCATTTTCAAGGGTTTATAGGCCAAGCCCAATGGCCCGGCCATTTGCCCAGGGCGCGTGGTAGTGTTGTATTGGCAGGCGAATATAACAAAGTTCGCGGGGCGGGGTATAGGTTGCCCGCCCCGGTGGCCGAATTTTTTGGCGGCCTACTGCATTGGCAAGCGGGCCACTTGCTCGTCCAGGAGGCGCAACAGGTTGGCCACCTGCGCTTCGGTATTGGTGGGTTGGCCAAACACGGCCCGCAGCGTGTACCGCCCGGCCAGCCGGGTGTGCGAAAGGTACACCTGCCCGGTTTGGTTCAGTTGGGCCAATAGTTGGGGGTTCAGCGTTTCCCACTCGGCCTCGCGCAGGTGGGCGGGCGCATAGCGGAAACACACCAGGTTGAGGTTGACCGGGGCCAAAATTTGGTAGTGCTGGCGGGCCAATAAAGCGGCCGCGAATTGCTGGGCCAGTTGGTTGTGGCCTTTGATGATACAGCGGATGCCCTCCGCCCCGTAACTGCGCAGCACAAACCACAGCTTTAAAGCCCGGAACCGGCGGCCCAGTTGAATACCCCAGTCGCGGTAGTTGTTCACCTGCTGGTCGATGCCCGTTTTCAGGTACTCCGGCATGATTTCGAACGTGCGCAGCAACGCCGCTTTGTCTTTCACAAAATAAGCGGTGCAGTCAAAATTGGTGAGCATCCACTTGTGGGGGTTAAACACGTAGCTGTCGGCGAGTTCCAGGCCGTCGATGAGGGGGCGTAGCTCCGGCAGGGCGGTGGCCGTGCCGCCGTAGGCCCCGTCCACGTGCAGCCAAAGCCCTTCGGCCTGGCAAAGGTGGGCAATGGCCCGCAGCGGGTCTACCGCGCACGAACTGGTGGTGCCCACCGTGGCCACCACGGCCAACGGACGCAGGCCCGCCGCCCGGTCGGCCGCGATGGCGGCCTGCAACTGCTCCGGCCGGAGGGCAAACTGGTCGTCCACCTCAATTTTGCGGAGGTGTTGGCGGCCCAGGCCCGCTATTTTCACCCCCTTCTCCACCGACGAGTGGGTTTCGGAAGAACAATACACCGTAAATGCCCCCAGCCCGTTTAGACCGGCCTGGTTGGCCTGCCAGGCGGTGGCACGTTCGCGGGCGGTGAGCAGCGCGCACAGGGTGGCGGTGGAGGCCGTATCTTGGATCACCCCCGACCAGCCGCTGGGTAGGCCGCACAAGTGGCCCAGCCACTCCATCACCCGCTCTTCCAGTTCGGCGGCGGCGGGCGAGGTTTGCCAAATCATGCACTGGGCGGCCAGGGTGGCGGTGAGCATTTCGGCCAGTACCGAGGGCGGGCTGCTGTTGGCCGGAAAGTACGCATGGAAACCGGGGTGCTGCCAGTGCGTCATGCCGGGTACGATCACCCGCTGGAAATCGGCAAAAATATCGGCAAATGGCTCGCCTTGGGCCGG
>JALONO010000172.1 GCA_025454895.1 Bernardetiaceae bacterium
ACCATTCTTGACCATAAATCTATTATGGCATGTAAATATTGGGGCGTTTCACTTAAAAATTCATCGTTTTCACCTTACAATCAGTAACTCAAACAGCTTTTTAACCAAACCCTATTGTAATGCGCGCCCTTTACGTTTGCTGCCTACTGCTGAGCTTGGCGGCAACTCCCGCCCTGGCCCAAACCCCGCCCGACTCCGCCACCACCGACCCCGGTGCCCGACTGGCTACCTTTGCCGCCCGCTACCTGGGCACGCCCTATGTGTACGCGGGCAAGAGCGAAAAAGGCTTCGACTGTTCCGGGTTTCTTTACTTTGTGTATAAAAACTTTGGGGTGAACGTGCCCGCCGGTTCGCGGGCTTATGCCGCCCTGGGCCGCGAGGTGCCCCTGGCCGAAGCCCGCCCCGGCGACATCATGGTGTTCACGGGCACCAACTCGGCAATCCGCGAGCCGGGCCACGTGGGCATCGTGTACGAACGCCTAGGCACCGACCTGAAGTTTATCCACAGTTCTTCGGCCAAAACGGCCAACTGCGTTACCTTCAATCTGTTGTCGAAGCCGAGCTACACCCGCCGGTTTTTAAAAGTGGTGCGGGTGCTCGAGTTTGGGGAGGCACTGAAGTAGTCAGGTCACAAGTCCGCATATAAAACTCTTCGGCCAAATCTGCATAAGAGTGTGTATTGAGTTCTCCCATTAACTTAGCCATACTGCCGTGCGGAAAGTGCTTCACCTTTTCCCAACGCCAAAGCGAGTCCTCAGGCCGTTGAAAGCCCACATTATAGGCTAGGGCCATCAACCTTACCCGCTTAAGAGCCGGATAAGTGGCCAACTGCGGGAACCTGTGGTTTACCACATGGTAAAACCCACGCAAGTACACTAATTGCCAGCGAGGATCAGCTAAGCGGGCTAGTCGGGCCAACCGCCGGGTCACAGAGTCGGTTTCAGTGTAGACAAAGTCGAGAGCGCACGGGTGCTGGGGCAGTACTGCCCGGTAGTACCATTCCAATCGTTCGGCAAAAGAAGGTTTCATTTGGAACCAGCCAGTCGAGAAATCCACCTCCTCGGTAAGATTGTGTCGGGCGTACAATCGGCGATTTACTTCCTGCTCGACTCCGTCTTGCAGGGGGGAGTAGCGCAGCATCTCCGGGTAAATAATGGCCAGAATCTCGGCTGTGGGGTACTGGCTGGGTGGCATCACCTGATCAAGAACTGGGGCCAGCGTACGAAGTAATGAATCCGCTTGACTACGTTGTCCGGCAGGCCAGCCCATCGCCCGCCAATGGGCTAAAACCCACCAGCCCAGCAGCAAAATCGCAGCTAAAAAAAACCATTTCCTCATAGCATTTAACCTTTACTGGCCCATGGGAATTTAGGTTTCCTTTTGCTTTTACGAAGCGGATTAATGGGTACTAAAGGAGTAGGTTTAGCTAGGCGGTCGGTAACCAAAGGTTTACCGTTCGATACCTGGCTAATAACTGGCACATCGGGATAAAGACTACGAGGATTAAAATAGGCAGTTGGCACTGATCCGCGACTTATGGCAACGGCTAAATGTCGCTCCCAAAAACCGCCAGACCGGGCAGAGTCCGTCACGGTCTCCCAGTACTCCAGCGGTAAGCCGCCTAATCCTTTGAAGATATTCTTAGCGTTTGGCAACTGAGAGGTGTAGAAAACCACAATTGTCCGTTCAAATGGCTTAGCGGTATCGGCACGAGCAAAGGTGAGCCGGACTTTGGCCTGGCGGCATGGATAACCTAGAATAGTCTTGACACTATCCATCCGCTCGATTTCTACCTGCGGGCGATAAAAATCTTCCACGGAATCTGGGAAGATCGTTTCGCGTGCAGGTATTGGTTCGCCTAGCATCGGCGATCGTGTCCTTATTGAGTACATCAATCGCCATTCCTCATTTATGTAGACATCATAACGCCATGATTGATGGGTTGTGCCAAAGTCAGTCAAATGTGATTTCCTCCAAGACTTGTTTATGGCTCGCCCTGGAGCAATAAACAAGGTATCGGTTCCTTGTACCTCAATATTAAAACGACTGGAGCTAGTTTGGGCTTCATAACAAACCCAACCCTCAAATGTCGATTGGGCAAATGCAAAATGAGTACCTAACCCTAAAATCATCCAGTGGGTAAGATACAGAATACGAGCCATCATAAAAACCTTGGTCTTAGTGGAATAACCAACTCAAACCTGCCGGTCTTGATGTAACCGGACAGGCCTGAGAAGGATTAATGGATTTAACATAATAAATTACCTTCCAAATACACATTGGTTAGCACAAGGAATAGCATCGGCATGGCATTGAACAGACCATTCTGCTTGCTGTTGCCTAATCCACTCTTCCGATTCGCCCATTCGTCTCCAATCATCAGCATAAGCATCAAATATAGTTTCACAAGAGTATATCTCTGCCGTACACCAATCCAGACAATCACAAATCTCTGGTGTAGTGTAACAAGTAGGCCCAACCGGATATTCGGTCGAGTCCTGTTCTAACCTAGCAAAAGATTGTTCAGGTTGATTTATGAGCGCAAAAAGCGTTATGACTTTTAGCATCCCCCCTTCCATAAGAGATTTCTTTTCTGCCCTCGAAAGCCTCTTCAGCCATTGTATCCTAGCTAAAGTCGATTGAGCCTCATATTCCAAAATTTCTTCTTGGGAGGCGAAACTTAACCTTAACTTGTATCGTTTATCCACAAACGGTCTCGTATCTCTTTGATAATCAAACTCAATTTTGTTTATTTGATCTTTGGATAACCTTGAAACCCAAGCGACTTGCTTGCGCATGAAGGCCCTACCCAAACTCAACATCCGCAAAAAGTCCATATCATTTAACAGTTTATCACGTAGATCAGCCTGCTCGGGTGTCCAGGCAAATTCGGCCAGTGCGGTTTGACTGACCGGGGTCGGTATTATCATTTCAGCCTCTTCACCCCACTGGCTAGTGCAAGCATACTGGGCTAAAATACTCACCATCAGGCAAACGGCCAAACTTGACAAACGATTTCGTAAGCGTTTCATAATAAAAAGGTTTAAGTTAAAAAATAAAGTTGACTTTACAAAGCTAAGGTCAACTTGTAGTCTGTCCGAATTTTTTGATGTCTAAACTAGCCATTCTATGACTAAACCAGACTGGCTAGTCACTAAGCGAATCCGTCTCCTATATTTGGAACTTATGTTCTCTTTTGCATAAATTTGTCTTAGGTTCATTATCTGCCGTAGGTTATTACCACCAACCTTGCCTTTCCGCAAACCACCTTACTCACCAATGAACCGGTTTCCCTCTCTCATTCCCGAACGACTACGCAGCCTGCGCGCCTTACGTGGCTATTCCCAAGAGTATATGGCCCAGTGCCTCGGAGTTTCGCAACGGACATACAGCCGTTGGGAGAATGATGCCCATGCGCTCTCCTTTGCCACCCTTACCGAGATTTGCCAAATTTTAAAGGTGAGCATCGAGAGCCTTACCAGTAGCGATCCTGCCCTAGCACTCGAGCTCAAAGACCTTAAGGCTGAGGTATGTACTCTCAAAGAGCTCATTGGCCAACTGCTCCCCCCCCCCCGCAATCCCCTTAAACGACCCGGCGCGAGCCGAGGACTAATAGTCAAGGCCCAATCGCAGAAACTTGCTTATTTTTGCGGCCTAAGCCCATTTTTTAACCATGCAACTTATTGACGGGAAAGTGGTGGCCGCCCAGGCCACGGCCGATCTGGCCGCCGCCGTGGCCCAACTCACCGCCGCCGGGCACCGCCCGCCCCACTTGGCCGCCGTGCTGGTGGGTAACGACGGGGCCAGCGAAACCTACGTGGCCAGCAAGGTAAAATCGTGCGAGGAGGTGGGTTTCCGGTCCACCTTACTGCGCTACCCCGCCACCATTACCCAGGCCGAACTGCTGGCCGTGGTGGCCCGCCTCAACTCCGACCCCGAGGTGGACGGTTTTATCGTCCAACTGCCGCTGCCCGCCCACCTGAGTGCCGAGGCGGTTACCCTGGCCATCGACCCGGCCAAGGACGTGGACGGGTTCCACCCCGCCAACTTGGGGCGCATGGCCCTCAACTTGCCCGCCTACATCCCCGCCACGCCTTACGGCATTGTGCAAATGCTGGCCCATTACCAAATTGAAACCTCCGGCAAACACTGCGTGGTGGTAGGGCGCAGCCCCATTGTGGGCCTGCCCATCAGCATTTTGCTGGGCCGCAACACCTACCCGGGCAACTGCACCGTAACCCTCACCCACAGCCGCACGCCCGACCTGGCCGCCCATACCCGCCAGGCCGACCTGCTCATTGCCGCCCTGGGCCGCCCCGGCTTTATCACCGCCGAGATGGTGAAACCCGGCGCGGTGGTAATCGACGTGGGCATTACCCGCGTGCCCGATGCCACCAAAAAAACCGGCTTCCGCATCCAAGGCGACGTGGACTTTGCCGCCGTGGCCCCTTTGGCCAGTTACATTACCCCCGTGCCCGGCGGCGTGGGCCTCATGACGGTCGCCTCGCTGCTCAAAAACACCCTGCTGGCCGCCCAGCGTCGCGGCCTGGGCTAGCGTCAAACTGGTTTCGCTTTGTTTTTTAGCATTGGCATTTCTGAAATCAAAGACAGATGGGGTATCAGGCAACTAGACCTCTTACAAACTACCCGTACTCGTATCGAAATTGTGTTCCATGCCCTAGGGAGGGCCCGAGAGAGGCTAAAGAGGGCGGGTTTTGAGCGAAAACTCGAGACAGTGGTCGGCCAAAAATCTAATTGGCAAGAGGTCGATTGTGTGCCCGCCCGCGCGTGAGCGGCCGCACCTTGAAACGTCGCCCCGCCGCAGCGTCGGATTAGGTCTCATAATCATTCAAATTGCCGATTTCTGGCGCAAAAACAAGGAGTGAACATTCCGCGACAGCCCAAACAAATAGGGGAGTTGGGAGGTTTGCCCATAAAATTATTCTAGATAAACCGCGCGCCGAGACTTGCATTCGGTTTAGCGTGGTTTGTCCTAAAATCAAGCAAGTTATTTCTAATTATTTTAGTAATTTTATTTGATATTTATTAAATAGATTAGCCTTGTCGGATATGAACAAAATCATCTTGATTACCGGGGCTAACAAAGGCATCGGGTTTGAGGCGGCCCGCCAGTTGGCTGGGCAAGGGCATCAGGTAATTCTAGCGGCCCGCAACCCCGAGCGGGGACAAGCCGCCCTGGCCGCCCTGGCCCAAAACGGCCTAACCGCCACTTGGTTGGAGCTGGACGTAGCCCAGCCCGCGCATTGGGCACGGGCGGCCACTACGGTGCGCCGTGATTTTGGCCGGCTGGACGTGCTGGTGAACAACGCGGGTATTTTGCGCCCAGATGACCGGGATATTTTAACCGCCGGGCCGGAACTGGTGCAGGCTACGCTGGCCACCAATGCCCTGGCCCCGTTGCATTTGACCCAGGCCCTAGCCCCGCTGTTGCCGGCCGGGGGGCGGGTAGTCATGGTATCGAGCGGGGGTGGCAGCCTCACCGACCCGGTGGGCGGCTGGTCGCCCGTGTATTGTGTATCCAAGACGCTGCTGAACGGGATTGCCCGTCAACTGGCCCACGCGCTTCAAGATCGGCAAATTACGGTGAACGCCATGTGCCCCGGCTGGGTGCGCACCGACATGGGCGGCCGCAACGCCCCGCGCTCGGTGGCCCAAGGGGCCGATACGCTGGTATGGCTGGCCACTACCCCCAACCAGCTACCCACGGGCCGGTTTTTCCGTGACCGCAAGGAAATTCCTTGGTAATCTCACTGAAAGAGTAAGGGCAATTAGACGATCAGCCAACGTATTTGGCAATCACCTGCAACAGTTGTTCCCGGTTAATAGGCTTCGACAGGATTTCGGTGAACCCTTGTTCCAAGAACCGCTTTTGGGCATCCCCCGCCACGTAGGCCGTGATGGCCACCACCGGTAAATGTTGCCATTGAGGATTACCTCGCAATTGTTCAAGTACATGCACCCCGGTAAAGTCATCGTCTCCCAAGTTGATGTCCATGAACACTAATTGATAATCGTGTTTTGCCAACATCTCCAAAGCCCGGGGTCCACTGTTCACAATATCGGGCACGCAAACGTCTTCGATGTATTTTTTAACGACAATGACGTTGATCGGATTGTCGTCCACCACCAGGATACGGGGGGCTTTTCGGGTTGGCTCGGGTTGGCTCAAAACTATCAAAAACAGACTTGCGAAAAATACTTGAGGGAGCAGCTAAGTTTTGCAACTAAGGTGCAGATCAATCTAATAGCGAAGTTATAAAAACTAGTTGATAAACAGAGCATCATTAGCCAGACTACTCGCCCGCCCGCGAGCGGCCCAAGGAGGAGATTTGTGAGTTTTCTCTTTTAGTTTATTGATTACTAATGATTTACTATGATTTTTTTCATATTAAATTTACTTGAGTTATAAAGGTAAATTAATAGCCGAGTGGCTCACCTCACTGGTAAAAAAACCTGGCAGTGGACGAAAAATTAAGGGTGAGCGATTGTGAAGTACGTCAATGAAGAGTTGGCGACCCACCGTTGGAAAATGTGGCTATACTTGCGGCCCGCTGGTGATGTGGCTGTGTTTAGATCGTTATTGGTAATGGAACTGTTAAACCGGGCACATTTGCCCCAACCTTCGTTGTTACAATTGCCCGAAACCGTGATCCAGTTTGGCACGGGGGTGCTACTGCGGGGCCTCATCGATTATTATATCGATAAGGGCAACCGCAACGGCCATTACGCTGGCCGAGTGCTGGTGGTGAAATCTACCCCCGGCCGGGCCGACGACTTTGCCGCCCAGGCTGGGCTGTACTCCCACCGGCTCAAGGGTTACCAAAACGGGCAGTACATCGAGGAAACGGTGGTCAACAGTGCCATTAGCCGGGTGCTGGCCGCCGCCGACCACTGGCCTGAGGTTTTGGCCGCAGCCGCCCGGCCCGAAGTGCGGCTGGTGATCTCGAACACCACCGAGGTGGGCATCCAATATGTGGAAGAACATATTTTTGCCCAGCCGCCCGCGTCGTTCCCGGCCAAGCTGGCGGCCTTGCTGTACGCGCGCTACCGGGCGCAACCCACCTTACCGCCTGGCGAGCTAACCGGGCTGGTGGTGGTGCCCACCGAACTGCTGCCCAACAACGGCGATTTACTTAAAAGCATCGTGGTCAAGTTGGCCCAGTTTAATCAACTGGAGCCGGGTTTTTTGGCTTGGTTAGATATGCAGAACGTTTTCTGCAATTCGTTGGTGGACCGCATCGTGCCCGGCACCCCGCCCGACCTGGCCCAACAGTGGGACAGCCTCGGCTACCGCGACCCGCTCCTCATTAACTCGGAAACTTACGGGCTGTGGGCGGTGCAGGGCGGCCCGGCCGTAAAAAAGGTGATGGGCTTTGCCGAGGCGGATCCCGGCCTTATCATTGCCGATGACATCGAGTATTACCGCGAACGCAAGCTGCGGCTGCTCAACGGCACCCACACTATCAGCGTGTGCCTAGGGTTTCTGAACGGGCTTAACACGGTGTACGAGTGCATGCAGCACCTGGAAATGGCCGAATTTTTCACCCAAGTAATGCAGCATGAAGTTGCGCCCACCCTGCCCCTGGGCAGCCCCGACGAAAACCAAGACTTCGCCGACCAGGTGCTGGCCCGGTTCCGGAACCCAGCCATTGTGCATCCCCTTATTAATATTACGTTGCAGGCGACTTCGAAAATGAAGATGCGCAACCTGCCCACCATCAAACGTTACCTAGCCAAGTTTGGCCAAGTGCCGCCCCTAATGGCCCAGGGGTTTGCCGCCTATCTGCGGTTTATGAAAGTCACCCACCAAGACGAAGCTGGCCGTTATTGGGGTCAACGAGGCCAGGAAGCGTACCCCATCCAAGACGATTGGGCGGGCTATTACTACCAAATCTGGGCGGCCCACCCCACGCCAGAGGCCCTGGTGGCCGCCGTGCTGGGCCACGAGGCCCTCTGGGGCGAAAACCTGAACGCCTGGCCCGGTTGGCCCCAAGCGGTAACCCAAGCCCTGCGGAAATGGGAGTAATACTACAATGATTTAATGACTGCATGATTAAATGATTGTTCTACTTGTCCGATCGGTCATTTACGGCATCAAGAACGCGCAACTCGCATTTGATTTTGGGTAAGTGGTTAAGCTGCTCATTTAAAAAACGACGGCTACAGGCGGCCAGGGCCTTTGGGTGTTTTTTAGCTAAAACGAAGTATCCCTGGCCTACGGCACGTCGCTGGGGGGCATACCGGGCTCGGAACCGGTGCCTCTGCCGTCACAAAGCAGTGCCCTGCCACTGGGCCAATGCTCCCGTTTAAAGTTCTTTTTTTGGATGGATAACTTTGATTGATTTATATGTTAACCAACTATTTATCAATAAAAACCACGGCAACAAGCGCAGAGGGAACGTTTTGATGCTCTACCAACTGAGCTACCAGCCGCTTGCGCGACCGGGTGGGACTTGAACCCACGACCTTCCGATCAATCGTCGAAGTATCCCTTTGCTACGGCACGTGGTGGTAGGCCGGGCAGGATTCGAACCGTAACGACGGACCGCTGCCCCTCGCCGCTTAAAAGGCGGCTGCTCTCGCCAGCTAAGCTACCGGCCCCACTTTTATCACCCGCGATGTCAATGAACCCAACTGTGAAGGAAACAGGAGTTGAACCTGTATCTCCGGTTTTTCAGGCCGGCGCCTTGACCACCTCGGCTACTCCTTCGTAAGTG
>JALONO010000173.1 GCA_025454895.1 Bernardetiaceae bacterium
GGCCAGGGCGGTGGCCACCAGGCCCACGGTGAGGGTGCTGGTCCAGCGGCGGCCGCCGGGGCGCAGGGCCTGCAACGCCAACCCCGACCGGTAAATGCAGGGGTTGGCGGTGGTCCACCCGGCAATGACCACGCACAAAATGCCCGCCCAGCCCGCGCTGCCAAACGCAATTTGGCCGGGCGAAGGGTTACTGTTGCCTGCCTGCAAGGCCACGGCGCACAAAATGCCCGAGGCCACCCAGGCCATGTAGTGGCCCACGAACATGCCGGCCGCCGAGGCCAGGCCGTACCAACTGCGCTTGGCGTAGCGGTAAATGCTCATATCGGCCAGGCCCACGTGCATGGAAGTGTTGCACAGCCAGGCAAACGCGATAATGTGCCAAAGGGTGTATCGGCTTTGCCCGGGCGCGGGCACGCCCGTCCAGATTTTTTGCTGGGCCGCCTGCCAAAAGTCGCTGAAGGAGTGGACGTTCAACTGCGGCAACACCGCCAGGCATCCACGGGGCGCAAATATTGCTGAAGTGGGCCACCTGGTCGTAACCGAAAACGGCCACCACCGCAATCACCGAGCCGATGAGCAGCACGGCCACCACCCAGCCCAAGCTGGTGGGGTAAAGGTCGGTGAGGCCGGGCATGGGCATGTCCAGGGCCAGGCCCACCGCCGTGGCCGATACCCCGATCATGCTGGCGGCCAGCACACAAAACTGCAATCCGTTAATAACGTTGTAGATAGACACCAACTTAAACCCGCAAATCTTTTCTAACTGATAAAAAATGGTGAGCCGGGTTTTGGTGGCCAGTGGGGCGCAAATGACCGCCCAGCTAAGCGTGGCCAAAATATTGCCCACCAGCAAGCCCAAAAAAACATCGGCGGCGGCGGCCCCGTGCAGCACAAACAGCGGCCCAATCACAAACTCGGTGCCCGCGATGTGCTCACCGGCCACCATGCCAATGAAGCTGCGAAAACCTTTCACTTGCTCAGGCGGCACGGGCTGGCGTTCATATTCTTCAATCGAGTCGAGTTTTTGGGTGAGGGCGCGGAAGTCGTTTTTCATTTTCAATAGGTAAAGTTGGCCTTGCAAGCTAGTGGTAGCCCTGGGTTTTTGCAACCGGGGCCAACCACTGCTAGTCAAAAGGCCCGGCCGGAGGTTTTCCCATGAAAATAACGGGAGCACCTGGCCGCCCAGCGGCGGGGCTAGGCGGTTTTAGCGGTTCCCTCGGCGGTCTGGCCAGTTTTTCTTTCTCAAAAATACTTACTTTTAAACCTTGGTTATCAATATTTTAGATGGGTGCTTTTAAACTAATGATTTAATTTTTTATATTGCGTGATCATTTTTTGCCGACCCGTCGGCTTTTATCCGGGAAAGCCATTTTCGACGGCGATTTCCTTATGTCTGACTTATCTTATTGAAAATCAATAATTTAAAATAAGAATTACCCGAGTTAACCTGTTTTGATAGCCCTTTCCAATCATCCTACCTGCCACCATGAAACCCGTGATTTTTATTGGCTTTGCCAACGACCAGCAAGAGGCCGCCCGCTACTTGCGCAATTTGCCCAAAGAGTTGGCCGGGCTGCGCAAGGCCCTGCAAAAAGCCGAACAGGCGGGCCTTTGCCAAGTGGTGGAACGGGCCAACCTGTCGGCCGAAAACTTGGTGGACGTGTTTCAGGAGTACGGGGAACGGGTGTGCGTGTTCCACTACGGCGGCCATGCCGATGGTTACCAACTGCTGCTGGAAGATTTTAGCGGCAGCCAGGGCGGCAACCAAGTGGCCCACGGGGCGGGGCTGGTCTCGTTTTTGGCCAAGCAGCGCGGGCTGCGGCTGGTGTTTTTCAACGGCTGCTCCACCCAGCAGCAAACCCAGGAGCTGATCAGGGCGGGCATCCCGGCGGTGGTGGGCACCGACAACGCCATTGCCGACGACACCGCCACCGACCTGGCCGTGCGCTTTTACACCGGCCTGGCCAACGGCCTCACCCTCGAGCGCGCCTGGGCCGAGGCGGTGGACCTGATCACGATCAGGCACGGGGCTACCAACCTGCGGGGCATGTACCGTCCCCGCCCGGCCGAGGAACCCGCAGCGGACCGCTTGCCCTGGGACCTGTACTACCGCGAAGGCTCCGAGGCGGTGAAAGACTGGAACCTGCCCGTGGCCGCCCAAAACCCGTTGTTCGGCCTGCCGGACATCCCGGCCGGGTACCCGCTGCCCGCCCAGCCGTTCCGCTACCTCAAGCGGTACGAGCGCGAAGATGCCCGGGTGTTTTTTGGCCGGTCGTACTACATCAGCGCGCTGTACAAACTCATCACTGACCGCAAGGCCCCGCCCGTGGTGCTCATGTACGGGCAAACGGGCGTGGGCAAGTCGTCGCTGCTCGATGCGGGCGTGCTGCCCCGGCTGGAAGCCAACTACGACGTGGTGTACATCCGCCGTATCCAAGAGCGGGGCCTGCTGGGCACGTTGCAAGAAGCGGTGGGGCTATCGCAAGAGCGGCTGAACGTGAAACAGATGGAATTGATCGCGGCCGACTACCAAGGTGAGCTGCAGGTCCGGTTCGCCGCTTTTATCGAACACCTCAAAACCCGCCTGGAAGCGGCCCGCCACGGGGCCTTGAGCGAGAGCCAGGTGGAAGACTACCTGCTGAGCCGCAACCTGTGCAAGTTTTGGCAGAGCATCGAGCGGGAGATCGGCCGCCCGCTGGTGGTCATTTTAGACCAAGTGGAAGAAATGTTTACCAGGCCCATGCCCCCCAAGGCCGGAGCCCCACGCCCCGAACCGGGCCTGCACCCGCACCCGGAATTTGCCCCGTTCTTGGAAACCGTGCGCCAGGTGTTTGCCAACCCGGCCGACATGCCCCGGGGCAAACTGGTGCTTAGCTACCGCAAGGAATATCACCCCGAAATCGAGGAAGCCCTGAAGCTGTACGGCATTGCCCGCAGCACTTTGTTTTTGGAACAACTGAAGGCCCGCGACGTGGAAGAAATTGTGCAGGCATTTGGCCAGCGGCCCGAGTTGCAGCAAGCCTACGGCATTAAAATAACCGACGGCCTGGCCAAAACCATGGGGGAAGACTTTACCAGCCAGGCCGATGCCCCCGTGGCCCTGCTGCTGCAAATTGCCCTCAGCCGCCTGTGGGAGGAACACGCCAACGCGCCCGACCGCCATTTTGGGTTAGACGACTACGCCCTGCTGCAACGCTACGGCATCAGTATCTACGATTTTTTTATCCAACAAATCAAAGAACTACAGGCCTGGCGGCACGACCTGGTGGACAGCGGCTTTGTGCTGGACCTGCTGCGCTACTTTATCACCCCGGCGGGCACGGCGGCCAGCCGCCGCCTCGACGACCTGCGGCGCGAGTACCGCCACCGGCAAGAAGACCTGGTGGGCCTACTGGAACGGGCCAGCCAGCTGTCGTTGCTGGTGGCCCCCCGGCCCGACACGTACCAGCTCGCGCACGACACGCTCGCGCCCGAGGTGCTGCGAGAGCACACCGAGTCGGACAAGGAGGCCCAGCGGGCGTTGCGGATTTTGAGCAGTAAACTGGCCGACATCGAATCGGTGCGGGGCAACGAGGAGCTGGACAAGGAGCAGCAAGGCGAACAAGTGCGGGCCATCGTGATCGAGGAAAACGACCTGGCCATTGTGGAGCGCGGCCTGGACTGGATGCGCCAAACCGGAGGCGACGAGCAACTGCTCATCGAGCGCAGCCGGGGCGAACGCCGCCGCCGCCGGGATCGCCGCCGCTGGCTTTACGGGGCCTTGGTGGTGCTGGGGTTGGGCATTTTGGTTACCATCGCGTTTGGCCTGGTGCAACGGCAGCGCACGTTTAGGGCCTTGGCCCGGGCCCAAGCCAGCCAACTGCTGGGCAAGGCCATCCAGGCCGAGGAAACCAACCCCACCCGGGCCTTGCGGCTGGCCGAAGTAGCCCTGAGCATCAACCCCAGCCTGCAAGTGGAAAAAGACCTGGTGCGCATTTTTGGCAGCCACCAATTCTACTTTAAAAAAGTAGAGTTTGACCCCAAGTGGCCCACCCTGAACTTGGCCCCCTCGCCCGACGGGACCAAGTTTGCCGCCATTAGCCCGCTGGAAGATTACTGGCCGCACCTGCTGGACGCCTCCGGCCGCGAGCTGCTCAAATTCCGGGGCAGCCCGCACCAAGCCCTCATTACGGGCATCGCCTTCTCGCCCGACGGGCAGCGGATCCTCACCGGCTCGGAAGACAGCACCGCCCGGCTGTGGAGCGTCAACGGCGAGCTGCTGGCCACCCTCAAGTACCACCGAGGCCCGCTCACGTTCGTGGGCTTTTCGCCCGATGGCAGCCGGCTGCTCACCGGGGGCCAAGACCGGGCCGCCGCCCTGTGGGACTTGGACGGCCGCCGGTTGGCCTTTTTCCCCGACCACGAAGGCCCGGTTAGCCACGTGGCCGCTTCGGCCGACGGGGCCTTGGTGCTCAGCACCAGCATTGGCCAGTCGGCCGTGCTGCGCTTGTGGGATGTCAAGGGCCGCGCGGTGCGCACTTGGGAGCCTTTTCCCGAGCAACCGCTCTCGGTGGCCGCCTTTGCCCCCAATAGCCGGTTTTTGTTAGTGGCCACCCAGGCCTATGCCCAAATTGTGGACCTGGAAGGCAACGTACACGTGCAGTTCCAGGAGCTAACCAACGTGAGCAATATCTCTGGCGGTGGTTTTATCAACAACGGGCGCACGGTGCTCATCAGTGCCGACCGCTCCGTGCTGGCCTGGAACCTCACCCGCGAGCTGGGGCAAAACCAGCAAACGCCTTGGCAAATCGCCCATTTTAAGTGCGAAGAAGGCGCGTTCATGGACGCTTTGTACCCCTTGCCCCAGCCTAACCGTTTTATTAGCCGGGGCAGCGGGGCTTTCTATTTTTGGCAAATCGAGGGGTACTCCGACCTGCTGGCCCCGGGCGAGTTCCTCCATTTTGCGGGCGATATGGCGCGCAACCTGCTGCTCACGGTGCAGGTGGTGGACAGCGGGTTTGTGGAAATGGCCTGGCACAAAACCGACCTGCGCACCCGCACCCTGCGCGACAGCAGCCGCCAACGGTTGCTGGGCGATGCTCATAACAACCTGGCCATTGCGCCCGACCTGGGCCACCTGGCCTACTTGGCCGGGGCCGACAGCCTGGTGCTGGCCCCTACCGACGGCACTGCGCCCAAAGTGGTGCGGCTAGGGAGCAGCTTGTTGCTCCCGCCCAAATTTGCCAGCCAAGACAGCCTGGTGGCCGTAGCCCTGGGATCGGCCTACGCGCAAGCCAACGCCCTGCAAGTGTACGACCGCGAAGGGAGGCCCGTGGCCGATTTGGCCGTGCCCGCCGGTTTTTACGACTTTGCTTTATTGCCCGGCCGCCGCCTGGCCGTGGCCCAAACGAGCGGTGTGCAAATTTGGGACTTGAAAAAAGGGGCCCTGCTTAACGACATCCCGCTGCCGCTGCCCATCCACCGGCTGGAGGCCCTGTCCAGCGGCCGGTTGGTGGCCATTTGCCAAGGGCAAAAGCGGTTTTACCTGGTGAACCCGGTAGGCCCGGCCGTGGTGGAAGTGCCCGTGAGCCAGGCCGTGCTCGACTTGACCACCGACCCAACGCGCGAGCAGTTTATGCTGCTCTACAACGGCGGCGGCAGCCAGGCCGAACATTTCCCGCTGGTGCTGCACGACGGCGAAGGCTACCCCTTGGCCACTCATGTGCTGTCGGCCCGCCAAATCGGAACCCAATACCAATACCTCATGGCCATCACGCGCGACGGTGGCCATTTCTTGGCCCTCACCGAACAAGGGCTGATGCTGCAAAACCTGCAGCGCGACTTGTTTGCGCTGCTTGCCTCCGACCAAGTGGCCCGGTTTTCGGCCATTGACTTTGCCGAGGCCGAAGTGCCCGTGGAAAACCGCTACCTCGACACCCTGAAAAGCCCCGCCGAACTGACCCGAGTGGCCAAATTTTACCTCAACGAGGAAGACCTGTACGATTTTACCGAACTGGACGAGCTAGCCCAATTGGAACGGGCGGAATATTACTTTCAAAAATCGCTGGCGGCCGGGCGCACGCCCGAGGCCCTGCAAGGCTTGGCCAAGGTGCGCCTACTGCGCGACCAGCCCCTGGACCTGCTGGCCCTGTTCACCAAAAACGCCACCCTGGACGAACTGCGCAGCCACAACGAGTTCTTGCGGCTGCAACTGGCCAACGACACCCTCCGGGCCACCTACTACGCCAAGGCCCTGCAAGAAGTGGCCGTGCGCGGCCTGCGCCAACTGCGGGAACCTAACCTGGTGGGCGGCCTGCTGGAAGCCCGCCGGGCCTTGGGCGAGCCGCTGCCCGCCAAGGTGCTGGACACCCTGGTGCGCACCGATAACCCGCTGGAAATGCGCAAGTACGCCGAACTGCTGGCCAACGACCAGGCCAACCCCCGCACCCGCAAAGACCTGGCCCTGCGCAGCGTGCAACTGTACACCAAACTGCTGAAACTGCCCAACGTGCGCACCACCTACGAAGACAGCACGGCCACCGCCCGGACTTCGGCCCGCCTGGCCAGCTACCACCTGCTGGACGGCGAACTGCTGGAAGCCGAGCGGCGGCTGGGCCAAGTGGCCCTCCTGGACCCGCAAGAGCCTAGCCAGCCGCTGTACCTCACCTTCGTGTACCTGCTCACGGGCCGGCCCGAGCAGGCCAAGGCCCTCTACTTTACCCACCGCGGGCAACCCTACGACCCCTCGGGTTATTACGGTGCCCCCACCAACCGCCCCTTTGAGCAGGTGTTTGCCCAGCAACTGCGCGTGCTCGTTGGCCGCGGGCTAGTGCGCCCCGCCCAAGAGGCCACCGTAAGCGGATGGAAGTAGGGGGGATTGATGAGCGCGTCCCAGGGGCGTGGCACCGGCACGTCGGCCAGTTGCAAGAGGTTACCAGGCCTGGGCGGTTTGCCCGCCCGCGCCCACTGGGCGCGCCCCTCCCTAGTTTACAGCCCCACCTTGGCCAGCATTCTGGCCGTAAGCACCTCGTCCGGTAGGGGCGGCAACAGGTAGTCGGGCAGCGGGCCGGGGCCTACCTCGATGCGGAACTGGCTGTACCACACCGGGTAGTCTGAGGGGTTCTCGGCCCACACCTCGGCCCAGCAGTCCTGCGGGGCGGCCAGCCCCACGGCCTGGGTCTTCCAACGGATCCCCGTTTGGTCGGTAAGCCCGCGCGCCTCCTCGGCCAGCAGTAAGCCCCCCTCGGCCCGGTCGTACAGCCGCAGCACCAGCCGGGCCGCCAACAACGGGGGCTCGCCCCGCAACGGCGCGTGGTGGGTGGCCTGCACGGTGGCGGCCAGCACCTCGCCCGCCCGCAGGGCCACGCGCTGGCGGGTGCGCCCCAGGCGTGGGTGGGCCGTGTCCAGCCGGAAGGCCCAACGGCCAAAGGTGCGGGGCCAGCGCATATCTTGCTCGGTGGGGTGGGCATCCATGTTATAAAAACCCTGCCATTGCCGGTCTATGGCACTGAGCACGGTGCCCACGGGCACCTCGGCGAAAGCGTCCCAGCCCTCGGCCCGCTCGCGGGCGGCCTCTTCCGGCCGCCCCGAGAGCCGCAGCCGCAGCCGGGGCGGCGGGCCCAGCCACCCCCGCTCGTGGAACAGGGCCTCCAGGTCGCGCCGGAAGGCCCGGTGGTCGAAGTCCTTGGCCCCGAACTGGGGCACCCGGTCCACGGCGGCCAGGATGTCCTGGCACAATCGTAGGCATACCTCGTACAGCCACACCTCGGGTTGGTTTACCCAGTCCACTTCCCATTCAATGCGCATCACCAGCTCGCGCTTGCGGGGCCGGTAATACTCTCTGCCCGGTAAGTTGACCTCACGCTCGTAATCGTCGGGCATCAACGCCAGGTGATTCAGCACGAACCACTGTAGCTTGCCCCAATCTTTCTGGGCCGCTAGCTCGTTGATGGCATCTATGATAAGGCCACCGAAACTGCAATCAATGCCGTCGGCGGCCCGGGCCGGGACCTCGGATAGTTTATCACCGGCCCGGTTATCAACAAAAGATGGCAAACCGAATTTCATGGTCAAAGAAAGGGGTTTTTAGTTATCCTGTTTATTGCCCGGTGGCCGGGGGAGCCAGACCCCGGTCCTCTTGTAGCGCTCAAGGTTGTCCTTATGGTGTGGGTACATCGCGATTAGGACTTTTTCCTTCATTCGCATCAAGGTCCTCGGGCCGACGGTAATTTTACGCATTACAAAGTTTCCACGCTGGATTTGTTCTATCACATAGGGATCAGGGTCTTTTTCGTAACGCACCTGAAGGGGGCTTTCCACGGTAATGCCAAATTTCCAGGTATCGCCTGCTTTAAGCTTGATCAGGGGATATTTAGTTGCCGAATTGGTGACGGTATGCTCGGCATCGTTGCTGCCACCGGGGTAACCCTCACAACTGTAGCACTGGTAGTAACCCGGGTTGAGGACTTCTATCCAATATAACGTGGTGAGGGGGCCTTCGTCCTCTTTGCCTGCTTTCCTTCCCAGGAACTCGTTCAACCGCTTCAGCCGCTCCGCATTGTCAATCGGGATGCTGAAGTCATTCAAATCGTACATCTCCTCCATGGGCAACCCTGAGGCACCCGGTTCGGAAATATACTGGCGGCGGGTCCTTGCCTTCACCCCTTGGCCGAACAACTCCCGCAGCCGCTGCTGCTGCTCACGTTCAAGCTGCCGCCTCATAAACTCCTCCCGCCGGTTGTTGCCCCCGCGGCCCGCGCCGGGGCGCACGCCGCCGCCTCCGGGTGCCCGGCCGGCCGGCCGGGCTTGGCTGCCGCCGCCATCACCGCCGCCGCCAACGAAACTGCCGCCACCGCCACCGCCGCCAAAACTACCGGGGGAAGAGTTGAAGGCCCAATTGGGCTCCTTCTCCCCGGGGCACTGCCCGCTGTACGCGGCCGTGTCGCTGGGTGCCAACCCCGTCGGGTCGTTAAAATACACCGGGTTGTTAAAAGCAAATGAGAAAGAACTTATCCCCGGCAGCAAATCCGTGATGGCGTCCGGCTGGTGGAAGCGGCCGAGGGCGGGG
>JALONO010000174.1 GCA_025454895.1 Bernardetiaceae bacterium
TGAAAATAGGCCTCCATCTTGCCCGCTGGCTGCATCAGGAACAGCAATCGGCCCGCCTCGGTGAGCTGGGCAAAAGTGTGGGGCACGCCCCTGGGCAAAAAAATCGTGTCGCCAGGGCCCAACGTGTGCCGGTCGCTGCCCACCTGGAACAGGTACTCGCCCGCGAGCACATAAAAGACCTCGTCCTGTTTGGGGTGGACGTGCAGCGGTGGGCCGCCCTTGGCCGTCCCCGTGTACTCAAAAATGCACAGTTGCCCGGCCGTGTCTTGGCCCGACACTTTCACTTGGTTGGGGCTTTGGCCATACAGTTTGATCGACTGGCCGAACCGGTCCTGGTTGGCCCGGACCACAAAGCCCTGGGCTGCCTGGCCCGCAAACAGTACCGAACTATGCCCCACCGCCACCGGGAGGGCGGCTGCCGAGGCGAGCAAAAATTTTCTCCGTTTCATGATAATCATCGGTTGGTTTGGGATAGCAAAGGTTAGCCTAGCCCCTGGAAAAGTAGTGGTAAAAACCCGACGACATTGATGGCTTAAGAGGGGCCTCCAGCCCAAACCCCAACAAAAAAGCCACCCAAGGGCGGCTTCTTCAAAAAAAGGATGACGAAAGGGCTTACAGTTGCTCCTTGATGCGGGCAGCTTTGCCGAATTTTTCGCGCAGGTAGAACAGGCGGGCACGGCGCACCCGGCCCCGGCGTACTACTTCAATTTTGTCAACCGAAGGCGAGATGATGGGGAAAATCCGCTCTACGCCCACACCGTTGGAGATTTTGCGGACGGTGAAAGTTTCGCCGTTGGTGTTAGGGTTGCGGCGTTGCAAAACCACCCCTTGGAACACCTGGATCCGCTCCTTGTTGCCCTCCACGATTTTAACGTGTACGTTCACGGTGTCGCCGGCTTTAAACTCGGGGAATTTGTCGCGGGCTCCGGCAAATTCTTTTTCCACCAATTTGATCAACTCGCTCATGGCTCAATATTTAAACAGCTTTCTGATGCTTTTCCGAAAAATGAACGCAAAATTAGGAACCTTTTTCGGCAATACCAACTTTGCCAGAAAATTGTGGCGCACCTCCGCTAGGTTAGGTCAGGGTCAATCCTGATCGCTTAGAACCAGCCAATCATTTTGATTTTCAGCATTTTATCCTGAGGCTAAAACTGAAGTACTTAAATTGATCCACGCCCAATCACCTAAAACTTAGCCCCGACCACGGCTTTGAGTTGGAGCCGTTGGGTGCCGCCGTTGAGGTTGAAAAGCTCCACTTGGAGCAAGTAGTAGCCAGTGCGGGCTTTTTGCCCCTGGTCGGTGAGGCCGTCCCAGGCCAGGAACGCGCCGGGGGCCAGGGTTTGCTGGTTGAGCAGTTGCCGCACGGGCCGCCCCTGCGCATCAAACACTTGGATGGTGGCCACCACGCCGGGGCTGGGGCAGTCGAAATGGACAAAGAGCAGGTCTTGCCAGCCGTCGCCGTCGGGGGTAAAAATTTCGTTCTCGAGCCGGAAACAACCTTGGGCGGGCAAGGCCCCCACCGGCCCGGCCGAAGCTTGGGAGTTAGGGCGGCCCGGGGTGCCAAAGGCCGGCCCGGCCGCCGAGTGCCAGTTGGCCCGCTCCTGGGTGGGCGCGTCCGGGCGGATGCGTTCCAAGCTCACGCCCGCCCGGTCGTCCAGCAACCGAAAGTGCATGTCCTGGTCGTAGTCGAACCGGTCCACCAGTTGGGCCGCCGGGTTATAGAGCCGCACGCTGCCGCGCTGGTCGTTAAAACTGGGCAGGTTAACGGTGAGCACCAGGCTGTCGGGCAAGCGGGTGTATTGTTGGGCCAACCGGGCTGGCTCCGGGGTGAGGGCCAGGTAACGCCGAGGCGGCAAAATGCGCACCTGGTCGGTAACTAGCCTGCGGTCGGTGGTGTCGAAGTTGCTGAGCCGCCAGTTTTGGAGGTTGATGAACTTGTCGGAACGGTTGTAAAGCTCCACAAAGTCGACCCCGCCCACAGGTGGGTTGAACAGGATTTCGTTGATGATCAGGTCGCCGGGCAGGCCAGGCTCGGGGCGCACCCAAGCCACGGGGGCCGAGGCAAACAGCACGTTGCCCGCGCAACTGGCCAGGTTGCCCACCGTGGTTTGGTAGGTTTGGCGCAGGCGGGGCACGTTGCCCAGCCGCAACCGCACCTGTTGGGGCTGGGCCAGGCTAAAGCTGGGGGCCAGCGAACCAACCGACGGCTCCACCCGGTAGGTGGCGGCCAAGGCACTGGCACTGTCCAGCCGCTCGCTGAAGTAAAGCACCAGGGTGAGGCTGTCGGCCAGCTCGGCCCGGAGCAGTTGGGGCGGGCGGATATCCTGCACGCGGCCCGGCAGAGAGTTGCGGCGGCCGGGCGTGCCGCCGTCGGGGTGTTGGGAGGCTTCCCAGTTTTCCGGCCCGGCGCAGGGCGCGGTGGGGTCCCGCATTTCCAAGGCCCAGCCCCCGTCGCGCTTCTCGGGGTCGCGGTACCAGCGGTCGGTGTACGGCACGTCGTGGACTAGCCGCCCGGCCGAGGTGCGCAGTTCCAACCTGGCCCCGGCGTTGGGCAGGGCCAGCCAGTTTGGCAACCCCAACACCTGGGCCGCTGGCCACCGCCGCCGGAACTCCGGGGCCGCCGCCAGCGGACAAAGCAGGGCATACTGGCCGGGCAATAAACTCGCGGCGGGCAGGCGTTGCGCCCGAGGATTGTCTGGCCCCAGCCAAATCATTACTTGGCTTATTTCCAAGATGTTATCACTGGCATTGTAGAGTTCCACGTACTCGCTCTCGGGCAGGTTGACCACGGGGCTGGGGTCAACCATCAGCTCGGTGAGGAGCAGGCCGTGGCGCGCCGGGGCCACCCCCAGCCCCAAGTTCACCTCGGTCGACGCCAGCTGGTTTTGGGCGCAGTCGCGCAGGTCGCGCACGAGCAGGCGGTAGCTACGGCCGGGTTGCAAAGGGGCGGCCAAAGTCAACCCTACTTCCTGCGGGTTAAGCCACTGGCGGGCCACAATGGCCGGGCCGTCGGGCAGTTGGTAGTGGTCGGGCACGAGGGTGCTGGCACTGTCCAGCCCTTCGCTAAACCGCAGGCGCAACTGGGTGGGGCTTTCGGCCCGGGCCTCGAGCAAAACGGGCGGCGTGCGGTCCGGGTTAGGGCGGCGCACGCTGTTGGGCAGGCCGGGCGTGCCCCCGGCCGGGGCCACCGAGGCGGTCCAGTTGTCGGCCTGGCCGCAGGGGTTGGCCGGGTCGATCATCTCCAAGCTCCAACCGCCGTTGCGCTTAGCGGCATCGCCGTACCAATCATCGCTATAAGTAACAGAAAATAAGAGATTTGCGTTGCGAAGCTCCAGGCTTTCGCCCGCATTGTTCAAGCTGGGGAAGTTGGGCACGGCCAGCACCGCCCGGTCCGGGAAACGGGCCGACAGTTGGGCCGCCGCCGGGGCACCGGCCAGCAGCAGGTAAGCCCCGGGCCGGAGCACCGCCGGGGGCAAACGCAGGCCGCCGCTGGCCCGGTTTTCATCGTCGAGCAGCCGCACGCCGCCCAGTTGCAGCAGCCGGTTGGTGGGGTTGTGCAGTTCCAGGTATTCCACCTCGGGCAGGCCCACCACCGGGCTGGGGTCGGCCATGATTTCGGTGATGAGCAGTTCGTGCCGCTGCGGCTCGGCCCCCAGGCCAAAATTGACGGTGGCTTCGGGCAGGCGGTTGCCCGCGCAGTCGCGCACCTCGCGCACCCGCAAGGCGTACACCTGCTCGGGCGCGAGGGGGCCGCCGAGGGTAATCCGTACCGTGCGGGCATTTTGCCAAACCACACTTTGCACCGCGATGGTCGGCTCCAGGGCGTAGTGGCCGGGGGTTACCACGGTCAGGCTGTCCATCCGCTCGCTGAACTCCACCCGCAGGCTGGCCGGATCGTTGGGGGCAGGCTGGACCGCCACCAGCCGGGGCGGGATGGTGTCCGGGTTGGGGGCCAGCACGCTGTTGGGGCGGCCGGGGGTACCGCCGCTGGGGTCCTGGCTGGCCCGCCAGTTGTCAGCTTCGCCACAGCGGTTGGCCGGGTCGATGAGTTCCAAGGCCCAACCGCCCTGGCGTTTGGCCTCGTCGCGGTACCAGGTGTCGCGGTAGGCCACGGCATGGATAGCTAAGCCGTTGATCGTCAGCGATAAATCTTCCCCCTGATCATTTAAACTAGGAAAACTGCCGACCGCCAGCACGCGCGGCGCGGAAGGGAGTCGGGCCAAACTATCCACCTGGCTAGTGGCGCAGAGCACCATATATTGGCCGGGGCCGATGAACGTACTGGGCAAACTACCCCCGCCGCTGGCCGAAGGCGGGCCGTCTTGCAGGCGCACCCCACTGAGCGAGAGCACGTCGGCCGTGGGGTTGAACACCTCCACGTACTCGGTGAGGGGCAACGCGGGCGAGCGGGCCGGGGAACCTGCGCCGGGCTGGGGCCGGGCCATGATCTCAGTAATGAGCAGCTCACCGGGCCGCGGCCGCCGCCCCGTGCCCAAAGTGGCCGAAAATGGAATAAGTAGGTTGCCAGCGCAGTCGCGCAAATCGCTGATCTGCAACGTATAAGCCCGGTTATTGGCTAACGCTTGCGACAGATTGAGCCACACCCGTCGTTGGTTTTGCACCCGCACATTGGCCACGGCCAGGCCGTTGTTGAGCCGATAAAACGCCGGATTGCGCATCAACAAAGTGTCGAGGTTTTCGCTGAAGTTGATCTCCAACTGTCGTTCGCTGCGCAGGTTCCAACTGGCTACCTGCGGCCGCTGAGTATCGGGCAGGCGGCCCCTCACCGAGTTGGCGCGGGCGGGAGTGCCACCGCTGGTGTCTTGGCTGGCCCGCCAGTTGTCGGCCTCGGCACAGTCGTTGGTAGGGTCAATAACTTCCAAGGCCCAACCACCGCGTTGTTTGCGGGCATCGCGGTACCAGGCATCGGTGTAACTCACGGTATGCAGTAGCCACCCAGCCGTGTCGCGCAAGGTCAGGGTTTCGCCGCTGTTGGCCAGGCTGGGAAAGCCGCTTAGCCCAGTGGCCCCGCCCGTTTGGGCGAACCAATTGGCCCGGCCGGGGCTGGTGAGCACCAGGTAGCCGCCCGGTGGCAGCAACCCCGTGGGCAGCCGGGCCGGGGTGCCGCCATCGTCAAACTGCAGGCTGCCCAAAGCGATTAGCTTGTTAGACGAATTGAAGATTTCCACGTATTCTGCCTCGGGCAGGCGGTTGGCTACGGCCCGCCGGGCCGAGTCGCCGGGCACTTCGTTGGCCATGATCTCGGTAAAGCGCACCTCGCCGGGCAAGGCCCGGCGGCCCAGCCCAAAAGCCAGCGTGTCGCGCCCCAGGTTGCCAGCGCAATCTTGTAAATTACTGATGATCAAACGGTAAATTTGATTGCTGTCCAACGCGGCCGCCCATTGTAACTGCACGGCTTGCGCGCCCACATAGCGCACGCTGGGGCGGGCGAGGCCGTCCACGGCATAGTTGGCGGGGTTTACCAAGCCCACGCTGTCGGGCGGTTCGGTAAAATCAAGCTGCAATTGGCGGGCGGTTTGCCAGCGGTAGCCCGCTACCTGGGGCGGCCTCCGGTCGGGGTTTTGGCCTAGCACCGAGTTGGGCTGGCCGGGGGTACCGCCCCGGGGGTCGTTGCTGGCGGCCCAGTTACCCTGGCCCCGGCAAGGGTTGGCGGGCGAGATGAGTTCTAGGCTCCAGCCCCCGCCGCGCTTGGCCGGGTCGGTGATCCAGGCCGAGCTGTAGCTTACCCGGTCCACCACGTTGCTGTCCAGGGCGAGCAGCCGTAGCTCGTCGCTGGTGTTGCCCAGCGAGGGCCAGGGCGATAACCCCAGCACCGCCGGGGTAAACCGCCGAAAACTGTCTACGGCGGCCAGCGGGCAGAGCACCAAGTGCCCGCCCGGGGCCAATCGGTATTCGGGCAGCGGGCTGCTGGTGGTGGCATCGGCCAGGCGCAGGCCCGTTAAATCAAAAGTTTGGGGAGAAGGGTTGAAGATTTCCACAAATTCCGCCGGGGGCAGGCCCACCACTGGCTCCGGGTCGGCCAAAATTTCGTTGAGGAGCAACTGGCCCGGCCGGGGCTGGGCGGGCCGACTGAACACCACCGTGGTGTCGCGGAGCAGGTAACGCTGGGTAGCGTCGCGCAGGCCCTGGAGGCGCAGCGTGTAACCGCCGTCGCGCAGGCGGGCGGGCAAGCGCACAGCCACCTCGGTTTGGCTGTCGAGCAAATCGGCGGCGGCTACCCGGCCGTTTAAGCCCGGCCCGGTAACCACGTAATTGCTCAGCCCTTCGGCGGTGGGCGGGTGCAGCGGCTTGGAGAAGGTCAACCGTAATTGGTTGGCGGAAAGCACTTTAAGGCTTAACAATCGCGGCGGTTGGTTGTCCAGGCTAAACGGGAGCACACTTTGGGGCAAATAACGCTCGCAAGCCAGCGGCAGGCCGCGCACCACCAGCGTGTCCAGCCCCGGCCCGGCCCGGAACGCCTGGCTAAACAGCAGCCGTACCCGGCGCGGGTGGCGCGTTAGGTCGTCGTTGACCCGGCTCACGCCGGTGGGTTGCCCACCGGGCAGGCCCCGCAGCCGGTAGCGATCGCGCCGCAACAGGCTGTCCAGCGGCACATCTTCGGCAAAATCTACCACCAACAAATTGCTGCTTTCGGCAAAAATGGTATTGATATAAGTTTGATAGACAAAAGATTGGCGAGCGGTAAGCCCGCCGGGCAAACTGGCGGAAAGCACCTCGTTTTGGCCGATGGCTAGCGGCCGGGCGAAGCGCAACCGCAGGGCGTTGCGGTCGGCCGCGCTGCCCACGGTGTCAAACGTAACCAAGGTGGGATTGGCCCCGTCGCTTAGTTGGTAGCTAGTTGTTTGGTTGTAACCGCCCCCACGCGGCGGGCGCGTGAAGGCTAGCCGCAGTGTGGTCGGCCCCAGCACCTGGCACTCGGTAATCTGGGGCGAGCGCAGGTCCAGTGTGGGTTGCAGGGCTTGAGGCAGTGGGTTGTTAGCCGCGTCGCGCAAATTATTGATTGTCAACGTATAAATCTCCCATTGTAACGTATCGGCCCATTGCAGGTACACCAGCGTGGGGTCAGTGGGGCACAGCGATACCCGCTGCGGGTTGGCCCGGAACCCCGGCAGGGCCGCCGAAGTAAGCTCGTAATAACGGCGCACCTGGGCGGTGTCGGGTTGCAGCGGCTCGCTGAACCGCAGCTCGATTTGCCGTTTGGCCGGCCAGTTCCACAGTCGCCAGCCGGTGAGTTCCGGGGGCGTGGGGTCGTACACAAGGGCTAACGTGCGGGTGGTGAGCACGTTGCGGCTCAAATCCTGCACCTGGCTCACTCGCAGGCTGTATGGCGTATTCGGCTGAAACGGCTGGGCAAAAGTGAGCAGCACGGTGCTGTCCCCGTTGGCCCAGGCAATTTGAGTGGGCAGGGCATTGGTTTGGCCGCCGCCGCTTAGCTGGTAGTGGTTCACCACGGCGGCGGTTACCCGGTCCACCCGCTCACTGAACCGGAGGCGTACCTGCCGGGCAGGCTGGGTGCCTTCCTCCGGCCGCAGCACCCCAAACTGGTCGATGGCAGGGCGGCGGGTGTCAAAGGTGAAATCGATGCGGCGGTTAGTAACCACGTTGCCCGTACTGTCCCGCAATCCGTTGATAGTGAGGGCCAAAGCCCGGTTTTCGGGCAAATCCTTGTCCCAAATAATCCGCACTTGTTGGGGCTGGCCGGGTTGGCGCACCGCCCCTTGGGCCAGGGGGCGGGTGGCGACCGGAATGGCGGTGGGCGGGCTGCCCGCAAAAGCCAAGGTGAACGTGGCCCCGGCCAGGCTGCGATTGTCCACCGCTTCGTCAAACTGGACATCGGTGGTGGTGGGGTTGGCCACCGTAACGGTATCGGGCCGGGGGGCCAGCCCGTCGCGGAAGGTAAAGGCGAACGTGAGCAGCGGTACTGGCGCACCCCCGCGCGGGCGCACATTGCGTAGGCGAAGCTGGTAGGCTTGCCCCGGCACCAGCCGCGTAGCAAACCGCAACCGAAAAGTGTTAAGCGAGTCGGGGAAAACCCGGCGGGCCACGGGCGCGCCCACGCCACCGTCCAAACCGAAATTAGAGAGGGTATCCAACGAGCGTAAATCCGCCGGCCCCGAGAATTGTACCCTTACCTCCGCCGGGCTGCTGCCCTGCACCGCCACCACCCGAAACTGCGCCTGGCTTCCGCTAGCCCAACCAATGGCCCATAACCAGCAAAGGAGAAGTTTTTTCATTTCTCGTAACATCGCCGACCCAAGACTAGGGTAAAGTCCTCAATATTATACTATAATGACATAATGATTGCATGATTAAATGATTGTTCTGCTTGGTTATCAGTTATTTAAAGTACGTGAAATACGCAATCTCTACTTGATTTTGGTATTAGACCTCTTGCAAATTAGATTCTTAATCGGGCAAAACCCCGGAGTTTCGTTTGAAATCCGCCCTTTTTGGCCCCACCCTAACCAGCCGCACTTTCTCGCCCAAAAACTCTCGTTTTTGTCGTCCGTCGGTGAGGGGACGCAATTACGACCTGAATACGGGTAATGTGCAAGAGGCCTATTAACTTAAAAACTGGGCAATGGTCGATTAGATTTACCAAAAGTGCTGGCTTGACCTGAACCTACTGG
>JALONO010000175.1 GCA_025454895.1 Bernardetiaceae bacterium
TTCATCGTCAACGATTACATTGCCGTGCTGGACGGCATCGAGCGGGGCGAGCCGATCGACGACGAGGATGCCCACGCTTTTGCCCGGGTGCGCCTGCTGGCCCGCGAGCGCGCCTACGAGGCCAAGCCGTCGTTTTTGATCAAGGGCAACCTGGTGCGCAAAATCCCCTACGTGAACACCGATATTGGGGTGAAGCTAAGCCTGGAGGCCATCCGCCCGCCCACCACGGACCGGCCCGAGCCGGAGTTTGACCTCAGTTGGCAAACAACCCAAAAAGACTGGGTGATTTTGAAGGCCGTGGAAATGCCGCTCATTAACCTGCTGTGGATTGGTACGCTGCTAATGGCCCTGGGCATGGGCATTGCCGTGGTGCGCCGCTACCGCGAGAGCCGGGCCGTGGTGCCCCCGCCGCCCGCCGGGCCTGCGCCCAAATTGGGCAAGCAACCTCGAGAAAAAGTGGTGGGTTAATTTCCCCGGAGCTAACCTTTCGGGCTTAGTACCTAAATGAGCAGCTTTTGGCTAAGCCCGAAAAGCCCCGATTGTAGGGGCGGGCCTTGTGCCCGCCCTGGTGGCCGGGGCACTCCCTTCCGAGACCGCTCCTCGTAGGATGTTAGACCCTGGAATGATCCCATCCTCCTATTTTACAATAGACCTCTTGCATATTAGCCGTAATCAAGTCGAAATTGCGTCCCCTCCCCGATGGGCTAATCTTGTAGGGGTTTTGACTGGTAGCGATGGACGTTGTGGGAAAATCCCGAAGGGATGATATGATGATAGACAAACGACGAAATAACGAGCAAAGCCCCGAAAGGGTGACAGGAAAAATGCCACTCCTTCGGAGTTCAAAATCTAAAAATAACCTCAAAACTATAATCCTAACACCCTTTCAGGGTTAAAATCGCACAGATTGCGTGAATAAAATAATCCGGGACCCCTACAAGATTAGCCCCGCCGGGGAGGGATAGGGTGGGGCTAAAAAGGTCGGGTTTTGAGCGAAAATTTAACCACAAACTCGTTCAAAAACCTAATGTGCAAGAGGTCAAATCATTTAACCATCCAATCGTTTAGTCATTTTAGGGCTACCCTCTCCCTACAAAAACAAACCGCCCCGAGTTGAACCAGGGCGGTTTGTTTCATTTTCTAAGTTGAAGGGAGAACGGAAATGGGTTATCCCCTGGATTTCAACTATTTACTTACAAAAAAGAAATCGCTGCCTGGCTCATCGTCGCCAAAGTTGCCGAACCGGGGCTTGGGCTCCACGCCGCTATCGACCACGAAATTCATCAGTTCGTCCAGGTTAAGCAGGCCGTCGGCCCCGCCGTAGCTGCGCAGGGCTTCCAGCAAGCGGCGGGCAAAGGGCGAGTTGCGGCCGGGGATGCCGTCCGACACGTATTCCTTGCCGCCGGAGGTTAAATAGCGGCGGGTAGTATGTTGGAGCTTGCGGGCCACAAACTCGCTGCGCGATAGGTTGGTGCGCTCGCTGGGGCCGCCCCGCTTGGCAATCACCGGATCGAACGTGCCGCTAAAGCAAGCATCAATCACGATGAAAATGTGCTTACAAGGAATGTTGTTGATCAAATTGCGCAGGTTAACGTGCGATACGTAGGAGTTGAACGTCTCGTCGTCGCGCTCGCTGTCGGTGGTAACCAGGTGGCCCTGTTTGGTCAACTCATCGAACTGCCCGTGCGAGGCGATGAAGATAAACAACTGATCGTTAGGCTGATAGGTGCGCTTGGCGTATTCGCGCAATTTTCTGACCAGGGCATCATTGGTGGGGTTGGTGATTAGCTCGGTTTTGTAGTTGTAATACTGAGCCAGTTCGTTGCCCACCGCCTTGGCATCGGCAATGGGGTTGTTGAGCTTGGGCCATTGGGGGTCGCGGTATTCGTCGGTGCCCACTAGCAGGGCGTAATTGGTACCCAGGCCGGTAATCTCGTGTTTGGTAACCACCGGGTTCACCACGGGAGCTTCCGAGCCATTGTTATTGGCTTTTAGTTCGGTGAAGAAGGCCTTTTCGGCTTGGTTGCCCCGCTTGTCCCGCGCTACTACGATCACCTGGTTGCGCCCGGCCCCGATCTTGATTTTCGCGAGAAAGTCGCCGTTGGTGGCCAACTGGGCCGTTACGCCGTTCACGATTACTGATTCTACCCCACTATTGTCCCTGGCCCGGCCGGTTACGGTGGTTTCTTGGTCGTACCGCACCGCGTCCACCCCCCGGCTCAGCGAAGGGGTATAAATATCGATTACGGGCGGCACCTTGTCTTCCAAGCGGGAGCCAGCACCGATCAGTTGCAGGCAAATCTTCTTGCTTTCCAGGGCGGGGGCGTACTCGGGGTCAATGCGGAGGGCGGCCTCGAAGTCTTTCATGGCCTCAGTTGGGTTGTTTTGCTTCATTTTCACCAAACCGCGCTGGTTGAAGGTCCACTTGCTCAGGCTAATATCGATTGACTTGTTCAAATCGGCCAGGGCCTCGGCGTAGCGGTTCAGCTTAAATTTGGCATAGCCCCGGTTGTCGTAAGCCAGCTTGTAGTTGCGGTCGGCGGCAATGGCCCGGTCAAACCAGCGGATGGCGGTTACAAAATCATCCACCGATCCCGCCTCGTAGCCTTTATCGTAGTATTGCTTGGCGGTGAGCACTTCTTCGCGCCCTTGGTCGGCTTGCTGTTTTTTCTGCCGCATCATCAAGTTGATCAACTCGTTTTTGTTGTTGATGGCGGTTCGGTAATCGGGTTTGAGGGCAATGGCTTTTTCGTAAGCGGCCAGGGCTTCGTTGTACTTGCCCATTTTTTCGTAGAGGGCGCCCAGGTTGTTCTGGCATACCTCGTCGCGGGGGTTGAGTTTGGTGTCCTTTAGGTAGTCGCTTAGTGCCTCTGGCAAATTGCCCAGTTGAAAATTGGCGATGCCGCGCCCGTGATAAGCCGCCTCGTAGCCGCCTTTGGCAAGGTCCAGCACCTTGGTAAAGTCGCGGATGGCTTCGGCATACTGGCCCAACGAAAGGTGCTGCCAGCCCCGGCCATGATAGGCTTGCACCGAGCGGGTGTCGCGGGTAATTACCTGGCTGTAAATGGCTACGGCTTCCTTCGCATTACCATTTTCACTCAACTGGTCGGCCTTGGCCAGTAGTTCGTTGGTAGCTTGGGCAGCTACCCAGTAAGGCCAGCATAGCAGGCTTAGTAGGCAGATTTTCTTAAGCATTTGCATAAAAATGTTAGTTTAAGGGGTTTTGTGAGTAATTAATACCAATGGGCAATGAAATTTAAGACAAGAAAATTGCCCCAAAGCATAGGTCAATCGTCTTGTTTCTGGATTTAGGACTACTTTTTTACAGCAAAGTGCAAACGAAGCGTTTGCTAGAAGAATCTCCCGCAAATTTTTAACCATTTTAAACTCAACTTCACAAAAACGCAGGAAAAAATGCTGGGGGAGGGTATTTGGCGGGTCAATGACAGATTTTGTCCGGTTATTGGCTAATTTTTGCCGGTAGAACGCCCACTCGAGGGTTTACTAGCAGGTTAGCGGCAATTTTTACAAATGCCCTGGGCCAGCAGATCTACCTTCTGAAATTCGTATTCCGGCGGCAACTGGAGCGGCGGAATGGGCACCGAGTCCAGGCAGAAAGTATGCCCGCATTTGACGCAGCTAAAATGGATGTGCTGGTCGTGGTGATTGTGTTCGGCGCAACCAGCCTGGCAAAGGGCGTATTTCATGCTGCCCGAGTCGTCGATTACCCGGTGGATGAGGCCCTGCTCCTCAAACGATTTGAGCGTGCGGTAAATGGTTACCCGGTCAAAGGCTTTGCCAATGAGGTGCTCAATCTCGGCGTGGGCCAGGGCGTAGCTGCGCTGCATAAAAATATCGAGCACGGCCACCCGCACTTTGGTGCGCCGCACATGGTGTCCTACCAGTATCTGCTCGAGGTGATGGGTGTTGCTCATCGGCCCTTATTGTTGAACAAAAATAAGGCATCTTTGCCAATAAACTGCCCGCTCACGGCCCTTAGCTATGCCCACTCCCTTGCCCACTGACCTGGAATTTAACGCCAATGATGATCGTATGCGCTTGCTGATCAGTCAGTTAAAGGTTAAGTTAACCCAAGTGGCCCATGGCGGCGGCGAGAAAAAAATCGCGGACCAGCACCGCCAGGGCAAGCTTACGGCCCGCGAGCGCATCGCGGCCCTGGTGGATCGCGGCCCCGAGCCGCTGGAGATCGGAGCCCTCGCCGCCGAGGGTTTGTATCCCGAAGTGGGCGGCTGCCCCAGTGCCGGGGTAGTGGTGGTACTGGGCCACATTTGCGGCCGCTTGGCCGTGATCGTGGCCAACGATGCCACCGTAAAGGCCGGGGCCTGGTTCCCGCTCACGGCCAAAAAGAACTTGCGCGCGCAGGAGATCGCCCTGGAAAACCGGCTGCCGATTGTGTATTTGGTGGACAGCGCCGGGGTGTTTTTGCCCATGCAGGCCGAGGTTTTTCCGGACAAGGAGCACTTTGGCCGCATTTTCCGCAACAATGCCCAGCTTTCAGCGGCGGGGATTTTGCAAGTAGCCGCCATTATGGGCAGTTGTGTGGCGGGCGGGGCCTACCTGCCCATCATGAGCGACGAAGCCCTGATCGTGGACAAAACGGGCAGCATTTTCTTGGCCGGGTCGTACCTGGTAAAGGCCGCCATTGGCGAAAACGTGGACAATGAAACCTTGGGCGGGGCTACCACCCACTGCGAAATCTCCGGCGTAACCGATAACAAGTACCCCGACGACCGGGCGTGCCTCCAGGCCATCCGCGATATTTTTGACAAACTGGGCGAAGTGCCCAAGGCGGGTTTTAACCGGAAGCCCGCCGCCCCGCCGCAGTTGGACCCGGCCGAGCTGTACGGCCACTTTCCCGCCGACCGCACCAAGCCTTACGATATGTTGGAGATCATCCACCGGTTGGTGGACGGCTCGGAGTTTAGGCCCTACAAAGAACTGTACGGCCAGACCTTGCTGTGCGGCCTGGCCCGGGTGGATGGCTGGGCCGTGGGCATCGTGGCCAACCAGCGCAAAGTGGTGAAAACCAAAAAGGGCGAAATCCAAATGGGCGGGGTCATCTACTCCGACTCGGCCGACAAGGCCGCCCGGTTTATCATGAACTGCAACCAGCGGCGCATCCCGCTCGTGTTTTTGCACGACGTATCTGGGTTTATGGTGGGCAGCCGGGCCGAGCACGGGGGCATCATTAAAGACGGGGCTAAAATGGTGAACGCCATGAGCAACTCAGTGGTGCCCAAGTTCACGTTTGTGCTGGGCAACAGCTACGGGGCGGGCAATTACGCCATGTGTGGCAAAGCTTACGACCCCCGGCTCATTTTTGCCTGGCCCACCGCCCAAATTGCCGTGATGAGCGGGGCCTCGGCCGCCAAAACGATGCTGCAAATCAAAATGGCCAGCCTGCAAGCCAAGGGCCAACCCCTTAGCCCCGAGCAAGAGGCCGAAGAACTGCGCCACATCACCGAGCAGTACAACGAGCAACTGTCGCCCTACTACGCCGCCGCCCGCCTTTGGGTGGACGGGGTGATTGACCCACTGGCTACCCGGCGGGTGATTTCGCTGGGCATCGAGGCGGCCAACCACGCTCCGCTTCGCAAAAAGTACAACCTGGGCGTGTTGCAGGTGTGAGCGGGTGCCCCCGCGCACGAGTACCGACCGTGGGGGCGGGCCTTGTGCCCGCCCTGGTGGCCAATGAGCGCCCTTGTACCAAACCCAAGGGCCGTCGCCCACGGGTAGGGTTTCGGGGCCAGCCCCCGCCCCTGTGGGCTTGGGGCAATCCTCGAAATTGCCAGCTTATTCTCAGGTTGATGCCGCCTATTTTTTGTTAAAAAAACCGTTCCGGCCCAACAATCACCAAATCCCGTTAGTTGGATGCTCGTAGCACTTATCTACCTAATTTTTTCGGGCGGCCCCACTTTTTGGCCCATTTCCCAAATTCCCTGGCCGCTTTTACCTCCACCCACATGAAAAAAATCATCTACTTTTTCCTAGTCGCCTGGTTAGCCAGCGGTCTCCCAGCGGGCAGTTTGGCCCAATCCGTTGAAAAACACACCTTGAGTGGTTACGTAAAAGATGCCAAAAACGGGGAAGCCCTGATTGGCGTAAACGTGTACGTAAAAGGCAGCACCACGGGCACCACTACCAATGTGTACGGTTTCTACTCGCTTACCTTACCCGCCGCCACTTACGAACTGGTGGTGTCGTTTGTGGGCTACAATAATGTGAGCCGCCAAGTGGACCTACGCAGCAACCAGAAACTGGACGTGGAACTCACCGAAACCACCCTCGAACTCGGCGAAGTGGTGGTTACCGGAATCGAGGAAGACGTGAACGTGAAAAGTATTGAGATGAGTACCGTGAAGGTCGATATTAAAACCATCCAAAAAATCCCCGCATTTCTAGGTGAGGTCGACATCGTGCGCAGCATCCAGTTGTTGCCCGGCGTGAGCACTGTGGGCGAGGGGGCCACGGGTTTCAACGTGCGCGGTGGCGGCATCGACCAAAACTTGGTGCTGCTCGACGAAGCCCCGGTGTACAACTCGGCCCACTTGTTCGGCTTTTTTTCGGTGTTTAACCCCGATGCGGTCAAAGACGTAAAACTGGTCAAGGGCGGCATCCCGGCCGAGTTTGGCGGGCGGTTATCGTCGTTATTGGACGTGCGCATGAAAGAGGGCAACAGCAAACGCTTCTCCGTCTCGGGCGGCATCGGGGCCATCTTTAGCCGCCTCACCGTGGAGGCCCCCATCGTGAAAGATAAAGCCTCGTTCATCGTGGCGGCCCGGCGCAGCTATATCGACGTGCTGGCCCGGCCTTTCCTCTCCGGCGATTTGGCCGATAGCAGGTTCAACTTCTACGATCTCACGGCCAAGGTAAACTGGCAGGTGAATCCCAAAAACTCGCTCTACCTGTCGGGCTACTTTGGCCGCGACGTGTTTGGGGCGGGCTTTGCGTTCAACTGGGGCAACAGCACCGCTACCCTTCGCTGGAACCACCTGTTCTCCGACCGGTTGTTCATGAACCTGACCACTTATTACAGCAATTACGATTATTTGCTCGGCTTTCGCGACGAGGTGCAGAACTCCCGTTTCGACTGGCGGTCGAACATTATCAATTACAGCGTAAAGCCCGATTTCACCTACTTCCTCAACGCCAACAACACCATCAAGTTTGGGGTGCAGGGCATTTTGTACGATTTCCGCCCCGGCAACGCCACCGTGAGCAGCCAGGGTCAAGAAAACGACATCAGCCTGGATCCCAAGTACGCCCTGGAAAGCGGGATTTACCTGGCCAACGAACAGAAACTTGGGAGCCGCCTCACCCTTCAGTACGGGCTGCGCTACTCGCTGTTCCGCTACATGGGGCGCGGCACGGCTTACACCTTTGGCGAAGCCATCCCCAACACCCGCCGCGTGCTGGCCAGCGAGCGCACCTACGGCCAGTGGGAGGCCATCCAAACTTATGGCAACTGGGAACCCCGCTTTAGCATCAATTACTCGTTGGGGCAGGGCAGCTCGCTCAAGGCCAGCTACAACCGCATGGCCCAGTACATCCACCTGGTGTCCAACACCTCGGCTTCCACCCCGCTGGACGTGTGGACCCCCAGCACCAACAACATTGCCCCCCAACTGGCCGACCAAGTGGCCCTGGGTTACTTCAAAAACTTCCGCGACAATGCCTACGAGGCTTCGGTGGAGGTATATTATAAAGACCTGCAAAATCAACTCGACTACATCGACAACGCCGACCTGCTGCTCAACTCGTACCTGGAAGCCGACCTGGTCCAGGGCATTGGCCGGGCCTATGGGGCCGAGTTTTACCTCAAAAAGGCCAAAGGTAAGCTCACCGGCTGGATCAGCTACACCGTGGCCCGCAGCGAACGCCGGGTAGAAGGCATCAACCGGAGCGAGTGGTTTGCCAACCGGTTCGACCGGCTGCACAACCTCAACGTAACCGTGGCTTACGACGTGGCTACCCGCTGGAACCTGGCCGCCAACTTTGTGCTCCAATCGGGTACGCCCATCACCTTCCCCACTAACCGGCTGGAGGTGCAGGGCTACGTGGTGCCCCATAACACCGAAGAAGCCCGCAACAACTTTCGCGTGCCCGCCTATCACCGGCTAGACCTGTCGGCCACCCACTATAATAAAAAGCGCGAGGGCCGCCGGTTTGAGAGCTATTGGGTGTTCAGCGTGTACAACGTGTACAACCGCCGCAACCCGTTCGCCATCTATTTCCGCCGCAACGAAGACGTGCCCATCAACACCGAAGCCGTGCGATTCTCGGTAATCGGCTCGATTGTCCCTGCCGTTTCTTACAACTTCAAATTCTAAATTTTAATCAGATTTTTCTTGTGAAAAATAGCCTGAAAACCCTTTTTGACCGCTTACGGGCCTTGCCGCCGGTATTTTACTTAGGAAGGCTGGCCCCGCTGGCCCTGTTACTGCCGTTGTGGGCCTGCGAAGACGTGGTGGAACTGGACCTCGCCGAAGGCCGTCCCCAGTTGGTGGTGGACGGTTTTATCGACAACCGGGCTTTGCCCCAAACCATCCGGCTCACCCTCACGTGGCAGTGGGCGCGCAGGTGCGCGTAACCAACCGAACCACAGGCCGGGCCTTCACTTTTACTGACCGGGGCAACGGCAACTACGTGTGGCAGCCCGTTACCGCCGAAACCTTGGGCGTGGTAGGCGATGAGTTTGCCCTGAGCGTGCGCTACCAAAACGAGGAATTTACCGCCAACACCCGCCTGGCCCGCACCACCACCATCGACTCGATTACTTATGAGCTTGAGCAAGATGAAATTGGGCAGGAAGACGGC
>JALONO010000012.1 GCA_025454895.1 Bernardetiaceae bacterium
TGCAAGGCCAAGGTGCTCGATTACTTGCTCAAGGCGGGCTACCCGGCCAAGCCAGTAGGCGGTTAACCTAGGCGGCCACTTTGGCCAACTGCTGCTTAAGGGTTTCCACCACTTGCTCGCTGTATTGGCGCACCAGGTGATAAACCGGCTTCATTTTGTCCGGGCTTTCTTCGCGGGCGGCCAGCGTGTTCATCTTCACCTGTTCCTCTAGCAACTCGGCGGCTTCCAGCACCGACACGCTCGAGCGGATTTTGTGGTTTAAAAAGCGGATTTTATTCAAATCGTGGTCTTTCACGTAGCCGTCCATCTCCTCGATGTACTCGGTAAACTGGCCCACGTAAACTTCCAACAATTGCCGGCCAAATTCCTGGTCGCCCATGGTCAGCTTGTTGAATTTATCGAACGAAATCTGCATTTTAACGGTGATTGGGGTGGTTTGATCACGACTTTTGCCGTAATCGTGCAAATATAGTAGCAAATCTGGTTTGGTAGATATACTCATCGGATTGTGATTTTTTCGGGCGGAAAGTGGCCCCGCCTTAACTTTGGGGCATGAAAAAAATCGTGGAGTTGGTGCTGCCGCCCCCCACCGCCTTTGAGCCTACGCTATTTCAACAACATGTGGTGGAAAAGTTTGACCTGGCCCAGGCCGCGCAAACCCCCGGTGCGCTCAGCATCCGCATGTTGCGCCGTTCGGTGGATGCCCGGGCCAAGCAGCCGAGGGTAAACGTGCAGGCGGCCATCTGGGTAAACGAACCCGCCGAGCCGCTCATTGGTTACCGGCGCGACTACCCCAACGTGGCCGCCGCCCCGCCCGTGGTGGTGGTGGGGGCCGGACCGGCCGGAATGTTCGCCGCCCTGCGGCTCATTGAGCTGGGCCTGCGCCCGGTGCTGCTCGAGCGCGGGGGCGACGTGCGCGCGCGCCGCCGCGACCTGGCCGCCATCAGCAAGCACCACCAGGTAAACCCGGAGAGCAATTATTGCTTCGGCGAAGGCGGGGCGGGCACCTATTCTGACGGCAAGTTGTACACCCGGTCCACCAAGCGCGGCGATTTTCGGCGGATTTTGGAGATTTTCGTGGCCCACGGGGCCGCCGAGGAGATTTTGGTGGATGCCCACCCCCACATTGGCACCAACAAACTGCCTGGCATCGTAACCAACCTTCGCCAAAGCATCCTGGACGCGGGCGGCCAAGTACATTTCAATACCAAAGTGGTGGACTTGGTGCTCCGCAACGGCGAGCTGCACGGGGTCAAGTTGGCCAGTGGCGATGTGGTGGAGGGCCTAGGGGTCATTTTGGCCACTGGCCACTCCGCACGCGATGTTTTTGAATTGCTGCACCGCCGCCAAGTGCCCATCGAGGCCAAGCCGTATGCCCTGGGCGTGCGGGTGGAGCACCCCCAAACCCTCATCGACCAATTTCAGTACCACTGCCCGGACCGGGGGCCGTATTTGCCCGCCGCGTCGTACAGTTTGGTGAGCCAAGTGGCCTACCGGGGCCAAACCAAGGGCGTTTTCTCGTTTTGCATGTGCCCCGGCGGCTTTATCGTGCCCTCGGCCACGGCGCCCGGCGAGGTGGTGGTCAACGGCATGTCGCCTTCCCGGCGCAACTCGCGGTTTGCCAACTCGGGCATTGTGGTGCCCGTGGAAGCCGATGACCTCGTAAAACTGACCGCTCACGGGCCGCTGGCCGGGTTGGTGTTCCAGCAGCAGGTAGAACAGCGGGCCTGCCAACTGGCGGGCGGCACCCAAGCCGCCCCGGCCCAGCGCCTGGTCGATTTTGTGAACAAAAAGGTATCAACCACCCTGCCCGAGGCATCGTACCAGCCGGGCCTGGCCTCGTTGAGTTTAGACGAGGTGCTGCCGCCGCAAATCGCCCATCGTTTACGGGTCGGTTTTCAAGATTTTGCGAAGAAAATCCGGGGCTACCTCACCAACGAGGCCGTGCTGGTAGGCGTGGAAAGCCGAACGAGCAGCCCGGTGCGCATCCCGCGCGACCCGCACACGGGCGAGCACCCGCAGGTGGCCCGCTTGTTCCCCTGTGGCGAGGGAGCGGGCTACGCGGGCGGCATCGCCTCGGCGGCCATGGACGGCGAACGCTGCGCCGAGTGGCTGGCCCAACGGTACGGCCAACTGGTTCGGTGTTAACGACCTTTACAAACCAAACAGGTCGCGGTTGAGGGCTTGCAGCACGGCGTTTTTATGTGGGGTTTCCACCAAAACCGACACGTTGTTTTTGCTGCCCCCATACGACACCATCCGCACCGGCAATTGACTCAGGGCTTGAAAAATGCGGCCCAAATGCTCGTCTTGTTGGCTGATCATATCGCCCACAATGCACACAATGGTCTGATTTTCTTGCACTTGTACCCGGCTAAAGGCTTTGAGGTCGGCCAAAATCTGGGGCAGGTTGGCGGCGTTATCGATAGTAACCGAAACGGCCACTTCTGACGTGGTGATCAGGTCAATGGGCGTTTTGTAGGCCTCGAACACGTTGAACAAGCTCTTTAAAAACCCGTAGGCGAGCAGCATCCGGTCCGATTGGATGTGCAACGCCGTGATCCCGTCTTTGGCGGCCACGGCCTTTACGCCCGCCCCTGTGCTTTGGCTGCTGATCACCGTGCCGGGCTGCTCGGGGGCCATGGTGTTGAGCAGGCACACGGGCACGTTTTTGAGGCGGGCCGGGTTCACGCTCTGCGGGTGCAGTATCTTGGCCCCAAAGTAGGCCAGTTCGGCGGCCTCGTCGAAGCTGAGCTGGGCCACGGGCACGGTGCGGTTCACGATGCGGGGGTCGTTGTTGTGCATCCCGTCAATGTCGGTCCAAATCTGGATTTCGTCCACTTGCAGGGCCGCGCCCACCAGCGAGGCGGTGTAGTCGCTGCCGCCGCGCTTGAGGTTATCCACGTCGCCGTCGGCATTAAGGCAAATGTAGCCCTGGGTGATAAATAGATGGTGCTGCGGGTGTTTGGCCAGTTCGCGGGCGAGGTTTTGGGCCAGGTAGTCCAGTTCCGGCTCGTCGTTTTCGTCGATCCGCATAAAATCAAGGGCATCCAGCAGCACCGAGGGCACTTTCATTTCTTCCAAATAAAACTGCATCAAGTGGGTGGAGATAATTTCGCCCTCGGCCAGCAGTTCCTTTTCCCGGCGGGAGTTGAAGCGGTTTTTGCACAGGGCGCGCATCCCGTCGAACCGGGTGTTGATGAACGAAACCGCCTTGGAGCGGGCCGTTTCGTCGGCATAAAGTTCGTGGACTACGTTTTGATATTTGGCAAACAGTTCCTCGATGAGTTGGCGGGCTGGCCCAAACTCTTTGGCGTACAGTTGCTCGCCGATTTTGACCAGGGCGTTGGTGGTGCCCGACATGGCTGATAGCACCACGAGGTTGGTTTCGCCGTTGTTGATGAGTTTTTCTACGTTTTTGATCCGTTGGGCGCTGCCCACCGAGGTACCGCCAAATTTGAGGACTTTCATTTTACAGCAACAAGTGGTTTTAAAAAAGTGCCACAAATAAAGCCCATTTGGCAAAATATTGGCAAGATTGACTCGCCCTCACCCCCTTGGCTTGGAAGGGCGGCTGCTGGCTTTTCTTATTTTTTCATTTTGAAATAATCTTATTTTATATTAAATTTGTACCAATACCTCTTAATTTATCCCTCCAATATCACTGCTTGCCCGTACTGGCGAAGCCCTTACTGGGGCATTGCCCGTGCTTTGGTACGTTAATTTTCAAGTGGTTAGTTTATCCATTGCCAGTGTGGACATTGTTGAATTGGCAAACTTATTGCCTTTGATTTAACGGCCCCTTTATCCGCTTTTTGTATCTCAACTATTTTCTCATGCGCACTATCTTAACCAAAACGAGCGCAGTGGTTTTATTAGCCTTGGCCGTGGTGAGCACTGGCCAGGCCCAAAGCTGGAAACCACTTTACGACAATGGCATGTCGGCCATGAAACGGCAGAACTACAAAGACGCTGCCCAAAACCTGGAGAAAGCCGTGCCGCTGGCCGAAAAGGAGTTCAAAAACAGCCATCCTAACTATCTGAATACGTTGCTCAAGCTGGGCGAGGCTTACATTGCCCTAGGCGACCAAACCAAGGGCCGGGCCCCGTACCTCACGGTGGCCACCATCAAGCGCGAGCAGAAGAACGACCGCGATAAGGAATACGCCGACGTGCTGACGATCATAGCCAAGTCGTACGCCGCCACCAAAGACTACACCAAGGCCGACCAATATTTCCTCCAGGCCATCAAGGCCCGGCAGATGAACCAGGGCGAGCGTTCCACCGACTACCTGCTCACCTACCTCGAGTATGCCCGCATGTACCGCACGGTGGGCCAATTGGGCAAAGCCGAACAGTTGTACAATGACGTTTATAAAATCGCCAAAGATTTTTGGGGCGATAAAGAAGCCCATCACCGTGCCCTGCTGGCCGAACTGGGCGAGTTGTACGCCCGCATGAAGCAGCCTGAGAAAGCCGTCGAGTTCTACCAGGCGCACCTCAAGGCCATGACCACCTTTAAACAAAAACCGGCCGATTTTTACCAAGTGTACCAACAATTGGCCCAGGTGAACCAAGCCCTGAAAAAAGGCCCCGAAGCGGTAAAGAACTACCAAGACTACGTGGCCCAGTTGAAAGCCGTGAAGGGCGACAAAGCCCCCGAGTTTTTGCCCGAACTGGACAAAGTAATTGCCGAAACGGCCAAAATGGGCGAAGGCAGTGCCTTGCTGGGCTTTGCCCAACTCAAAGCCGAGACTTTGAAAATCCAAAAAGGAATCACCAGCCCGGATTACGCCGTGGCTTTGGTGGATGTGTCACAGGCTCAGCGTTTGATCAAGGACTTCCCCGCCGCCCAGAAAACGCTGCAATCGTCGTTGGGCATTTTGGCCGGGCTGACCAAGACCAAGGAGCAAGAGCAATTGTATGTAGAAACCCTCGAGAAAGAAGCCAGTTTATTGGTGCGCTTAGGCCAAGCCGCCCAAGGTGAAGAGGCGTACAAGAAAACCATTGGCTACGCCAAAAGTAAGTTGGGCGATACCCACCCGGCTTACGTGCGCAGCCTCGACTCGCTGGGCTTTTTCTACTTAGGTGCCCAAAAACTTACCTTGGCCGATTCGTTGCTGAAAACCTCGCTGGAAATTAGGAAGAAGGCCCCCGGCGAGAAGCACCCTGACTTTGCCTGGAGCCAAACCAACTACGCCAAAGTGATGGCCCTTAAGGGTAAGCCGGTGGACGCAGAAAACCTGCTGCGGGCTGCTCAGCGCAATTTGGCCAGTTATTACGGGGTGGGCAGTGCCGAATACGCCCGCAGCGTGTTCAACTTGGCCCAACTGCAACGCTCAGTGAAAAACCTGCCCGAGGCCATGAAAAACTACCGCTCCGCCCTGGAAACCCAGAAGCGCGTGCTGGGCGATCTGCACCCGGAAACCCAGGCTACCTTGCAAAGTATTGCCACCCTTACCGAAGAAATGAACAAAAAATAACCTCGGCTGGTAACCTACCCGCCCCGCGTTTGTCCGGTTTTTGCCAAAAACTGGGCAATTGCCAGGTACTTTATTGCTAAACCACTCTCATTTACCCTATGGACCGTTTCTTATTGAAAATCGCCCTGGTGGGCGGCTGCCTCGGCTGGTTAAGTTACGCCCAGGCTCAGCCTGCCGCCAGTAACGACGAAGCTAAAGTTCAAAATGTGCGCGTATTGCTCAACGAGGGCAATAAATACACCGCCACGCCCGCCGTGCAATTGAAAATTGAGGCAATGGGGGCCCGCCAGGTAATGGTGAGCCAAAACGAAGCCTTTGCCGGGGCCGAATGGAAAGACTATCAGCCCGTTTTCGGCCAAATCAATTTTGACGACAAAGAAGGCGAGAAAAAGATTTACGTAAAAATCAAAGACAAGTACGGCAACGTGGCCCCGGTGGTGGTGGCCAGCATCATCTACGACCGCACCCCGCCCAAAAGCGGGGCCATCGAGATCACGGTGGACGGCGGTTTTGTGAACAACCCGGAGCGACTGGTAACCTTAGAGCTTAACGCGGCCAATGCCAAGTACATGCAAATCAGCAACAACGCGGCGTTTCGCGAGGCCCGCTGGCAGGCTTACCGCGCCAGCGTGCCCAATTGGAAGCTCGAAGGTGGTACCGAGGGAATCAAAAAAGTATATGTGAAATTCCGCGATGGGGCAGGTAACGAAACCGCTTCCTCCTTTGCGGAGATTTTGGTGGATGCCCAGCCGCCCGTGGATGCGCGCGTGAGCATCAACAGCGATCAAAAAGTAACCACCGACCGCAGCGGTCAGGTAAAACTGGGCCTCATGATCCGGGGCGGGCAAGAGATGAAGATCAGCGAACAGGCCAGCTTTGCCGGGGCCGAGTGGCAACCGTTCAAGCCCACCCTCGCCTGGACGCTGAGCGAGGGCCAAGGCGAAAAAACCATTTACGTGAAGTACCGCGACCAAGCCCAAAACGAAAGCGAAGTGGCGATGGACAAGATTATCTTGGACAACCAGCCGCCCCAAAATTGCAGCCTCACCATCAACAACGGGGCCAAGTACGCCGAGGACCCCGACAAGTTTGTGGAACTGCGCCTCATGGCCGATGGGGCCACGTTTATGATGATCAGCAACACCCTCGACTTTGCCGGAGGCCGCTGGGAAGCCTACCGCGACAACGTGCCCCGCTGGCGACTGTCCGGCGAAAACGGCGAGAAAACGGTGTACGTCCGGTTTAAGGACGAACACGGCAACGAAACCGGGGTGTTCAAAGCCACCATTATTTTGGCCATTTAACCCAATAGGTGTTGGTATTTATAAAGTGGGGCGGTCCAAGCAAAGGGCCGCCCCTTCTTTTTGCTAGGGGTTGGCCCAGTTTGCCGCCAAGTGAACCACCTGCCGCCAATGACCAAAATCATCCTTGTCAAAAACCCGGCTTGCCTTTGTAATGCGGGGCGGATGCTTAAATTTGCCGCACCTATCATCATCCATCCATCAAAATGGCAAAAATTAAAGTTGCGATCAACGGCTTTGGGCGCATTGGTCGCCTTACCTTTCGCGAACTGCTCCGCAATAGCAACGTTGAAGTAGTGGCCGTCAACGACCTTACCGATGCCCCCACCTTGGCCCACCTGCTCAAGTACGATTCCGTGCACGGCAAGTTTAACGGGACCGTAGGCGTGGAAGACGGTCATTTGGTAGTAAACGGGCAAAAAATCAAGGTTTTGGCCGAGAAAGACCCCGGTATGTTGCCTTGGGCCGCCCACGGCATTAACGTGGTGCTGGAGTCCACAGGCCGCTTTGTGGACGGCCCCGGCGCGGGCAAGCACTTGAGCGCGGGCGCGGGCAAAGTCATCATTTCGGCCCCGGCCAAAGGCGACGACATTAAAACCGTGGTGTTGGGCGTAAACGAAGGCAGCATCACAGCGGGCGACAAAATCCTGTCTAACGCCTCCTGTACCACCAACTGCTTGGCCCCCATGGCCAAGGTACTGGACGATGCCTTTGGGATTGAGAAGGGCTACATTACCACCGTACACGCCTACACCCAGGACCAAAACCTGCAAGACGGCCCCCACAAGGACTTGCGCCGGGCCAGGGCGGCCGCGTTGTCGATCGTGCCCACCTCGACCGGGGCCGCTAAAGCCGTGGGCTTGGTGTTACCTCACCTCAAGGGCAAACTGGACGGGGCCGCTATGCGCGTACCCGTGCCCGATGGCTCCATGACCGACCTGACCGTGATCCTCAAGCGCGACGTTACCGCTAAGGAAATCAATGCCGCCATGCAAGCCGCCGCTAATGGGGCATTAAAGGGGATTTTGGAATATTCGGAAGAACCCCTCGTTTCCACCGACATTATCGGCAACCGCCACTCTTGTATTTTCGACTCGGAACTGACCACCACCAACGGCAGCCTGGCCAAAGTGATCGGTTGGTACGATAACGAGGCCGGTTACTCGGCCCGCACCGCCGACCTGATTGCGCTAGTGGGGGCGTAACTAACCTTCTGCCGACCCCCTAATTACAAGCCCGGTTCACTGACGAACCGGGCTTTTTGGCGTATTTTTTAAGATTATACCAAGACGGAATAGATTTTTATGTCTCGAGTGATTGATAATCAAATGGAATAGTCATGAAATTATTTCAGTATGAGTCCCGCAAAACAAAACCGCCAACCCTAGAATTAGGGCTGGCGGAAATCAGTTAACTGGATAACAAGCGGTTAGCGGCGGCGCAGAGTGGTGGTTACTCCTCCCAGGCAAGGCACTGTAACGGTCGAGCCTTCTTTCACGTTGCCCGATGAAGGGCCAAAGGTGAAGATGTCCTCGATAGACGGGAACTGGGCCTTAGCGTTGGCCATACCTTGCGAGCTACCGGCTTTTTGGTAGGCATCGTAAGCGGCCAGGAAGATGTAACGGCTCTCGAGGGCGTTTTTACCTTTGCAGGAACTGTGCATCCCCATGTACTGGTCGCCCTTCAGCGACCAAATTTTGTTATTGAACGACGGATCGTAGTCGGCAGCCTTTTTGAGCCAGTCTTCGGCATCTTTCAACTTGCCCGACTGGCGGTACATCTGCGAAATATCATAGCACATTTCTGCTTTGTCAGTGTTGCTCACGTCGTCTTTGGCGGCTTCGAGGGCTTTTTTGTAGAACTCGATGGCCTCGGCGGTTTTACCGTCTTTAATGGCAAACACGCCCAAGTATTTGTACCCGATGAAGCTAGGCTCGGCATTGGTGGAAATGAGCAGGGCCTCTTTGAACAATGGGTCATCGGTGCACTTGCCGCGCACCATATAGGCCATGATCTTTTTGGCCATGTCCTTGTCGGCGGGGTTGGCCTTGAGCTTGGGGGCAAAGTTGCGCTTCACAAAATCGCAGTCGATGGTTACGCAGCCCTGGATCAAACCTTCCACTTGCTCTTTGGCTTTAGTCCACTTGTCCTTATCTTCCGGGGTGGTGGCTTCATTCAGCTTCTTGTCCAGTTCGGGCAAAAGCAGGTCATAACGCTCCAGCAATTTATCTTCGGCTAATTTGTTTTCGAGCTTCATTTTGCAGCCCAAGTCAATCAAATAAAGATAAGAACTTGAAAGCGAGGAGCTTGCGCCGTATTTAGCCAAAAAATTGTTGTAAAAGTCATACAGTTCTTGGTGCTTCTCGGGCCGGTCGATGTAGTAATCGTAGTACTTGCGGGCCTTCCGCTCCATCACGTCGGGCTTCTCGCCGTAGCATTGCATGCGCTTGTCGTACAGGCTCAGCACTTTTTCTTCCAAAGCAGCTTTTTTGGCCGGGTCGGTTTCTTTGGCCTCGCGGGCTTCGTAAAACTTGATGGCGTTGATGTACAAGTTTTCCGAAAGGTTGGCGTGGTTGGTGAGCAGAAATTCCAGGTTGGCGGCGGCATCGTTCGACAAATCGTTCATTTTAATGGCATCGCTCACTAGCACCCACTTTTCCTTGGTTTTGCCTGGGTCGTCGCCCCAGCAGAACCGGCCCTCGGGATTTTTGCACTCGCCGCAATTGGCGCCTGCCCAATGGTTGAAACCGATAACCAGCGCTCCGATCAACAAAAAGAGTTTTTTCATGGTACTTGTGTAAGATTTAATTTGTTTTTTAGGTGAATTTAGGTGAAAACGTTTAGTTAATCTTACGCTTTTGGAACCAAAGCGGGTCATTTACGGTAAGGCCCAAGTTGAACCTAAAGAAGTTTTCCCGGATCAGCCCATTCTCGGTTGTTCCTCTGCGCCCATAAGCGAACGACAAATTTACACTCGAAAAGTTACGGTTTACAGGTAAGGATAAGCCAAAATTAATGCCAAATTCATCAATTTGTTTGCCATTTACGGCCACAGGTTGCAAGGCGTAGTAGGCCCCGGCCCGGTAGGCCACGCGGGCAAAGTAGTTATTGACCGATTGGATGTTGGGGATGATCTCGCCGCCGGCGGCCAATTTGTAGGTATTGGTAAGCCGGGTGTTAGTAGTTTGCTCAAAGCTGGCAAACTCGCTCCAGTTTTGGTACGAATACTCGACCCCCACAGTGTATTTAAAAGCCTTTTCGTAACTAATGCCGAACGCGGCTGCTTGGGGGATGCGCAGGTTCTGGCTGGTGCTCGGCAGCAGGGTGTCGGCCGAGGCCACTTCGTCGGTGCTGCGCAGGCGCTGCAAGGCCCTAAATTGGGTAACCCGCACATTGCTGGCCGGGTTGTAAGTAACGCCAAAGTTCAGGCTCTCGTCCTTGCTCAGGGGCAGGCGGTAGGCCGCGCCTAGTTTATAGGTAAGGTCGCCGAAGTTGTAGCTGTCCACCAGTTCGGTGGTGTAGCTCAGGGGCGTGTCGAGCAAGCGCGAGCGGCTCTCGGTGCGGATGCCGCCAAAGTTGAAGGCCGCTTCGGCCCCCACAAACAGACCTTTGTACACCTCGAACCCACTGGCAAAATAGGCTTGGCTGATGCTGCCCGTGCCCCGGAATGTGTATTGGACAAAAGTGGGCGTGTTGGGCAGGCGGTCTTCGCGCACCAGTTGGTAATTGACCGCGCTGAAGGGCCGCAGCCCGGCCCCGGCCGTCCAGCGTTTGGCGATGGGGAAGGCAAAGGCCAGGTAGCCTAGGTTGCCGCCGGTGTGCTGGCGGGTTACGTCGGCATTGCTCACGTATTTGTGCTCGCCGGTGAAGGCCGCCTCAAAGGCCACCACCCGGTTGCGGGCCAGCAGGGCGGGGTTGATACCGTTGATGACCAGCGGGGTGGAGTTGCTAACGCCGATGCCCCCCATGGCCTGGCTGTACACCGACGGGGGCTGGGCCAATTCGCCCAAGGCAAAGCGCGAATAGGGCGAGTTGCCCGTTTGGGCTAGGGTAGGGGCGGCCGCTAGGCACATCAACCCTAAAATAACTGATCTATGGAAAAAATGAAAATACATGACTTGTTTGCAGGCAATGATGCGGGGGGCGCAAAGTGCGGTTTTGGACTAATGAAGTGATTGAAATAATGAACAAGTGAGGGTTTAAGGAATCTTTGGACGAACACTCATGGCAGGGAACCGAGGTGGGCGGCTGGTAAAACCACTACCAAGGTTTGGCCCCTTTGGTTTAGTTGGTATTGAACAGTAGCACCTCGTTGAGGCCCTGTACCACTAACGTTTGACTTGCAAAAATGGCTGGTTTCGCTCTTTTTGCCAAGTAGGGCGCATCCCCACCGGTAATGATTGGTTGTAAATTTGGGTAAAGCTGCTGATAATGAGCAATAAAACCTTCTATTTCGGCCACCAGGCCCAGCACGGCTCCGCTCTGCATGGCCTCAGCGGTACTGCGCCCGGTGAGGGCAATGGGTTCGGGGGCTGGCTCGAGCAGGGGCAGCCGGGCCGTGAAATGGTGCATGGCCTTAAACCTCATTTTGAGGCCCGGGGCAATGCTACCGCCCAGGAACGTGCCGGAAGCCTCCACCAGGTCGTAGGTGATGCAGGTGCCCGCGTCCATCACCAACAGGTGGGTGGCGGGGAACAGGGCGGCGGCCCCAATGGCCGCAGCCAGCCGGTCCATGCCCAGGGTGTGCGGCGTGAGGTAGTCGTTGTGCAAGGGCACGGGCAGTTCGGGCTTCATTTCTAGCACGGGCAACCGTTGGCCATCCGCCTCGGCTTGCTGGCGCAGTTGGGCGGCCATGTCGCCGCGCACGTCGCTCACGATCACCCGCGCGGGTACCAGGGTGCGCACCAGCGCAAACAGGTCGGGGTCGGTGAGGCGTTCGTAATAAAAACGGGGTTCGCGCCCCACAAAGGCCCCCACTTTAGCAAAGGTATTGCCCCGGTCAATGGCAAGGTTCATAAGTAAGCTCCTGGGTTGCGTAACCTCACCCAACCCAGCAAGGGCAGGATGCAATAACGGCCCCGCAAGTTGCACGGGCAGTCTAAAATAGCCAAAACGAGGGTCAAGCGGGGCATCCCGCCTATTCTCCCTAACTTGCCCCAAATTTAGGATGGCCTTGGAATGGAACGATCGGACATACGGCCGGGTGGCGGGGCTAACCGCCTTAGTGAGCTGGGGATTGCTCACCTTGCTGGTGCTGGCCCAATACCTGGCCGAGCTTTACCAAACCCAGGTAGAGGTGCCGTATTTTCCCAAGGCCCTGTTAGTGAACGTATTTATTTTGGCTACTTACTGGTACCTGGCCAAGCGCAGCCAAAGGCCCGAGGGCAGCCATTTTTATGGGATTGTGTGGGGTGTTTTTATTACCGGGGCGGCGGGCACTTTGGGGTCTTACCTGTTGGACCTGCTCATCGTGAGGCTCACCGACCTCGACAGCACCTCGGCCAAGTTGTTCCTCAACTTTTGTTACAAGGTGGAGGTGGCCATCATCAGTGTTTTTTTGCTCAATGCTTACGTGCATTGGAAAAACCTGCTCCTCTACCAGCCCCAGCGCTGGCTCCGGCGGGCTTGGGAGGTGTTTGAATATTTGTTGTTTGGCTCGTTGCTGCTCCATTTTATCCCGGGCGAGGAATTTTTAAAACCAGGACTAGCCCAGCGACTGCTCCAAACCGGGCTGTTTCTCTTTTTTGTGTTTTCCTTGTTGTTGTCGTTTAACCTGCGCTGGGTGGCCCTGCTCACCCTGCGGCAGAAGCTTTGGAGCTTATTGCTGATGGTGGTGCTACTGGGCTGTCTGTACTATTTTTACGACCACCTGGCCTGGTACAGCCGTTTGCGGCCCGTGGTGGTCGATTTGTCGCAGAGCCTGTTTTTGTCGGCTTTGCTGTCGTTTGTGGCGGTGTACAGTGTTTTTTCCATCCTCATTTTGTTTTTTAACCTGCCCACCACGTCGCTTTTTGAGCAGAAATTTTCGGAAGTATTTGATTTTCAAAGACTTTTGCAGGGGCGAGACGAAGCCCAGCTTTACAACATCATGCTGGACTTGGCGGTGAACTCGTTCAAATCGGATGCGGCTTGGCTCCAGGTGGGCGGCGGCATTATTGCCCGCAACCTGCCGCTGGCCCAGGCCGAACAGTTGCGGGCCTTGGTAGAGGCCACCGGATACCAGCCCACGGCCAACCGCAAGTTTAGCCGCGCCCAACTGGTGGCGGCCGCGCCGCACTTGGCCCCGGCCATCGAATTCGAGAGCTTGCTGGTGGTGCCTTTGGCGCACGGGCCGCAATGGCTGGGCACGTTGGTGCTGCTGAGCCGCCGTTTCCGCTTTTTTGACCAGGTGGTGGTTTCGTTGGTGCATACCTATGCCGCTCAGGCCAGCGTGGCCTTGGCCAATTTTAAGCTGGTGTCGCAGGCGGCCGAGCATGAACGCTACCAGGCCGACTTGCTTATTGCCCGCCGGGTACAGGCCAGTTTGCAGCCGGCCCAGCAGCACCAGCAGTTAGTGGGTTTAGAATGGTTGGCCCACACCCACTCGCCCGAGCTAATCGGGGGTGATTTCTATGATTATCAGCCCATAAGCCCGCACCGGCACGTGTTCATCATTGGCGATGTGGCGGGCAAAGGCACCTCGGCCGCGTTCAACATGTCGCAAATGAAGGGCATTTTCCACGGGCTGGCGCAGTTGGACCTGCCCCCGGAGGTTTTTTTAGACCGCGCCAATGCCGCCCTGGGGCGCAGTTTGGCGGCCAGTAGCTTCATCACGGCCACTTACCTGGCGGTGGATACCACCCAGCGGCAGTTGGTGTACGCCCGGGCGGGGCACTGTCCGCCCGTTTTGTACCGGGCCGCCACCGGCCAGGTCGAACTGCTGGCCAGCCGGGGCCTTGGTTTGGGCATTTTGCGTACCGAACAGTACGGCAATTATTTGGAAACCAAACGATTGGGTTATGATACCGGCGATTTGCTGCTGCTTTACACCGACGGCCTGGTGGAGGCCAAGTCCCCGGCCAGCCCCGGCACCGAGTTTGGGTACGAACGGCTGCTCGCTTTGGCCCAGCAGCATGCCCCGGCCGGCGCCCCGGCCCTGCTCCAAGCCCTGGAAGCCACGTTGCGGGCCTTTACCGCCCACCAACCGCCCACCGACGACCAGACTTGGCTCGTAATCGCGTTCAATTGACCCAGAACAGGGTTTTCGCAACCAGCCTATAGTAAGGTGGAGATAAAAGTTTAGTGAGATAAAACAATGACTGCATGACAAAGATTACGCTTGCAGGTTATCCATTATTTTAACATCAAGCACCCACAATTTCTATTTGATTTTGCTGTAAGTTAAGAAGATAATCATTGATTTAAGGAGGATTTTACGACCAGCGGAGCAATTTTCATGCTTCAACAATTTGTTGATATATTTGCCTTTAGTTATTTGATAATCAATTTTTTATTCTCTAGCGGATGACCGCTTGACGACAAAAATCAGTTCTCCAATTTGCCTATGGAAGTACACACCGAATGGGAACCCGACACTTGCCTGTTGCGCATCGGCGGCGATTTGGACGCTAGCTCGTCGTTGGTATTAGACCGGGCTTTGGAGCAGGCCCTGGCTCCGGGCCAGCGGCGGCCCCTGGTGCTCGTTGATTGTAGTGGGCTGCAATACATCTCCTCGCCCGGCATTGGGGTGTTCATTGCCCGCTTGGGCGACTGCGAAAAAGCCGGGACCAAGCTGGCGCTGTTCGGCATGAGCGAGAAAATCCAGCGGGTGTTCGCCATTTTAGGTCTGGACCAACTCATCGTTATCCGCTCCACCCGCCATGAAGCCCGTGCCGCCGCCCTTGCCGCTTAGCCTTTGGGTGGCTTGCCAAAAGAGCCATCTCAAAAACGTACGGCAGTTTGTAGAGCAAACCCTGGCCGCCTACCAGGTCCACCCCGACGAGGTGATGTGGGTTACCCTGGCCATTGACGAACTTTGCACCAATTTGATCACCCACGCGCACCCGCACCAGCCCGAGCACCAGGTGGAAGTGCGCATTTTGGCCGGGCCGGGCCAAGGGTTTACCTTCGAGGTGCATGACCCCCAAGCCGATGGTTTTGCCCTGGCCGACTACCAAGTGCCCGACCCGCATTTGTTAGGCCAGCAAAAGCGGGCCGGGGGCTACGGGCTGGTGCTTATCCACCGCCTCATGGATCATTTGGAGGTGGAGCGACAAGGGGCGGGCATGGTGTGCCGCTTGCGGCGGACGGCCGTTGTTTCACCAATTCTAGCTAATAAGCCGTAGTTTTCCGGGTCAATTTTTTTGCTTTTAGCCATGTTCAATTTTGATCCTAACAAAGAATACCCCCGCGAAACCCGTTCCCGCTCCATCATCCGGTTTCAAGACTGCGACCCGCTGCGCCACTTGAACAACGCCAAATATTTTGATTACTTTTTCAATGCCCGCGACGACCAAGTGCCTCAGTTATACGGCCTTAGCCCCATCGATTTGTTTACTGATTATCAAGCTGGCTGGGTGGTTTATCAGCACCAGATCGCCTACATCCGGCCAGCATTGGTAAATGAGTGGGTGATCATCCGTTCCCGGATCATTTTTTACGATAGCGACACTACCGTGGTGGAGTACGTGATGAGCGACGCGGCCGAGCGGCAATTGAAGACCGTGCTGTGGACCACCCTCAAATACGTGGACGTGAACACGGGCCGCAAAATCACTCACCATGAGCCAATTATGCACTTTTTACGCGCCGCCCATTATACTGAAATTGATTTTGCCAATACTAGTTTTGCCGCTCGGATCAAAGTGCTGAGTAACGATTACAAAAAGCAGTCGGGCAAAACAATGTAGTTCCGCAAAAAACTTACAAGGGTTATTTTTGGGCAAAAAGTTTCTTTTTTAAATCATAGTTATTAATTTGCGCAACATTACAAGCCCAAGGTGCAAACGGCCTGGGTAGTTGTCAATTGTATTTTTGTTTTCCCCTACACTATGTACATCGACTTAATCAACTCCGATAAGAGGATTAAGCTGTGCCGCCGAGGTTATAGTTTTTTGAAAAAGAAAAACCTGGCCGAAGGTTGGCGACTGCACTCTGCCGGTTACGCGGTGCTTCAGTTCACCCGTTTCGGGAAGATACAGACTCTCTACATGCACAAACTGCTGGCCGACCAGTTCATCGTCAAACCGACGGACAAGGGCAAAAAACTATTTGTGCGCATGATCAACTCAAACAAATTGGATTGCCGGTTGGAAAACCTGGAGTGGGCCACCATGTCGGAACTGCGGAGGCAACAAAGCGGCACGGCGGGCTACCGGGGCGTATCGCGTGATGGTAACAAGTACCGGGCCGTGCTTTACGACGAAGGCAAACGCATTTACCTAGGGGTGTTTGCCACCGCCGAGGAGGCCGCCAAGGCTTACAACGACGAGTCGTTACGCCGATTTGGCAACACCAAGAGCCTTAATCACCTGCCGCTCCCCGTTGATGCTGAATAGCCCGCCGGGCTTTAGTTTTTCTTTTACTTGGGATACTCGTTGGACATTTGGCGCAGGTGGCGCCTTTGTTTATTTAACTTAATAGGCAAAAAGAGTTTGGAAAGTTACGCCCCTCCGCTTAATTTAACTGCGAAATTTGCCAATAGTGCTTCGTTTTACTTCTTAAAGCCCAATAAAGTTACATGTGGTTGTGGCGGGTTTTGCTGGGGGTGCTAAGTTGCCAGTTTTTGGCGGCTGGTGCGTTGGCCCAAAAAACCCCGATTGAATTGGGCACCCTGGCCGCTAAATATCCGGGCAGCCGGGCGGTGTACCTGGTGCGCAAACGAACCATCGACCTGCGCTGGACGGGCCAAGAAGTAAAAGTGTCGGCCCGCAATTATTCAGTGGTAGCCCACTTGCAGCCTTTCTCCGATGCGTACAGCAATAACGTGGTGGGCTTTTCCAAGTTCAACCCCATTGCTTCGCTCCGCGCTTACACTCTGCTGCCTCATGGCGATACGCTCCCGGTCAAAAACATTGTTACCCGCAACGCCATCAACGCCGAGTTTTTCTACGACGACTACCAGGAACAAACCTTTCATTTCCCGGCCGTGGCCCCGGGCGCGCGTACCGTGCTGGAATACGAGGAAGAATTGACCGAGCCGCGTTTTCTCGGTCTGTTTTATTTTGGGGCGGCCATCCCGGTGGTGGAGGCCGAGTTGGAAATCGTAGCCGACCAGGCCATTGGGCTTCAATTTGCGGCTTTCCACCTGGCCACCTTGGGCCGCAGCCTGGATACGAGCGAGGAAACGGAGGCCGGGCGGCGACGCTACCGCTGGCGGGCTACCAACCTGGCCGCGCACGTACACGAGCCTCAGGCCCCTGATCTGGCTTACCGCACCGCTCACGTGGCCCCTTACATCGCTAAACTGCACCCGGCGGCCACGAACCCGCCCGTCTTAGCCGACGTGGCCGACCTGCACCGCTGGTATGCTAGTTTGTCGGCTCCGGTGCTGGCCCAACCACTCTCCGCTGAGTTGCAAACGTTGGTGGACAGCCTGGCCGCCCCCCGGCCCAATTTAGCCGCTAAAGCCTCCGCCATTTTTGCCTGGGTACAGCAGCATATCCAGTACCTCGCCTTTGAGGACGGCTACGGGGGGCTGGTGCCCCGCCCGGCCTCGCTCACCTTCAAACGGCGTTACGGTGATTGTAAAGACATGACTTGGCTACTGGTGGCCATGTTGCGCCGGGCCGGATTAGAGGCTTACCCCGCCTGGGTGGGCACCCGCAAGTTACCCTACACTTACGCCGAAATGCCCACTCCGCTAGTGGACAACCACGCCGTGGCCGTGGTGAAACTGTTGGGCCGCTCAATCGTGTTGGACGCCACTAATCCCTACTTGCCCTTTGGCTTGCCCGCCGCCATGACCCAGGGCAAGCAGGCCCTGGTGAGCCTAGGCCCGGATCGCTACGAAATTTTCCCTATCCCGGAAATGGAAGCCCGCCGCAACCTCTGGGCCGACAGTACCGTTATCGAGTGGCAACTCGATGGTACTACCATTCACACGGTAGTCCAATTGTCTGACTACACAAAAGTGAGGACCGAGGCAGCCCTGGCCGGGCAAGACACCGCCCAGTCGTTGGCCCAGGTTTTTGGCCAACGGCACTGGCTGGGGAAAACCGCCGTGGAGGCCTGGACGAGTTGGCCGGAGCAAGCCCGGGTAAAAGCCCGCTTTACTACCCAAAACTACGTACAAGCGGTTGACGATGAGCTGTTTGTGAACTTACACTTTTGTCGGCGGGTGGCCCTGGACCCCATCTCGGCCGAGCGGCGCACTAGCCGCCAGGCCGACTACCGGTTCTGCGAGCGCTCGGTGTGCAGTTTAGTGGTGCCCCCCGGTTACCAAGCAATGGCCTTGCCCCCCGATATCAAAATCCAGAACGAGGCGTTTGGCCTGGTGGTCCAGTACCGGCAAACCAGCGGAGCCGTTACCCTCAGCAAAGAGTTTACCTTGAATACCTTGACCATCGCCCCTGACCGTTTCGCCGACTGGAACGGCCTGATGACTGAACTTGCCCAGGCCTACCGCCAAACCATTGTACTCAAGAAAATCAACCCAAAACCTGAGAAGTAGATGCTCGCACCGCCCACTCGCCTTCAAAACGCCTTCAAACCAGCCAGTTTACTGTTGATTTTGGCCCTGTTCGGCCTTCGTAGCCGAGCCGCGCTCATGTCCACTGGTGGTTCAGGGGCCAGCCGGGGCGACGACCCCATGCGTACCTACATGTACGAGCACGAGCGTTACAACTGGCAGCAACGCCATTATTGTTTGCCCGCCCAGGGGCCGGAGCTTTATCACGCCGCCTTTATTTTAAAAGATAAACGGGCCGTGGAATACATCTACGATGGCAATGAAAACCTGAAAATCTACGAAACCGTCCACAAAATTGTGCGGGTAAACACCGCCGAGGCCGTGCAGCAATACAGCAAAGTTTATTTGCCCATGAGCGGCGTTACCGAGGTGATTATGCTAAAAGCCCGGTTTGTGGGGGCTAATGGCCGGGTGGTGGAACTGAGCGAGGAGGAGATCAAAGACTTGGAAAATCCGCAGAATGCCGGGGCGTTTAAAATCTTTGCCGTGAGCGGGGCCGAGCGTGGCGGCGAAATCGAGTACCTCTACACGGTGGCCCGCGAGGCCCAGTACTTTGGCCGCGAGATTTTTCAGTCAGAAAACGAGGCTCACAACGTGGAGTTCGAGATTATTTCGCCCAATAACCTTTTGTTCGAGGCCAAGAGTTACAATGGCTTTCCGGAGTTGCGCCTTTGGGAAAACCGTTATCCGGGCAAAAACTCGCTGCTGGTGCGGGCCTCCCACCTGCCCGCATTGGCCCGCGAGCCACTTTCGTTCCACAGCCCCAATCTGATGCGGGTCGATTACAAATTGGCCTACGACCACATTGAGGGTAGCAACCGTTTGCACACTTGGAACCACGCCGCCGAGGCCGTCATGAACAATATCTACTTGCAAGAATTGGCCGACAGCGAACTCACTCAGCTTAACGAGACCCTGAAATACATTTTTAAAGGAGTGGCAGCCAACAACGATGCCCGGATCACGGCCATTGAGCGCTACTTGAAGCAGAACATCCGCCTGGATGCCGATACTTACAAACACCACGACCAGGTGCTGGACGTACTCAACACCCGGTATGCGGGCAAAACCGATCTGGTGCGCCTCTACGCCTTAATGTTCATGTTTGCCGATGTGGAGCATGAAGTCGTGCTCACTACCGACCGTACCCAAACCCGGTTTGACGGTGACTTTGAGTCGTGGTACGCCTTGTCGAACTACCTGTTTTATTTTCCCCAGTCGGGCCGGTACTTGGCCCCGCACGACTTATCCTACACTTACGGCCCGGCCCCTTACCAGTACACCCACAATCCCGGCCTGTTCATCAGCCTTTACCAACAGGGCAGCGAGACCCAGTTGGCCTCCGAAGTGCGGGAGATTTTGCCGCCCAGTGCCACGCATAACCTGGACAAGACCCTACTTGCCGTTGACCTAGGCCGTAATTTGGAACAGCCCGAGGCCAAAATGGTGCGCCAGTTTACCGGCTACCACGCTGTGCCCCTGCGCTACGCCAACCAACTCATTAATGGCAACGAGCGCACCGAAGTGTTCGCCGATTTGATTACCCGGCAAATTCCCGGTGCCCAAGTACGCGACTTCGCCATCCGCGACTCGCGGGCCCAAACCGATGAAGAGACCGTAGAATTGCGGGCCTCCCTGACTTTGCCTTTGCTCATCGAGAAGGCGAAAGACCGCCTGTTGTTGCGGCCCGGCCACCTTTTGGGGGAAAACCTGGCCCTGCCTGCCGTTGCTAACCGGGCCCGGGCCAACCGCTTGGAGCAAGAATTTGGCCACGAAACCCACCAAGTGCTGGAGTTCACCCTGCCCTCCGGCTACACGGTGGCCAACTTGGAAGCCTTGGCCCAGCACCGCTCGGTGGAGGTGGGCGGCAAAACCCTGGCCGCGTTCACCGTAAAGGCCGACTTGGTTGGTGATAAACTGCAAGTGAAAATTAGCGAGGTGTACCACCAAGCCGTGTATGACAAGGAGCTAGTGCCCCAGTTTGCCGCCTTGGCCGAAGCGAAGTTACAGTTTGCCCGCACGGCCTTGGTGCTTAAAAAGTAAGTTGAGCCGTTCGTTTCTCTGCTAGATTGACTCAATCGCCCCCCGGTTGACTGGTTTTGATAAAAGCCTAGCCTGCCATTTAAGCCAATGGGCTTAAGTTTGTAACATGCAAAAAACGGTAGTGATCAACGTGGTGGGGCTTACCACTGGCCAGCTTGGCCCCCACACCCCTGCTTTGCGGCAATGGGCCGCCGGGCGGCAGGTGTTACCCATTAAGCCCGTGTTACCCGCTGTAACTTGCTCGGCTCAAGCGACTTACCTTACGGGCCAGTACCCTAACCGCCACGGTATTGTGGCCAACGGTTGGTATTTTGCCGATGAATGCGAAGTAAAACTATGGCGGCAGAGCAACCGCCTGGTGCTGGCCCCTAAAATCTGGGAACTGGCCCGCCAAGCCGCCGAGGCAAAAGGCCAGCGGTTCACTTGTGCCAATCTGTTTTGGTGGTACAACATGTATTCCAGTGTGGACTACAGCGTTACGCCGCGCCCGCAATACCTGGCCGACGGGCGCAAAATGCCCGACTGCTACTCGCAACCCGCCAGCCTGCGCGACGAGTTACAGGCCGAGTTAGGCACTTTTCCCCTGTTTGATTTTTGGGGGCCGCGCACCAGCATCCGTTCCAGCCGGTGGATCGCCCAGGCCAGCCAGCACGTGGAACGCAAGCACAACCCCACGCTCACCTTCATCTATTTGCCCCACCTCGACTACAATAGCCAACGGTACGGCCCCCAACACCCATCGGTAGTTACTGATTTACAACAGATTGACGCAGTTTGCGGCGACTTAATCCACTTTTACGAGCAGCGGGGGGCGCGGGTGATCGTCCTGTCGGAGTACGGGATTACCCCGGTGCGGCGGCCCGTACACCTCAACCGGGCCTTGCGGCAGGCGGGCCTGTTGCAAGTGCGCACCGAACGCGGCCTGGAACTGCTGGATGCCGGAGCCAGCCGGGCCTTTGCCATGGCCGACCACCAAGTGGCCCACGTGTACATCAACGACCCCGCGTGCACGGCCCAGGTGCGCCAAATCCTGAACGAAACCCCGGGTGTGGAACTGGTGTTGGACCAGGCCGGGCAGGCCCTGCACCACCTAGACCATCCCCGCAGCGGCCAGTTGGTAGCCGTGGCCGACCCGGAAAGTTGGTTCACTTATTATTATTGGCTCGACGATGCCTGTGCCCCGGATTTTGCCCGAATCGTCGACATCCACAAAAAGCCGGGCTACGACCCCCTGGAAATGTTAGTGGACCCCAAAATTCCCCTGCCCTGGCTCAAGGTCGGCTTCACCTTACTCAAAAAGAAATTGGGTTTCCGTTATTTGATGGACGTGATCCCCTTGGATGCTGGCCTCATCGGCGGCTCGCACGGGCGCGTGCCCGAAGACATGCGCGACTGGCCGGTGTACATCGGCGAACCGGAGCTTGCCCCGGCGGCGGATCACTTGTTGGCCCATCAGGTCTTTGAAAAAATTAGCCAAAACCTAGGTTTTCTTGCCTGAAATTTAGGGGAATTGCCCTTTATTTTGTAAAATTGCCAACTCCTAGCACGGTTTTCGTGCCGTTGCACCCTACCCCTTATCCACTCGTTTTGCCCGGAACAATAATGCCGGGTCTAATTATCGTCCAACAAGTTTGGACAGATAATTGTGATTATAACAATCTGCACCCTAAGTGGAAAGTAACCCCAATGGTATTCACGGCTAACCAAGTCCATCATCAAACCCTGCTGCCTTTACTGGCCCGCTTGGCTGGCGAACTACGCTTGCCCCACTTGGTGGAGTTGATCGTGGCGGCCGCTAAAGACCATGCCGGGGCAGCTTACATATGCCTGCTCGAGGGTGGGCCGGGCCGCTGGGTCATTTTGCGCGAGTTTGGGGAAAGCAATCCGGAAATTCCGGAGATGGGGGCAGCCAATGGCCTAGCCGCCGAACATACCCGGCTGGACCAAGGGCTAGTGAACCAAGCTTTTTTACGCCAACAAGCCTGCGCCCACAACCATTTGGTGGCCAACCAAAGCCAGTTGCACCACCCCCAAGCCATCTCGGCCAGTGCCATCCCATTGGCGCATGAGGGTAAAACCTTGGCCGTCCTCTATTGCGAGTACTTGACCGAACTGCCCACTCAGGCGCAGGAATTGCTGGTGGGGCTGGCCCCCAATTTATCGGTGTGCCTACATAATGCGCTCCAGTTTGCCAAAGCCACCCAGCAAATCGACGAGAAGAAGGCCGAGGCCCTGCGCCACCGCGACCAAGCCTCCGATGCCCGGCAAAACGTGAAGCTCCTGGCCGATATTGGGAAAGACATTGCCGCCCAAATCGGGATTGAGGACATCATCCAAACCGTTTATGCCAATATCAATTTGGTCATGGACGCTTCGGTGTTCGATATCGGGGTGCTCAACGAAAAGTTGAAGCGGATCGAGTTTTTCGGTACCATCGAGAAAGGTCAGCGCCTGCCTTATCATTATTACTCCCTCACCAACAAGCACAACCTGTCCGTTTGCTGCTTGGAAAACAACCGGGAGATCGTCATGAACGACCTGGACGCGGAGTACAACCTGGTCATTCCTGATCGGCCCGTGCCCCCGCCCGTGGCCGGGGAGCGGCCCGACTCGCTCATCTTCTTGCCCGTTCACTACAAGAGCAAAGCCTTAGGTGTAGTTAGCGTGCAAGGTTTCAGCAAAAATCTTTACACCAAATACCACGTTGACTTTTTGCGTGGCTTGGCCGTTTACATCGGCATCGCCCTTGAAAACGCCCAATTGTATAAAGACTTGGAAGGCAAGGTGGCCGAGCGCACGGCCGAGGTAGTGAAGCAAAAAGAGGAACTTCAAGCCAGCCACGAGCAGTTGGAACGGTCGTTCAACAACATCAAAATCTTGAGCGACATTGGGTTAGAGATTACCACTGAGCTTTCCTCCGAGAAAATAGTTGATAAAACCTACGCTAACCTAAGTCAGTTGATGGACGTTGACGGGTTCTCCGTTGGCATCCTCAACGATGCCCGTACTCACCTTGAGTTTAAAGGGGGCCGGGCCGATGGCCAACCGCAGGAGGATTATCGGCAAGCCCTGAACGATCCCCATTCCTTGGCCGGGTGGGCGTTTGCCCAGCAGCGGGAGGTAGCCATTGGCGACTGGGCCACCGAGGCCTGCCAATACCTGGGCCAACTACCCCAGGCGGAAAAATGCCAGTCGGTTATTTGCCAACCCATGATTGGTAAAAACGGCCCGATGGGGGTTATTTCGGTGCAGAGTTTCCGCCGCCAGGCTTATGATGATTTCCATGTTGGGATTTTGCGCAACGTGGCCCTGTTGGCCGCCATGGCTTTAGAAAACGCCGAGACCTACCGCAAAATCGAGGAGCAGCACGCCGAAATCCGCAAGATCAACGAGCGGACCATGGCCAGTATTAATTACGCCCGGCGTATCCAAGCCGCCATGCTGCCCGACCGGGCGGCCATCCAAGCCGCTTTGCCCGACTCGTTTTTGATGTTCCGCCCGCGCGACATCGTGAGCGGTGATTTTTATTGGTTTTTGGAGAAAGACGGCAAAATATTCGTCGCGGCCATTGATTGCACCGGTCACGGCGTGCCGGGGGCTTTCATGAGCATGATCGGCAACGAGTTCTTGAACGAGATCGTGAACTTGATGCACATCGAAAGCCCGGAGCTGATTTTGGAGCAATTGCACCGCAACGTGCGCAAGGCCCTCAAACAAGCCGACTCCGACAACCGCGACGGGATGGACATTGCCCTTTGCGTCGTTGACCGGGCCAACCAGGTGCTGGAGTTTGCCGGGGCCAAGTCGCCGCTGATTTACCTCCAAACCACCGAGGCTGGCCCCGAGGTATTTCACCTCAAAGGCGATAAGCACCCCGTAGGTGGGCTACAAAAAGAAACGGTGCGCACGTTTACCAAGCACACCATTGCCCTGGACCGTCCCACGTCGTTCTACATTTTTTCCGATGGCCTACAAGATCAATTTGGCGGCCCCGAAGGACGGAAGTTTTCCACCGCCCGCCTCAAAGACCTGTTTTTGCAAAACCACCATTACCCGATGGACCGCCAGCGGGGCATCTTGCGCAACGCCCTCAACGAGTGGATGGGCCACGAAAAGCAGATCGACGACATGCTGATCATCGGGTTTAGAGTAGGTTGATCCGCCAAACGGCTCATCCAGAATGACAAAGTGATGGGATGATTTTTTTGCGGGTGATCAATCGGTTACGTGGAAAAAACCTGGAAACGTGATTTGATTTTTGGGTCAACGACTTTCATCGGTTGTCTTCAAATTTTGATAAAATTCGGTGCTAGTAATCTGCCTCCGGTTGTATGGCCTGGGGGTGAGACTGCGCCGCCAAATTCATAAGATTTCTCTCTCCATCATTTGCTTACGATCGAAAACAGAACCCCCGGGCGGTGGCCCAGGGGTTCAAAAACGTTGGCAAGGATCGGTTAATAGTACCGGGCCAGGAAGTTTTTCACCTTCGCTATCTTCTTCATCGCTTCCAGGATGTTGTTATCAATTTGGCCTTTGCGGCTAGTGGCAATCTGCTTTTTGTAAGCGTTGTAGTCGGCTACCTCCGAGGCATCGTCTGAGCCGGTGCCTTCAAGGACGAATACACCCGTCTCATCCTTGAAAGGCTTAGTACGCTGGCCTTTTTCGAGGGCCATTGCGTAGCCTACGGCCGTGGGCGCATAGCCCGACATCCGAATATTAGAGCTATAGATATTAAGATCAATTTGATCGGCGAACTCGGCCCCTTTGCCGTACTGGTCTTTCATCTGCGCCAGGGGGCCAGTCAACTTGGCCAGCTTGGCGATGATGAGCTTGGCCTTTTCGGCGTTACGGTAGTCGGTGGTGAGCTGGTCTTTCACGTCTTCAACGGTAGGATCGCCTTCTTCGGTGGCATCGCGGAGGAGGGCCACCATGTACTGATCGTCCAGTTCAAACACCCGCGATACATCCCCTAATTTGGCCTCGGTGTAAGCCCAGCGCACTACCTCGCGGATTTTAGAACCCGTCAGGTTGTTGATGTTCTTGGCATCGGCGGGGATGGTTAGGGCCTGCAAGCTCACAATGGTTTTGGCGGCTTGTACCTTGTCCGCGTATTCTTTGGCATTTTTGGCTTCGGCGAAGGCCCCAGCCGCCGTGTAGGCCGCTGAGCGAGTAGCGTCGCTGGGGGCGATTTCTTTGGTAATGATGGCCAAGTTAAACCGACGCTTGCTCTTCACCCCGGTTACGTTGATAATGTGGTAGCCATAATCGGTCTCTACTAAGCGGGGTATCACGCCTTCCTTGGTAGCACTCATTACGGCACTTTCAAATGGGGGCACCATTTGCTTTTCGGGGAACCAACCGAGGTCGCCGCCTTTGTACTTGTTGCTGTTATCCTCGCTGTAGGTGCTGGCCAACATCCCAAAGTCGGCGGGGTTTTGCATCACCTGACGCAATACCCGCTCGGCATCGGCCCGCTTTTTGGCTTTGGCGGAGTCGGGCAGGTCCCTGGTATTGAACAAGATATGGCTGGCTTTAGCCGAAAAGAGCGAGTCGTCGTTGGTGTCGATTACCCGGTACAGGGCATAAGCCCCGCCCATTTGGTACGGGCCATAGACTTGGCCAGTCCGGAGGCTGTCGGGGTTGAGCACTTCGGGTAGGTCGCCAGGTTTGTAAGTGTTGGTGGTGATGTTGGTTTCCGAGTTGCCATCGGCAAAAGCTTTGGCATCGGTGGCCTTGGCAAAATCGTTTTTCAAGTTCGCCAAGTTGTTGCGGATATCGGCAGAGTCGGCACTGGAGGCCCGGAACGGGAACACCACGTACTCAATAGCCCGGTTCTCTTTGCGCTTATATTTAGCTTTGTTTTGGCTCAAAAAGGTGGCTAGTAGGGCATTGTCCACCTTGATGGTCGAATCGGAGATGCTGCTGAAAGGCACATACAACATGCTCAATTGCCGCTTCGAGTTCTGGTCTTTGTGGTATTGCTTGGCCTCCTGGGTGGTGGCGTAAGTAGAATAGGCCAACAAGTGAGCATGTTTTTTACGCAGGCGGTTCTGGGCAAAGGAGAACTCCAAGGCCCTCACCAGACCCTGCTGCTGGGGAGACTGCAAAAACTGGATGATCATGTTGCGGTCCAATTGGCCCGTTTGGGGGTTGGTGAACTGCTGGGCAAAGCTCGGCTCGATGTTGTTGCCCTGGATCATGTCCGTCAGTTCTTCGGGTGTTACCTTCAACCCCAGTTTTTCGTAATCAGGCTCTAACGATAATTTGTAAACCAAATCGTTGAAAGCATTGTAACGGGCAAATTCAAGCTCTTGATCGCCATTGAGGGGGCGGCCCAGCTGAATGGTCTCGATCAAACTTTTGGTTTGCTCGTATTGCTGGCTAAACTCTTGCAGCGAAATACTGTTGCCATCGATTTCGGCGGCCACTTGTTTGTTAAAAGCCTGCAACAAAGAGGAATTAGGCGACAACAAATCGCCACCGACAATAAATAGGGCCAGGGCCACAAATACAAGACCGACGGCAAAGCCGGATAATTTTCTGATGCGCGTAATAATCGCCATTGCTCTCAAAATTTCAGACCGCAAAATTAGGGACTTGAAGCAAGTTGGCAACCCGGTGCGCAGAATTTTTAACAAACAATCGCACCATTTGGCCGGGTTTTGTGTTTGAAGGGCATTAGTTTGCTAAAATTTATCACGAAACCCGCCGCTAAAATGGAAGACATGATCAAAGGCCGCGATTTTTTTCCGGAGATGACGTTTAGCACGGCCCGCAGCGGTGGGGCGGGCGGCCAAAACGTGAACAAAGTGGAAACCAAGGTCGAGCTCCGGTTTCAAGTAGATCAGTCGGCCTTGCTTAGCCCGGAAGAAAAGGCCCAACTGTGCGCTAAGGTGGCCAACCAACTAAACGCCGAGGGCTACTGGCTGCTCACGGCCCAAACCGAACGCACCCAGTTGGGCAACCGGCAGGCGGTGGTCAAGAAGTTTTACCAATTGCTGAACAAGCACTTGCAAAAGCCCAAGCCCCGCCGGGCTACGCGGGTGCCTGCGGCCGTGGCCCGCCAGCGGGTGGACGACAAACGCCAGGCCGCCGCCAAGAAACAGCAACGGCGGCGAATCTTGCCCGGCCAGGACGAGGATTAGTGGTGGAGCAACTAGCTAAAAATCAGCTTTTAAACATTTGATTACCCGCTACCGCCGCAGTTCGTAGGCGAACAGCCCGATTTTGGCCAGGTCTTTTTGGCCGGGGGCGATCTCGAAACGGCTGTTGATGTCCACCCCGTACAGTTGCGGCAGGTCCAGGTCGAGGATGCCGGGCAATTGGGGCAAGTCGATGCCCCCGCTGAGGAAAAAGGGTTTGGCCAGGGTGTATGATTTCAGCAGGCCCCAATCGAAGGTTTGGCCGCTGCCGCCGTGCTCGGGGGTTTTGGTGTCGAACAAAAAGTAGTCGACCACCGGCTCGTAGGCGGTCAATTGGCCAAAATCGAACCCTGGAGCTACGCCAAAGGCTTTTATAATGGTGAGATTGGTGCGCTGTTTGGCTTCGGCACAAAACTCGGGCGTTTCCTGGCCGTGCAGTTGCAGGGCCTTGAGGCCAAACTGGTGGGCCTGCTGCTGTACGTAGCCCAGGCTGGCGTTCACGAACACGCCCGTGCGCACGCTGCCGGGCGGGAAACTGGCCAGCAGATCTGGGTGGGGGATGCCCACATAGCGCGGCGAGCCGGCATAAAAAATGAGGCCCACAAAATCGGGCTGGGCGGCGGCCAGGCCCCGCAGGTCGGTGGGTTGGCGCAGGCCGCACACCTTGAGCTTGAGCCGCTTTTTGGCCAGCCGCGAGAGGTCAGGGGGGAAAATCATGGGTTCAAAGTTGGGCAATTCTTGGGGTAATGATTTAATGATTTAATGATTTAATGATTTAATGATTTAATGATTTAATTATTTAATGATTTAATGATTTAATGATTTAATGATTTAATGATTTAATGATTTAATGATTTAATGATTTAATGATTTAATGATTTAATGATTTAATGATT
>JALONO010000176.1 GCA_025454895.1 Bernardetiaceae bacterium
TTTGCCGGTGGCTCGGTAATGGGCATGGGCGTGGTGGGCTTAGGTGTACTGGGCCTTAGCTTGTTGTTCATCGTGTATGGCAATATGTTTGGGCTGGAAAATGCCAAAATGGTCAACCGGGTGATCACCGTCATCACGGGCTTTTCGTTCGGGGCTTCGTCCATCGCGTTGTTCGCGCGCGTGGGCGGCGGCATTTACACCAAAGCCGCCGACGTGGGGGCTGACTTGGTGGGCAAAGTGGAGGCGGGCATCCCCGAGGACCACCCCCTCAACCCCGCCACCATTGCCGACAACGTAGGCGATAACGTGGGCGATGTGGCCGGCATGGGTGCCGACTTGTTTGAAAGCTACGTAGGTTCCATTGTAGGCACCATGGTGCTGGGCGCGGCCTTTATCACCCCGGAGTTTATGGGGTTGGATGGCATGGGCGGCCTATCGGCGGTGTTGTTGCCCCTGGCCCTGGCGGCGGTGGGCATCGTCGTGTCCATCATTGGTACTTTCTTTGTAAAGGTGAAAGAAGGCGGCAACCCCCAAACCGCCCTGAATTTGGGCGAGTTCGGCTCATCGGCCATCATGGTGGTAGCCTCGTATTTTATTATTACTTATATGCTGCCCGAGTCGTGGACGTTTATCGACACGCTCTACAACAGTATCGAGCGCACCATGACCTCGTTCGGGGTGTTTATCGCCACCGTGGTAGGTTTGGTAGGCGGTGTGCTGGTGGGCATTGTTACCGAGTATTATACCGGCATGGGCAAAGGCCCCGTGCGGTCGATTGTACGGCAATCTTCTACCGGCCCGGCCACTAACATCATCGCGGGCTTGGGCGTGGGCATGATGAGTACCGCCATCCCGGTCATCATTATCGCCATTTGTATTGTGGTCGCTTTTGAGTTTGGCGGCCTATACGGCATCGCTATTGCGGCGGTGGGCATGTTGTCAAACCTGGGCATCCAGTTGGCGGTAGATGCTTACGGCCCCATTTCCGATAACGCCGGGGGCATTGCCGAGATGAGCGAACTGCCCAAAGACGTGCGCACCCGCACCGATAAGTTGGATGCCGTGGGCAATACCACTGCCGCCATCGGCAAGGGTTTTGCCATCGCTTCGGCGGCCCTCACCGCTTTGGCCTTGTTCGGGGCCGTTCGTGTTCTCGGCGTTGGCGATGGGCGCGGTGGGCCGGGCCGCCATGGCCATGATCGAGGAAGTGCGCCGCCAGTTCAACGACATCCCCCAACTGAAGCGCGCCCTGGAAGTAATGAGACGCAACGGCGACAAAGACGAAAAAGAGTGGAGCGAGGCCGACCAAAAGACCTTCCGCGAGGCTGACGGCAAAGCCGAGTATGGCAAGTGTGTGGCCATCTCGACCCAGGCGGCCATCCGGGAAATGATTTTGCCGGGCCTGCTGGCCGTGGCCGCCCCCGTGTTTATTGGCCTGCTGCCGGGCATGGGCAAAGAAGCCCTGGGCGGCTTGCTGGCCGGGGTAACCGTGAGTGGCGTGCTGATGGCCATTTTCCAGTCAAACGCGGGCGGGGCTTGGGACAACGCCAAGAAGAGCTTCGAGGAGGGCGTGGAGATCAACGGCAAGGTGTACTACAAAAAATCGGACCCGCACAAGGCCGCCGTGGTAGGCGACACCGTGGGCGACCCGTTCAAGGACACCTCTGGCCCCTCGCTCAATATTTTGTTGAAACTGATCTCGATCGTGGCCCTGGTTTTGGCCCCGTTCTTAGGCTAAGCGATAACTTTGGATCGTTATTGCCCCTTCCACGCCAGGCGTGGAAGGGGTTTTTATTGGATGGATTTTACGACCAAATTATTAGAGTTTTTGTGTGTTGAAAACCAGATAGTTAACTTAAAACATGGCCTTGCTTGCTACCTGCTGTTCATCTCCAAATTGCGTCTTGGCCCACAGGCTCGTCCCAAAAGAGAATGAGCTTTTGGGGCGAGGAAGTGCGGCTGGCCAGGGTGGGGCCAAAAAAAGGGTGGACTATGATACTGTTTTCATTATTAGACTTTTAAAAGAATTTTTTTCAAAAACGCGATTTACTTCGCTCGCCTTAGCCCCAGCGGGGAGGGGCTTCCTCCGAACTCAGTTAAGATGCTCATTATCAGGCTGCAAAAACGCTATTGTTCGTCAATTGCGTTTACCACTCAAGCCTTGGGGTGAGATTGCGCATTTTCTATCTTCTAAGTGATTGACAATCAAATGGAACAATCATTTAATCATGTAATCGTTTAGTCATTTATAGATTACCCGGCCAAGGCCCAGCCTAGCAGCCACCAGGCAAGGGTGCTTTGCCCCACGTTTTTCCGCAAACTAGCCAAGGCCCTAAAAATGAGGTTGTACGCCGACTGTTGTTCTACGCCCAACAGTTCGGCCACTTCTTCGTAGCTGTGGCCCAGGTAGTAGCGGAGGTAAATAGCTTCGCGCTGGCGCTCAGAAAGTTGCTGCACCGCCAGGTTGAGCCGGGCTATTTGCTCGGTGGCCAGTTCCTCCTCGATCATGGTTTGCTCGGCTGAGGTGGTGAGCATGAACGCATATTCATCGGCGTGGCTAGGCTCGGCCCATTTTTTCTGCTGGGCCAGTCGGCGGAAAATCCGGTTGCGCAGGGCGCGCATGAGGTAAAACCGCAGGTTGGGCACTTGGGGGGCCAGTCGTTCGCGTTTTTGCCAAAGCTCCTCGAATAGGTCTTGCAGACAATCGTCCACGGCGGGGCGGGGTAGGGCAAACCGGTGGGCGTAATTGCGCAAATGCTGCACATATTGGCGAAAAATCGCTTCGTAGGCCTGCCGGTCGCCGTTGCGCAGCCCCTGCCACCACTGTTGGTCGCGGGTGAAGGACGGGGATGTTTCAGGGGGCAACATGGTGGCGTAGGTAGTGGCCAAATTTAGCTGAATACTTCTATAGCTCCCCGGTGCCGTTCATTTTTTAATCATGGGCAAACCGTCATTGAGCCAGGGGCTAGGTGGTGCGGACCTGCGGCACGTAACGGGCCAGCTTTTCGGCCAGCACTTTCTTGTCGAACGGCTTGGACACAAAGTCGTTCATACCCATAGCCAGGCATTTCTGCACATCGCCTTGCAGGGCCGAGGCGGTCATGGCGATAATGGGCACCGGATTGTTGAGTTCGTCGCGGATGGCCTTGGTGGCTTGGTAGCCGTCCATTTCCGGCATTTGTACGTCCATGAGCACTACATCGTAACGGCTGGGGTTTTCGCGCAGGGCATTTACCCCAAGGCGCCCGTTAGTGGCCGTTTCAACTTCGTAACCCCACTTAACGAGCAACCCCACCACCAGCATGATGTTAAAGTCATTGTCTTCGACCAAGAGGATGCGCCCTTTGCGTTGGGTGAGGGCTTGTTCGGGTTGGGCAAACACGAGGGGGTTGGTCAGTTGCCGGGGGGTCTCGGTGCGGTGGGCTTCGGCGGAGTGCTCGCTAATGCGCGTAAAGGGCAGCCAAAAACTAAAAGTGCTGCCCACGCCCCGGCGGCTTTCCACACTGATCTGGCCGCCTTGCGCCTCTACCAACTGCTTGCTAATGGAGAGCCCTAGGCCCGTGCCGCCGTACTTGCGGGTGGTTTCGCTACTGGCTTGGGTGAAGCTGCTGAAAATGGGCCCCAATTTATCGGCATCGATGCCAATGCCCGAGTCCTCGATCGCGAATTGGATACGAACCGTGGTTTCATCGGTGGCCAGCAGGCGCACGCGGGTGGTTACATGACCGGCATCGGTAAACTTGACGGCGTTCGAGAAAAGGTTGAGTAAAATTTGGCTCAGGCGCAGCGGGTCGCCCAAAAAATAATTGGGCACCTCGGGGGCCACATCCAACAACACTTGGAGGCCCTTGCGCTCCGCGCGCACTTGGTTGCTCACCAGCATGTTTTGCAGCACCAGGTTGAGGTTGATCACCCGCTGCTCAAAGGTGAGCTTGCCCGACTCGATTTTGGTGAAGTCCAGAATATCGTTGAGTAGGGCCATCAACTGGTCGGCCGAACTTTTCATGGCTTGCAAAAGCCGGGTCTGCTCCGCGCTGGGGTCCTTCTCGAGCAGCAGGTCGGTCATGCCCAGCACGGCGGTCATGGGGGTGCGGATCTCGTGGCTCATATTGGCCATGAACTCCTGCTTGGCCTTGGCCGAAGCCTCGGCTAGGTCTTTGGCGGTAGTGAGGGCTTCTTGTTGTTCCCTGAGCCGCCCTAGCATTTGGCTAAAACTATTGGCCAACTGGCCCAGTTCATCCTTGCGGTCCACCATCTCGGTCGGGATGATTTCTTGGCTGGTACTGATTTGGTTGGCCGCCTTGGTGAGCCTCACCACCGGGCGGGTAATGGCCTTTTGCAAAAACCAAGTAACTAGGGTTACCAATACAATTGCCGTCGCAAACACCACCACCACCACCTGTAGGTAACGGCCAAGCCGTTGATTTGCGTAATCAGAATCTACTTTGAGGCACAATATCCCCACCTGTTTTTGATTGGTTAAGCCGATAATGGGCGTGTACAAAACCCCATAGCCCCTTAACCAATTGATCTGCCAATGTTCAACCCTAGGGTCTGGTGGCAACGGCGGGGGCGAGGCCTCTTCGAATTTGTTGTCGGGGTTGTTCTCCCCTCTTTGGTACTCGATAATGATTTTCCCGTTGCGGAATACATACACCGACTGTACAGTTCTAAAATTTAGTACCCGACCACCAAATAGCCTCATTAGGTCTTTATCAACCTGGGCCCTAGCAAAGAACTCCAAGTTTTGGTTGATCGCGACATCAATTTTTCGGCTGAGGCTGGCTGTGTTCTGTTTAAACTCATCGCTGGTGCGGTTGCGCAAGTAAACGAAGATGGCCGATAAAGCCACAAAAAGAGCCACTCCACTAATGCTAATGTTGATAACCAACAATTTAGCCCGAATGGAAAGGTTGTTAAACCGTTTTTTAACAAAACGCCAGATGGAGCCCATACCCTGCAAGTTAGCCAAAATTTTTATTGATTTATAAACGAATTGACCGATTATTTTGCTACACCGTCATCACAATTTTTTTAGCCCTGGCCCCGGCTGCCAATCCCCGTTAGCTGGAATGGTTTTTGAAATTGATTGGTTAGGCCCTGGCTGTGTCTATCCTCTGCGGGCACTTTGTAAAATGACTAGGATTTTCGTTTGGCTGTTTTGCGCTCAGGTGTTGTTGCTGGCCCCGGCCTGCCGCAAAACCCAGTGCCCCACCTACATGACCGAGCAAGAAGTGATAGAAATGCAGGCCAAGAACAACGCCAAAAACGGCAAGCGCAACCTCAAAAAGGGCAAATACAAATCGGCCCGCAAAAACCGACGCTAGGCTTAGCCCCGCTGGTGCGCTAACTTGCGCGGCTAGGCCTTTGGCCTTGGTGGTTATGGTAGCTCGTTTTTTGGTTTACCGTTCCTCGGCAGGTTCGGGCAAAACCTTTACCCTTACTAAAGAATTTGTGAAGCTGGCCTTGGTAGGCCCGGCCAGTAGCCACCACTTTTCGGCAGGGTACTACCGGCGCATCCTGGCGGTTACCTTCACGCGCGATGCCGCCGCCGAGATGAAAAAACGGGTGGTGGGCAGCCTCGACCAACTGCGCCAGCTCCGCCCCGGCGAGTCGTATTCCTTGCTGGATGATTTTTTGTTGCCAGAAATCCCCCTCGAGTACCCCGATTTTGCCACAACCACCGACTTGCGGGCCCAACTCGTGGATCGGGCCGGCCAAGTGTTCGACCACCTGCTGCACAACTACTCCGAACTGGCCATTAGCACCATCGATGCCTTTACCAACCGGGTGGTGCAATCGTTTGCCAAAGACCTGGACCTGCCGTTTAATTACGAGATAGAAATGGACACCGAGCGCCTGCTGGACGAGGCCATTGCCCAACTGCTGAACCGCGCCGGGGAAAAACAAGACCCGTACCTCACGGCTTGGCTGCGTGAGTTTATGCAAAACCAAGCCCAAGACGAGCAGAACTGGCATATCGAGGGGCAACTGCGCAAATTTGGCAGCACCTTGTTCAACGACGACCGCAAGCCGCACTTGGCCCGCTTGGCCCAACTGCGCCCCGCCGACTTTAGGGCCGCCCGCGACCAGTTGAACGCCCACCACGCCCGGTTTAGGCAATACGTAAGCGGCTTGGCTCAACAAGCCTTGCAACTACTTGAACAACAAGGTATTGGATTTAGCGACTTGGCTAATGGTAAAAGCGGTATCGGCAATGCCTATTTTAAAAAATTGGCTGAGTTAGACCCGGACAAATTGGTAGATGGCCCCACTAAGACCGTGATCGAGAATGTAGAAAAAAATAAGTGGGAGGCGACCAAGATCAGCCCGGAAGTGAAGGTTGCCATTGTGCAAATTGCGCCCCAGTTGGCCCAATTATACCACCAGCTCGAGGATTACCGCCAAACCCACCTGGCCACCTACCTGCTGGCCGGGTACGCCCGCCAGCCGCTTTATTTGTTGGGGCTGGCCAGCCAATTACAACAAGAGGTGGACAAGCTGCTCCGCGATAAAAACCGGGTGATGCTGAGCGAGTTTAACCACCGCATCAACCAAATTGTGGAAAACGAGCCGGTGCCCTACCTGTACGAGCGCATTGGCGAGCAGTTCCGCCACCTGCTCATCGACGAGTTTCAGGATACCTCGCAAATGCAGTGGCACAACTTGTTGCCCTTGCTGGCCAATGGCCTGGCCAGCAACCAGGCCAGCATGGTGGTGGGCGATGCCAAGCAGTCGATTTACCGCTGGCGGGGCGGCAATGCCGAAATGATCGTACACCTGCCCCAGGTGCCCACTGTGGATGCCGACTCGCCCTTGGCCCAGGAAACCACCGTGCTGGGCCAGCATTACCAAGCCCGGCAATTGGCGGTCAACTTTCGCAGCCTGCCCCAAATTGTGCAGTTTAACAACCAGTTTTTCGATTTTGTGCTGGCCCAGGTCCCCGAACCGATGGCCGATTTGGGCCAATTTTACGCGCGGCACGCCCAAACCGCCCGCCACGAAAAAGGCGGGCACGTGGAACTGAGCCTCCTGGGGGGGCCAGACAAAATCAGTGGCTCCAAATACCAACAGCTCACTTTTGAGCGGTGCCTCCGGCTCATTGGCCAGCTTACCCAGCAGCAGGGTTACCAACTGAGCGACATCGCTATTTTGTGCCGCCGCAACGTGGAGGCCGCTTACCTAGCCCAGCAATTGCTGGCCCACGACATCCGGGTCATTTCCAGCGAGTCGCTGCTGATCAAAAACTCGCCAGCGGTACGGTTCATTGTGGGGTTTTTGCGGGTGATGACCCAGCCCGTTAACCACCTGCTCAAATCAGAGTTGCTCTACTTTTTGTACCGGCACCTCAAAGGCGAAGGGGCCCAAGGCCGGTTTCAGGCGGCCACCCACCAAGCCGTGGCCCCGGCCAGCCGCGACAATTCGCTCAAAAATTTCTTCGACTTTTTGGCCGAAAACTTTGGCAAAACCCTGGTGTTCCGCAAGTTGCAGTACCTCTCGCTCTACGAAACCGCCGAAGAGCTCGTCCGGGTGTTTGAGCTGAATACCCTGCCCGACGAACAGATTTACGTGCAACGCCTGCTCGACGAGGTGGTCGACTTTGGCCAAACCCGGAGCAACAACCTCAGCGACTTTCTGGCCCATTGGGACCGCCAAGCCGACAAACTTTCCGTAACCACCCCCAAAACCGGCAACGCGGTGCAGTTGGTTACCATCCACAAAGCCAAGGGGTTGCAGTTCCCGGTGGTGATTGTGCCCTACGCCGACTGGGCGCTCGCCCCCAACGCACGCGAGCGGGTATGGGTGAACTGGGAGGGCAACCGGCTAGCCCCCACCCTGCCCACGTTGTTGCTGCCCATCAAGCAAGAACTTGCCAACCCCCATTTTGCGGGCCAGTACCCCGAGCTAGCTCAGGTGTACCACCGCGAAACCACCGCCTCTTTTATCGATGCCGTCAACATTTTGTACGTGGCCCTTACCCGCCCCGAAGAAAAACTCTACTTGCTCACCAAGCACGAGCCCAAACCCGGGGCGGAGCTAAAAAGTGTGGGCCAGTTGCTGGCTAATTACGCGGAAGCCTACGCCAGCGACTCCCGCACCGACGACCTGGGCCAGCATTGGGTGCTCCAGGCCGACGAAGGCCCCAAACTGGCCAAAGCGGGCGACAATGCCCCCGCCGAGTACCGCTTGCCCCAGTTTATCAGCACCGAGTGCCGCGACAAGATCAGGATGCGGCGCGACGATACCGGCCAGGGGGCGGCCAAAATCAGCATCGATAAGCTCTACGAAGCCCAAAAACAGGGCAACTTGCTCCACTTTGCCTTCGAGAAAGTGCGCACCGAGCTCGACATTGAACGCGCCGCCCAGAAGCTGGTCTTCGCCGGGCTGATCGGGCCGGGCGAGCTACCCGGTTTGGTGGCCCAGATGCGGGCCGTGGTGGCGTTGCCCCAACTGGCCCCCTACTTTCAGGCTGCCCCTGGCCGCCGTATTTTGCTCGAGCGCGAACTGCTGGTCAAAGCGGGTACGGGCACCGAGACCCAGCGCCCCGACCGAGTGGTGCTGGACCCGGACCTGCTCACCATTATCGACTACAAAACCGGCGACGAGCAGCCCAGCCACCGCGAGCAGGTTACCCGCTACGCGCGCGCCTGGCAGCAAATGCCGCCTTACCGCCACCTGCCCGTGCAAAAACTGGTGGTGTACACCCAATTACTCAAAGTGGTAACGGTTCCCTAACCCGGCTTTCCGTAGTTTTTGAGGATTTCTTTTTGGCACCCGAGGCCTAGCGAACGTTGCCGAACCGGTAGGTTTTGGGGCATAGTTACTCGCCCTTTTCTTCCTTTTTTCTTCCTGCTTATCCTAAAACCGAATAGGGATGGAAATGATTGGCATTATAAATACTTGATAATGAGGAAGAAAAGCATTTTGCCATGCTACCATTTCAGTATTACTTTCTTAAAGCCAAACAGAAATGGCAAATTCTTAACATTCCAAATAATTGATAATGAGGAAGAAAGATGATTTAGTCATGCAATCAATTAGTCATTTTGGCATTCACGTCCGTACAAAAAGTCTCCTTTGCGCCTCAGCGGCTTGGCGAGCAACCCAATCCGGCCCGTAAAAAATGCCTATTTTGCACCTTCAAGCCGAAATCGTGATGAAAAAACTGTACTTGCTTTTGCTAACCGCCGGGCTGGCCCTGCCTGCCTTGGCCCAGCGGCCCAAAACGGCCGCGCCCGTGGTTAAGCGGCCGCTCACCCACCAGGTGTACGACCATTGGAAAACCATCGACGAGCCTAGCCTCAGCCCCGACGGCACCTGGGCCGCCTATGGCATCAACCCCCAAGAAGGCGACGGCAAACTGTTGCTGCACCAACTCAAAACCAACCGCGTCGACTCGGTGCCCCGGGGCTACCAAGCCCGGCTCAGCGAGGACGCCACTTATGCCGTCTTCAAAATCAAACCCAAGCTGGAAGAAACCAAAACCGCCAAGCGCAAAAAGAAAAAGCCAAAGACAGCCTGGGGCTTTACGCCTTGGCCACGGGCCAGCTTACCAAAATCCCCGAGGTAAAAAGCTACAAAATGCCCGAGCGGGCCGCCGGATGGCTGGCCTGGCTGGCCGAACCCGAAACGCCCAAAAAACCGGAGCCTAAAAAAGAGGCCACCAAACCCGATACGGTGAAAACCGTGGCCCCGGCCCCGGTAAAACCCAAAAAGGCCCCCAAA
>JALONO010000177.1 GCA_025454895.1 Bernardetiaceae bacterium
TTTTGATCCGGTTTATCGCAGCCATAAGCCGATCAAAGTAATGTAAGTAAACTTAATTAGTTGAATATCAATGTTTTGAAATTCCCAAACAAAATCTAACTGATAATCAAGAAATAAAATCATTTAATTCGACCAGTCGTGCAGTCATTTTAGGATTAGCGTAAGTTTGCGCCCGCTAAACCGCCAATGCACCGTGAGCAGCCAATCCGTTAAAGTATTTGCCCCGGCCACCGTAGCCAACGTGGGCTGTGGTTTCGATGTGCTGGGCTTTGCCCTGCACGAGCCTGGTGATGAAGTGGTGATGCGGCTCAACAACTCCGGCAAAACCACCATTAGCCGCATCACCGGCGACGGTGGTAAGCTGCCCACCGACCCGATTAAAAATACCGCCGGCGTGGTGGTGGATGCCTTTTTGGCCCACCTGGGCCAGCGCCCCGGGGTAGATATTGAAGTCCATAAGAAAATGCCACTTGGCAGCGGGCTGGGCTCGAGTGCGGCTAGCTCGGCAGCGGCCATTTTTGCCATTAACGAGCTGATGGGCCGCCCGCTTAGCCGGGCCCAGCTGTTACCTTTTGCTACCGAGGGCGAGCGCGCGGCCTGCGGCTCGGCCCATGCCGACAATGTGGCCCCTTCGCTGCTGGGTGGTTTTGTGCTGGTGCGCAGTTACGACCCGCTGGACGTGGTCCCCATCCCCATCCCCAAGGACCTGGTGGCCACCGTGATCCACCCCCATATCGAGATCCGCACCGAAGATGCCCGCAGTATCCTCAAAAAGTCGATCCTGCTGCGCGATGCCATTACCCAATGGGGCAACATCGGCGGGTTACTTACCGGCCTGATACTCAACGACTACGGCCTCATTGGTCGTTCCCTACAAGACGTGATCATTGAGCCGGTGCGTTCTTTGCTTATTCCCGAGTTTGACACCATCAAACGGGTGGCTTTGGAGTGTGGGGCCTTGGGGTGCAGTATTTCCGGCTCGGGGCCATCGATTTTTGCCCTTAGCAACGCCCTGCCCACGGCGGGCCGCATTGCCGACGCCATGAAATACGCCTTGCGCCAGGTGGGCATCGACAGCGACGTGTACATTTCGCCCATCAACGAGCAAGGGCCTAAGGTTTTGGGTTAAATCTGGCCCCGTCCCCAACATCTGGACGGTTTAACTGGTTATAACCGTATTGTTTGTCCAATCGGGCGTTTGGCCCCAGATATTCCGCGTTGTCATGAGTACCATCGAGGCCGAGCGCTTGGTTTACCAACATTTAACGGCTTTTTTCCAGAAACGGCAATTTGACCCCTGTCCTGACCTCAAGCAGTTTAGGCGCGAGCTGCCCGGCGGGTTCCAAAACGTGATCCTGTCGTTCGTGGCCAGCCCGGGCGAGGTGTTTTTGGAAGTAAACCTGGGTTGCCGCCTCCACGCGGTGGAAGAAATCGCCCAGCAATTTCTCGATAACCCAGTGGAGTACCGCCCCCAAGCCAATACGGTGGTGGCATCGTTGGGCAAGCTGGCCAACACCAAGTACTTTCGGTACCGGTTGGTTGAGGCGGAAGACATCCAACAATCCGCCCAGCAGATCAAAGATTTTATGCGGGGCCAAGGTTTTACTTTGCTCGATGAGCTAACGGGTCTCAAGGCGTTGGACGAATTGTTCAACAAAGAGCCTTACAAACCGCTTAAATGGGTGTACAACCAAACCCATCGTTGCTTCAAGGGCTTGGTGATTGCCAAGCTTCGGTGCAGCGATTGTTTCATCACGCTGATCGATAAGTACCAAGCTAGCCTATCCAAACAAGGGGCCAGCCCCAAAACCCTGGCTGATTTTGACAAGTTGGCCAATTATTTACTCCATTACTCGGCTAATTAGGCCCACTGGGTAGGGTTACCTCGGGTTTTTCCGGGGTTCAGCGTGCAACTTTGCGGCTTATACTTATTTTTACCTGGCGTAACCATTTGCCATCCCCATGAGCCGCGTTTACTTCGACAATGCCGCCACCACCGCCCTCGACCCGGAAGTGCTGGAGGCGATGATGCCCTATTTGACCGAGTTTTACGGTAACCCATCCTCTATCCACGGGCATGGCAGCAAGGTGCGGGCCGCCGTTGAACAGGCCCGCAAAAAAGTAGCGGCCTTGCTCAACACCTCCCCGTCAGAGATTTTCTTTACCTCCGGCGGTACCGAGAGCGATAACACGGCCATCCGCTGTGCGGTACACACCCTAGGGCTGCGCCATGCCATTACCAGCCCGCTCGAGCACCATGCCGTGCTGCACACACTGGAGCACTTGACGAAGGAGAATGGGCTAGCAATGAGCTTGTTACGCACCGATGCCCAAGGCCAGGTGGACCTGGAGCACCTGGAGCAACTGCTGCGCAGCCACCCGCGCACGCTCGTGTCGCTCATGCACGGCAACAACGAGGTGGGCACGCTCACTAACTTGGTGGCCGTGGGCGAAATTTGCCACCGCTACGGGGCGGTTTTTCATTCCGATACAGTGCAAACGGTGGGGCATTTTCCGCTAGACCTGCAAAAACTGCCCGTGCACAGCCTAGTGGGGGCGGCCCACAAGTTTCACGGGCCTAAGGGCGTGGGCTTTTTGTACCTTCGCCACGACACCAAAATCACCCCGTTCATCACGGGCGGCTCGCAGGAGCGCAACATGCGCGGCGGCACCGAAAACGTGTACGGCATTGTGGGCTTGGCCAAAGCCCTGGAAATTGCCTACCGGGACTTGGAAGCCCACGTGGCCCACATCAAGGGCCTCAAGCGGCATTTCATGGCCCGCCTGCGCGAGCTTTTTGGGGATACCATCCGGTTCAATGGAGCCTCGGGCCAGTTAGACGATAGCCTTTACACGGTGCTCAACGTCAACTTTCCGGCCTCCGAAGCAGGCGACATGTTGCTGATGCAGTTAGATATCAACCAAGTAAGTGCTTCAGGTGGCAGTGCCTGCTCCAGCGGCTCCAACGTAGGCTCGCACGTGCTGGCCGCCCTGGCCCCGGCCAACCCTTATTTGCTGGATCCGGCCCGGCAGTCGGTCCGGTTCTCGTTTAGCAAGTACAATACCCTGGCCGAGGTGGATGCTACCCTCGAGAAACTGGCCACAATATTCCAATTGCAAGCGGTTTAGGGGCCGGGGCACTTCATTACCCGGCGTTTGGGCAATCTCGTTTGTTGCTTTTCAATAGCTTGTTGGGTAGGCCGCCATAGTGCCTCAATAGCCAGGCTGGATTGGATAAGCTTAGCAGGGTTTGGGGTGAGAGTCCGGCGTTTTAGCTCTTCACCGCTTAAAAATATTTTTGCCAAACACACGAAATGGTACATCGGGCCGTTTATATTAGCAAAGACGATGTAACCTAGCCCGCTAGGCCATAGTTTAGCTAAATTTTAAGAGTAAAACTTCAAACTCCCTCTGCAATCATGTCCGTTAAACTCAAAAATTACATGGTGATTGGTGCGTTAATCGTCCTGGCTGGCACTAGTGGCTGCCAGTTGATGAACCGCAGTGCCAAGGACAAAGCCCCGGCCGAAACCGTGGTTAACACCGATCCCTGCAACGGCGAGCCTACCCTCAAACTGTTCCGGTTTGACCAAAATACTGACACCGTATTTACTTGGTTGGAAGACACCGCGAAGGCAAAACTGGCTGCCGATCAGCCGCTCTCGATCCAGGCTGACTTCATTGTCAATACCCAGGAAGAATACGAGCAGCTAAAGCAAGCTTGGAAGTATCGCTCCATTGCGGGCAAAGAGCGCAGCGCGTTCCCGGTCATTGACTTTGATAAATCCACGCTGATCGCCTACAAAGTAATAGCCCCTACTTACAGCTTTGCTGATGACGTGGAGCTCAAGAAAACCTGCCCTGGTTTTGAACTGCACGTGGGCGTGCGGCCGCCCGCGGTTTCCGGTTCGGCTTACACCAAGGCTAATTACTACGCCATTGTGCCCAAGTTGCCCACCACGGCTAAAGTGAGCTTAGTCTCTTACTCAAAATAACTCCCTTTTCATTTACCCCTTAGTTTAGCAGTTTTTGCCCGGACGGCCCTTCGTCCGGGCTTTTTTGTGTACAACCTCAATCATTTTTGATGAAGCCACTCAAACATCATTCGTCTCCTTTAAAAAATCGAAGATCGTGATAATGCCAAAACCAAATAAAAATTGCCAATCCTTTTTATTTTAGTCAATTGATAACCAGATAAATTGACGTTTGTGCAGGATTTCGTCCATCCAATAAAACGATTGATTTTTCCCGGGCCTGCCCTATTGTAACTGACTAGGCCCACCAAAATGGGCCGTGGTGGTTAACTTAACGACCCAATTATCCCACTGCTCAAATTCAAGCTTATGATGCGCCGTCGTCATTTTATTGCCCGCACCGCCCTAGCCGCCGCAGCCAGTGGCCTCAGCCCGGCCGTGGCCGCCGCCCCGCCTCCCACCGACCGGGAGTTTTGGCTGCAAACCCTGACCAAGTTGGCGGCTCCCGTGCTGGAAAACCTGGCCCAGGGTGAGCTAAAAAAGCGGATGCCCGTGGCCACGCGCCGCCCCGAGGGGCAGGCCGAGCGGGCTAAATACGCCCATTTAGAGGCTTTTGGCCGGTTGTTGTGCGGTCTTGCTCCGTGGCTGCAACTGCCCGCCACCGGTACCTCCGCCGAGGATGCCCTCCGGCAACGTTACCTGGACCTGGCCCGGCAAGGCTTGGCCCGCGCCGTTGACCCGGCCAGCCCCGACTATATGAACTTTGACCAAGGCAGCCAGCCTTTGGTAGATGCCTCGTTTTTGGCTTATGCCCTGTTGGCGGCCCCCGTTTTGTGGCAGCGCAGCGACGAAACCACCCGCCGCCGTTTGGTAGAAGCCCTGCGCCGTACCCGCACGATTGTGCCCTATCGCAACAACTGGTTGCTTTTCAGTGCGATGATTGAGGTGTTTTTCCTCCAAATTGGGGAAGCGCACGATGCTATGCGCATCGACTATGCCCTGCGCCAGCACGAAGCGTGGTACAAAGGGGATGGCGTTTACGGCGACGGTCGCCACTTCCATTGGGATTATTACAACAGTTACGTGATCCAGCCGTATTTGATGACCATTCTGCCCATTGTACAGGCTAAAGAAAACCGCTATGCCGAATTTTGGGACAGCGTGCAGGCCCACGCCGAACGGTTTGCCGTGGTACAAGAACGGATGATCGCGCCGGACGGTAGTTTTCCGCTGCTGGGCCGCTCGCTGGCGTACCGCTGTGGGGCGTTCCACCACCTGGCCCACCAGGCCCTGCGCAAGCGGCTACCCTCAACTTTACCGCCCGGCCAAGTGCGGGCCGCGCTCACGGCCGTGATCCGTCGGTGCTTGCAGGCCCCGGCCAATTTTGATGCCGACGGTTGGCTGCGGCTGGGCCTCAACGGCTACCAGCCCCAACTAGCCGAGGACTACATTTGCACCGGCAGCCTGTACTTGTGTGCCACCGCCCTGCTGCCCTTGGGCCTGCCTCCCACCGACCCGTTTTGGGCCGAACCAGCCCGAGAGTGGACTAGCCGCCAGGTTTGGGAACTAGGCCAAGACTTGCCCGCCGACGCGGCCATATCCAAGTAGGAGGTAATGTTAGCAGGGCAATTTAGATTTTAATATCAGATTTTCAGTATTTTAATTCTGTGATTTTGCGCTGGGCCTTTACTGGGAATTTGGCAAACATTTTCTTCAATGAAGTTTTTACGTTCTCGTAGGCATCGGTAGCGTTACCTTCGCTCACGGCCTGCCATAAGGTTTGCTTGGTTTGGCGGTCGAACACATACACCTCTAGCGTGCCTTGCCGCTCGGCCACGGTACGGGTTTGCCGGGGCATACCCCACCAAGGGTTGGCCATGGGCGAGTTCCAGAAAAAGGGGTCGTAAAACCCCCAGAGGGGCATCCGCCAGGGGTTCATGCCAAAAACGGGGGGCTGGTTAGTGGTTACTTCGCGCTGTTGCCACTGGGCCGAGGCCCGAAACGAAACCAGCAGGTCGGGCTGAAGGGTATCGGCCACAATGTCGCGGGCGGCCAGTTGGTCGGCCAGGCCGTAGATCAACTCATTGTCGGCCAGGAGGCTACCGTACACTTGTTCGCCGGGCGGGCGTTGGATGAAGGCGTAACTCCGGTACTTAGACCAATCGGTTTGGGGAGTGTTTTTTACTTGTACACGCACAGCTCCGCAGGCACTTAGCCCAGCGGCGGCCAGGCAGCTAACGAGCAGCAGATAATTTTTCATGGCGGTAAACGGTTAGGTAATGAGCAGAGGGCAGCCCTCCTTATTGGTATAAACGAGCGATGACGACTGAGGTTTCCCGGCCAGACCACCCGGCCTTAGAAAAAAGCCCAAACCCCGCTTGGGGCGGGGTTTGACAGCGGGGGAGGCAAGGGCCTAGTATTCGTCTTCGTTGAAAAAGAAATCGTCTTTGGTGGGGTAGTCGGGCCAAATTTCCTCGATACTTTCGTAGGGTTGGCCATCGTCTTCCAGTTCTTGGAGGTTTTCCACTACCTCCATCGGTGCGCCGGAACGCACGGAGAAATCGATCAACTCGTCTTTGGTGGCAGGCCACGGGGCGTCTTCTAAATAAGAGGCGAGTTCCAATGTCCAGTACATAGCGTTACAGTTTTAATCTCGGATTAAGTACAAATAAATACGGTGGTGCCTTGGCAATAAGCTTTGTCTTCAAAAGGCTTGCCAAGGGAAAAGGGGCGGGTTTAATAATTGGTGAGCAACTGATCTTGGAGCTTTTTAAGCATTCGTTGTTTGGTTTTCAACTTATTGATCAGGTTGAGTTTATCCATGTCGATAGGAGGGCGGTTGTCGCCACCTTGGCTGTAGCCGCCTTGCTGGTAGCCCCCTTGGCTGCCGTAGCGGTTCTGGGGCGGCGGCTGTTGGAAACCGCTGGCGGCATCGCGGGCATTCAATTTGCCCAACTCGCCCTCGTCTTCTTTGATGGAGTCTTTCAACAGGCGGATTTTGATCTTCAGTTGTTCAAATTTAGTCTTTTCGTCAAAGTGCTCGTATTTAGACCGGGCACTTTTGGTCAAGAACGCGCTCTCGAAAATCTCGTTACAGGCAATTTTAAAGCGAGTGTTGAAATCTTTGTCGTTAGGGTGCTTGAGCTTGCCCAGGCGTTTCCACTCGTTTTGAATGCCTTTTACCTCTTCTAACGACGGCTCGGCGTAGTCCACCAGTTTTTCCACCCGTTCCACCAATTCCTTTTTGCGGTCAGCCGGGTTTTTATAAGTCTGCGGCTGTTGGGGACGGTTACGTTTGATGGCCCCATAAAACTTGTTCAACTCGCCTTTAAATGCCAGGCTGATGTCTTTAAAGTTCCGAGCGGGCACTTTGCCCACTAGTTTCCAAAGCTTCTCGATGTTCTTTACTTTGATGAAGGCATCGTCGGGCATGGTTTGCACCAGGGCCGTGATTTGGTCCAGCAGCTCTTGATATTTGGCCATCCGGCTCTCCACCATGAGGCGGCGCTCCTCGAAAAACTTGGCTTTGCGGGCAAAATAGGTGGCAAAATGGTCGTCAAAAGTTTGGTTAAGCTGGGCTTCGTACTCGGCATGGGCACTCCCGGTTTTAATCCACCGGAGTTTGAGGTCCTTAAACAGCTTGGTGGAGGTATTCCAATTAGTATCGTCGCGCAGTAGCTCGGCCTCTTTGAGGAGGGCTTGTTTGATCTCGTAGTTTTTTACCCGGTTATCCTGTACGTAGCTGCGGATATCGGTTTCCAACTCGTCTAAAATCGCAAACAGGGCCGGAAAATCGCCCAGGCCGTCAAACTCGGCCAAATAAGTGCGCATGTGGATGAGTTTCATCAAATAAGAGCCCTTGTTGGGAGTGTTGAGGGCGGCAGCTTGCAGGTCTTCTACCTTCTTTTTAGCGAGGTCAAACCGTTTGATGAAGTACTCGAGGCTTTGTTCTTCACTTTCTTTTACTACGCCGATTTCCCGGACGGGGAACTCCATGTAGGCGTTAAGGTAGACTTTGCCGTCTTTGGCATAGCCGTATTCGGTTAGGGTGCTCATTGTAGTGGTTCTGTTAGTTTACAACTCGGGGTTGCTATTTTTTTAAATGCCATCCCTCAAATATTAAAGGCGGCAAGTGGTGGAACATGGTATTGACGAAATTAAATTAGGTATTCTTCCTGAAATATTCAAGAATCTACCACACAAAAAAACATTCCGGCAAACTTACACACAAATTCGGTTGACTCATAGTAATAAAAATTTCGAAAATAACCGGGGTTTAATAACTTAATTACCAGTAAATTAAACGTAAATCATCCTTTCTGAGTTGTGCAGGGCGAAGCTAGGGCCACTCACCCAGCGGCTTGCCGAACAGGCCGAAGCGCGCCTGTAAGAACTGGCTCGTTGCCTGTATGGGTGCGCCGACGCATTCAAAAAACGCTTAACTTAGCCCAAAGGAACCGAGCAAGCACATGGCCAACCCATCAGTCAAAAAGATCACCTACCCCGAATCCGACGGCAAACCGATGGCGGAAAACACCAAACAGTACCGTTGGATAACGGTGATCAA
>JALONO010000382.1 GCA_025454895.1 Bernardetiaceae bacterium
AAATTGCGCGACAGCAGGTACACGATCTGCCCCAGGTTGGCCCCCAGCACCTTGCGGATGCCCACCTCCTTGATTTTTTGCTGGGTAAACAGCGAGATGAGGCCAAACAGCCCCAGGCAGGAGATAAAAATGGCCAGCCCGGCAAAATAGCCCACGATTTTGCCCAGCCGCTGCTGGTCTTGGTACAGTTGGGCCAGGGCCTGGTCCAAAAAAGTGGCCTCAAACACTTTGCCGGGGAAAAACTTGTTCCACTTGGCCCCCACCTGTTCCAGGGTCTGGGGCAGGTTGTCGGCCTGGAGCTTGACCGACAGCACGTTCATTTGCGAGGGCGTGAGGTCGAACAGCAGGCCCACCAGCGGCTGGGTGAGGGCCTCGGAGTGGAAGTCGCGCACCACGCCCACGATGCGGCCCTTCTTGCCCTCTAGGTTCATGCCCTTGCCCAGGGCCTCCTCGGCGGTGTTCCACCCCATGGCCCTGGCCCCGGTTTCGTTGATGATGAAACCCTCCTTCAGGTCGCTGGGGAACTCTTCCGAAAAATTGCGCCCGGCGGCCAGTTTTAGCCCGTAGGTGTTCAAAAAATCGTAGTCGATCGCCACCCAGGACAGGAACAGGTTGTCCTCCGGCTTTTTGCCCTCGGGCACCACGCCCCGGCGCACCGAGCCTTGGCCCAGGGTGTTGCTCGACATCGCGGCCGCCACCACGCCGGGGCTTTGCTTCAGTTCGTTCATGAAGCTGCGCATCCGCTGGTACAGGCTGTCGCTGGGTTTGTTGAAAATATTGTTGATGTTTTGGCTGGCCAGCCCGGCCACCACTAGGTGGTCCTTGTCGAACCCGAGCGGCTTGTTTTGCAGGTACTGCATTTGCTTGTAAACCCCCAACGCCCCGATAATGAGCAGGATAGAGGCCGCAAACTGGCCCACCAACAGGGCTTGGCGCAGCCAACCGCCCTTGGCCTTGGCCCCGGCAAAGTTGGCCTTGAGGGTTTCGGTGGGCTTGAACCGGGAGATGAAAAACGCCGGGTAGCCGCCTGCCAACAAAATGGACAGGCCAAAAATGCCGAAAAACAGCAGCAGGAGCAAGGGGTCGGTAAACACGCCCCAGAGTGACAACTGCCGATCAATGAGGCTGTTGACCGCGGGCAGGGCCGCCAGCATCAGCAGCAGCGACAGCCCGAACGACACGCTGCCCACCAGCACCGACTCGCCCATGAACTGGCCTACCAACTGGCCCCGGTACGCGCCCAGCACCTTGCGCATGCCCACCTCCTTGGCGCGCTTGAGCGAGCGGGCGGTGGACAGGTTCACAAAATTGATGCACGCGATCAGCAGCGTGAGCACGGCAATGCCCACCAGCACATACAAGGTGGTGAGGTTGCCCACTGGCTCGGGGTTGTTGGCCGCCGCCGTTTCCAGGTGCAACTTGGCCATTGGCTCCAGCGCGTAGTCCACCTGGCCCCGGAACTGCTCCGGCAGGTGGCGGTTCAGGAACTCGGGGAACTTGGCGTCCATCGCCGCCGCCGACTGGCCGGGCTTGAGCAGCACATACATATAGGAGTGGCCAATGACCCAGTTCTGGTTCAGGTTGGCCCGGGCCACGGGGCTTTCCAGCGCAAACATGGTTTCGTAGTTGGCCAAAAAGTCGAACTGGATGTGCGAGTTGGTCGGGTACTTCTCGATCACCCCGGCCACCACCAGGGGCGTGTTTTTGGCAAACAGGATGGTTTTGCCCAAGGCCGGCTCCTGGTCAAAATACTTGCGGGCCATCTCGTCGGTGATCACCACCTGGTACTTGCCCGTGAAGGCCGTGCGCGGGTCGCCGGCCAAAAACTTGAAACTGAACATGTCCACCAGCGTGGAGTCGACAAAGAAGAACTTGTTTTCCTCAAACTGCCGCTCGGGCTGGCCGGGGCGCTCCACGGCCAAGCTCGCGCCGCGCCCGTACACGCGGGCCACCCGCTCCACCTCGGGGAACTCGGTGGCCAGGTAGGCCGCCGCCACCGGTTGGGCCACGCCCAGCGGCTGGTCAAACGCAAACCGGGGCGTGTAGTTGAGCCGGTACAGCCGGTCGTACCGGGCCTGGAACCGGTCGAAGCTGAACTCGTGGCGCACAAACAGCAGGATGATGAAGCAGCAGGCCAGCCCCACGGCCAGGCCCACGATGTTGATGGCCGAGAACCCCCGGTGGCGCAGCTACCAAATATAAAATGTTGATTTTCAAATTATTAAGAGACGTATAACGCCAGCAACTGTCCGCCAGCGGTAACAATTGCCCGCTGGCGGACGGTGGCGGAGACCGGTGGGCGGCCTAGCCCCACCACTACTCGCTCCGCAACGCCTTTACTGGGTTGGCCAGGGCGGCCCGGATGGTTTGGAAACTAGCGGTCGCTAAAGTGATAGCAGCCGCCCGTATGCTCGTGAAGCTAAATCTAGTAAAAATTTTATTCTGAAACACAAAAAAAATCAAGATACAGAATACTTTTACTTTGAAAATTAAATTTTACCTCCCAACTTTGGTATGTAACACTTAAATCTAAAAACATGAGAACCAGTATTTTAATTCTAAGATCATTCTTTCTGTCATTCCTTCTTTTGGCTTGTAATAAAGCAAATAACCTAGAAGAAACGGTCACAGATTTTTCATTCAGGGAAACCGCAAAACGAGAGATGTCAACGGTGTCAGAGGCAATTCGCTACTCAATTAAACTTAATCTTACAGGGTCAAATCAAAAACTAAATGCAATGCAATTCCATAAAGACATGAATGTCTTTATGGAAGCAAAAAAGGGAGATGAATATAGAGTGCAGTCTTTAAAGAATGCTTCTATCCCTATTTGGAATCCGAAGAAGAAAAGCATTGATGAGTATTTGTCTACTTCACCATGTAGCGATCAGGTAAAATCTCATCTAAAGCATATTTATTCTTCTCTGTTTACTGTTGCAAAAGACTACCAGTCAGGAGAGAGCAGGAATATTGATTCTTTTGACCACAAAAAGGTTGCACAACTCTATATCAATAAATTTATTGAGATAGAGGACAATATATCGAAAGATAATTCGCTCTCTATGCAAGAGAAGATGGCCCTGTTTTCAGCAACATCTTTTATAATTGCAAATATGCATGCATTAGTGGACCTAGCTATAAGTTTGGCAGAAAATCTAGATAACTCTGCCGACAAGGCTATTTCCATAGATAGAATAGAGTGTTGGCTCTGCCAAGCGGCAAATTTTGTAGTTAACGTTGTTGTTACAACAATAGCGGTGGTAACAGTGGTTGCGGTAGTAGCAGTAGTAGCAGCAGCAGTTGTTTCACTGGGACCTATGACATGGGGAGCGGCTTATGCGGGAATAGTTACAGGTATAAATGTAGGAGTAACAAGTGTAGCAGCAACAATTGCCGCAGTTGTTGATGGTAGTTATATATGTGTACTCCCTAACGACGGCAGGGCCTGTTAATTTTGCTTATCAAAATATTAAATCCAAAACCTTACCTATCCCATGAAGCACGTAATTTTCGCTTTTGCCATTTTCGTTCTCTTTTCCACCAATAGCATCGCCCAACAAAATCAGGTACACGAAGAATACGCGGTTGTTTCTGTGTATGGATTCATTAATAGCAAAACAATTCGGGTAGATTATGGAGAAGGTGACATTGCCATGGTGGATAGCACCAACAATAATCAAAAAATAAAATCTATTGCCCAAGCCCTCAACTACCTGAGTAAACGGGGCTGGGTATTAGTAAGTACGGCAGGCAGTATAAGTCAAGGTAGTTTCTTTACCCTAAAAAGAGTGCGAAGGAAGGAGGGGTAGGATCATCGCAAGAAAACAAGAAATGGGGCAGATAAATGGTATGCACATTTACCTGTCCCATTTTTCACCTATAAAAGTGGTTGCGCTGCCAAACTATTCTCATCAAAGCCCCCATCACTCGCTCCGCAAGCTCTTGACGGGGTTGGCCAGGGCCGCCCGGATGCTCTGCCAACTTACGGTGAGCAAGGCGATGAGAACTGCCGCCGCGCCTGACA
>JALONO010000178.1 GCA_025454895.1 Bernardetiaceae bacterium
CAGGCCCACCGCCGAGCCGGGCGGGGCCGTGGGCAACTGGGCAGTGTACAGCAGGTGGCGGAGTTCCACCTCGTCCATGGGCGCGGCCACAATGGTGTGCGGGATGGCCCGGGTATAAGCCAGGTCGTACAAACCGTGGTGGGTGGCCCCATCGGCCCCCACCAGCCCGGCCCGGTCCAGGCACAAGATTAGCCGGAGGTTTTGCAGGCACACATCGTGGATGAGCTGGTCGTAGGCCCGCTGCATGAACGTGGAGTAAAGGTGGCACACCGGCAGCCAGCCATCGGCGGCCAGCCCGGCGGCAAAGGTGAGCGCATGCGGCTCGGCAATACCCACGTCGTAAGCGCGGTGGGGCAGGGCCTCTTTGAGCCAGTGCATGCCCGAACCGGAGAGCATGGCCGGGGTAATGCCCACTAAATCAGGGTTTTGTTGGGCCAGTTCCAGCAGCGTTTGGCCAAATACGTCTTGGTATTTAGGTGGCACGGGCTGGGTGGGCGGCGGCTGGCGGTAAATCTCGCCCGTAATTTTATCGAACTTGCCCGGCGAGTGCCAGCGCACCTGTTCCTCCTCGGCGGGGGGGTAGCCTTTGCCCTTGCGGGTGCGCACGTGCAACACGCGCGGGCCGGGCCGGCGCACCAGTTCGCGCAGGTGGGCCACCAGTTGCGCCACGTCGTGGCCATCGGCCACGCCCGTGTAGGCCAGGCCCAGTTGAGTAAACACGTTGGCCGGGTGGCCAGCGGGCCAGGTGGGCACGGGTTGATCGGGTGGTTGGGCCAAGGCGGCCAGGTGCTGGGGCAGCCCGCCCACGTTGGGGTCAATGGCGATGCCGTTGTCGTTCACCACCACCAGCAGGTTCAGGTGGGCAAACTGGGCATCGCCCGCGTTGTTGAGGGCCTCAAAGGCCAGCCCGGCGGTAAGCGAGCCGTCGCCGATTACGGCCACGTGCTGCCGCTGGTGGTCGCCCCGGAGCCAGGCCGCCTGGGCCAGCCCCAAGGCCGCCGAAATCGAGGTGGACGAGTGCCCCGTGCCAAAAGCATCGTAGTCGCTCTCGGCCCGGGTGGGGAAACCCGCCAGCCCGCCCAGCCGCCGGTTGCTGGCAAACGCCTCGCGCCGCCCGGTAAGGATTTTGTGGCCGTAAGCCTGGTGGCCCACGTCCCAAATCAACTGGTCGTAAGGCGTGCCCAGCACGTAATGCAAGGCCACCGTTAGCTCCACCGTGCCCAGGCTGGCCCCAAAATGGCCGCCGTAGCGGGCCACCTGGTCAATAATGAACGCCCGCAACTCGGCGCATACCTGCGGCAGTTGGGCCACGGGTAGGCGGCGCAAATCGGCCGGGTATTCAATTTGGGCGAGGAGGTTGCGCATAAGCATAGGCAAACGGGCCAGTCAATTGGTTTTCAGCAAATTGGCTGATCTAGTTCGGGCCGCTGGAGCAATTTAGCCACCACCGGGGCATTTTGCCCTGCACCTCGGTTGGCTCCGTCATTTTTATTGTGGACGATGGCAGATCAGGCCAGGTTTTTCCAGACGGTTTTGATCGTGTCCACCATTTTAATGCGGGGCTTTCGGGTCGTTAAATGCCAGGGCTAGTAGTCGCCCAGGGGCGTGGTGGGCAACTGGGCCAAGGCCCGCTCCAGTTCGGCGTCGTTGGGGGCCACGCCGTGCCACTTGTGCGAGTGCATCATAAAGTCGACGCCGTAGCCCATTTCGGTGCGCAGCAGGTTGAGCACCGGGCGGCCTTGCCGGGCCAGTTGCTGGCACTGGGCAAAAGCGGCCAGTACTTGGGCCAAGTCGTTGCCGTTGGCGGTCTCGATCACCGTCCAGCCAAAGGCCCGGTACTTGTCGGCCAGGCTGGCCAGCGACAAAATTTTGTCCACCGGGCCGTCGATCTGCTGCCCGTTGAGGTCGATGGTGGCGATGAGGTTGTCCACCCGGTTGTGGGCCGCGTACATGGCCGCTTCCCAAATTTGGCCCTCCTGTTGTTCGCCGTCGCCCATGAGCACGTACACCAGCCGGTCGTCGCCGTTGAGTTTTTTGGCCAGGGCGGCCCCGATGGCCACCGACAGCCCCTGGCCCAACGAGCCGGACGCGATCCGGATGCCGGGCAGCCCTTCCTCGGTGGCCGGGTGGCCTTGCAACCGGGAGTTGATTTTGCGGAAAGTGGCCAGCTCCGGCACCGGGAAATAGCCCGAGCGGGCCAGCACGCTGTACCAAACCGGCGAAATATGGCCGTTGGACAAGAAACACAGGTCTTCGCCCACCGCGTCGGGTTGGAAACGGGGGTTGTGTTTCATCACGGCCCCGTAAAGGGCTACAAAGTACTCGGTGCAGCCCAGCGAGCCGCCCGGGTGGCCCGATTGCACGGCGTGGACCATCCGCACGATGTCGCGCCGCACTTGGGCAGCCATTACTTTGAGGGAAGCAATATCGCTCATGAAAAAATGGGGAGAAAGGTATTAGAAATTGATAATCAATGAATTGGTGGTTAAAGTCAACCTACTTGTTTAGTATTTATTACAAAGGGCTGCATACAGGAGCACCATACTGCGAATTACGTTTTCACAATATTCGCCCGAACCTGCTCGCAAAAATCGGTAAAGTACCCGAAAGACTGAATATGGTTAGTTTTCTGGTTTCGCATCACTAATTCTTGTAGAAAATAGGCTTCGATTACGCTCTGGGGGTTCTTTTTAGTGTAGACAACGTTCCGTTCGGCTAAGAGCCGTTGTAAGTAACTAGCGTGAAAAACTGAGGTTGAACCAAAAAAGCCAAGCGGTTTCCCCATCAATTCAGGATCCCGATTTTTCACATTATAAAAATCCATGTATTCTCGCAGTAAATTATCTCCAGGGTTTTTCTTGAAAATTCTTGGATTAGCTAAAAACCAGGTTTCCAGACATTTGTTCTGAACGATGATCTCAAATTTGGTTTGAGGGACTAAACGAATGGCTTCTTTTTCCATAAAGTCTAAAATTCCTTGTTTGCAAGAGGCGATTCCATCATCGTCTCCATCAAGGCAGATAACCAAGTAATTATAACAGCCTAAATGATTTACATCTTCCACACAGTTTCGCAAATGATTATCAAGTAAAGAAGGGAAACCGTTTCCACTAAAAATATAGTAGTTGTTTTCATGTACCTGATCAAAAGCATTTACTCTTGATAATTCTGGCACAAGATGCGATAACCATTTGGGATAAACTTTAACTTCAGTCCGTTTGCCTTCAACCAAAAAATAAATGTTCATATCTGCTCTTGCCCGGTTTGGTATTCCTCAAGTTGGAGCAATTGCATAAAAGCACTATGCTTCGACTTGCCGAGATTGAATTTATCAATATCATGTGCTTTTACTACACCCGCATTGCGCGTAATGAGCTTCCAATAATTAAACCCGATAGCATCAATGATATAGGGATGGTGGCTAGTTATAACAAATTGAACATTTCTTTTGGTTGACAAAATATCGTTCGTTATTTCGTTTATACAATTGATGCCAAGGCTATTTTCAAATTCATCAATAAGGAAAACCGTGCCTTCAGCACATAAATATAATTCGCTCAGTTGGATTAATGTGCGAAACATACCTGATGAAATTCTGGATTGATTAATCCAATTTTTTACCCCTTGCTCCTTAATCTGGATGAATAGAACGTCTTTAAATCCATCGGGCATTTCATTATTTTTCGACTCAAGGGGGGAAATTTTAATATCCTGGACTTGAGGAAATATGTCAATAAAACGTTGTTTGATCAATAAAAAAGTTCGCTCATGAGCATGAGAGACAAAAAACAGCTTCGAGGGGGTTGCCAATTGACTTTCTTGGATGCTTGCTAGGGTATTGTATTTGGCTAGCAAGTTATTCAAATTCAGAAAGTCAAAGTATAACTTCTTGTTTTGTTGAGTAGAGTTATTGGAAAGATACAACTTCAGAAACTCATCGTGGGCTGGTTTTACTGTATCTTCTTCCTTTAGTAAATTTAAAATACTTTCTTCTTGCGAGAGTTTAATGATAGGCAGCCCGCCCAAAACAATCTTATTATTCACTCGGCTAACAATTACTTCATTATTCAAAAGTAATTTTTCATAGACAATTTTTGATTTATTCCTCTTGTTTTCATCGTTTTCGCTGTCATAAAGTAGTGCCATCTCCTGATTTTCAAATTCCCCTTCCCAAACGTACTTACGCTTGTCTAAAGTTTCAAACTCGACAAACCAGGCTGCACCATTCATACTTCCACCAGATGCTATTCGCTTTAAGCTTAGCAGGGCATTCAAAATTTGGGTTTTCCCCACTCCTGAGGCACCTACCAAAAGAGTGAGTTTATTGAATGAAAGTTCTTCTAAACGCCATTCAAGGGATTTGTTCTCAAACTTGAATTTTAAAATCTTCATACTTCATATCAATGAATTGATCTGAGCACCCGGTGTCAGGTTGGGCAAGTGGGGGGTGGTAGCTCAACGGCGCAATTGCAGATTAGATGTGGGGACAATCGGAAGATAACCCAGGGCAATATTAGCGAAAATTGTGGCCATAAATGGCGAAATTAGCAGGAAGGTGGCCAAAGAGGGACACCGGCGCGCTTCCCCGCCGACGAGTTGGCCGCTACGGGGCTGGCTTGCCCCGCCAGCTCACAATTTAACCCCCGGCTTGGCGTTTTGAGAAGCCGGGGGTTAAATTAACTGTAAATCAATGATTTAAGTCCTAAACACAGGCAACCGGAAAACTATTGCCCGGTTTTGGCCTGGGCTTCGGCCTTCGCGGTTTGGGCCTTGGTTTCGGCCACGGCTTTAGCGGCTTCCTGGGCGGCCTTGCGCTTGGCCAGGGCTTGCTCGCGGGCCTCGCGTTTTTGCCGGGCCAGGTCGGCTTGCATGGTGGCCGCCGACATGTTGAGGTGGCTCAACGCCTTCTGGTCAAGCCCGTAGGCATCCTTGCGGAGGAAGAAGCTGCCATCCACCGGATCGGCCCCGGCCGTGAAATAGACGATGTACACGTCCAGCGGGTCGATGGGTACGCGCTTGGTGGCCCCTTTTTTCACCAGCGTGTCAAACACGGTTTGGTTCCATTGGGTGGTGTCGGCAAAGATTTTTTCGGCCAGTTTAAACGGCTCCCATACGCGCACGCACCCGTGGCTGAAGGCGCGATCCATGTACTTAAAGCCCGATTTGTGCGGGGTGTCGTGCAAATAGATGGAGTACTTGTTAGGGCAAAGGAACTTGATGCGGCCCAGTTGGTTGCCCCGGCCGGCCGCCTGCACAAACGAGTGGCCGCCCCGGTAATTGGCCCAGTCGATGGTGCTCGGGTCCACCACCTGGCCGCTGCGGCTCACCAGGGCCATGCGGTTGCGGCGCAAGTAGTTGGGGTTGCGCATCACGGCGGGCAGCACCTCGTTGCGCAAAATGCCGCCGGGCACGCCCCAGGTGGGGTTAAACTCGATGCCTTTGATTTGGGTGGTGAAAATCGGGGTTTGGTTTTCGGGCTTGCCGGTGGTTACGTCGGTGTGCCAAACCACTTGGTTTTCACGGAAGTAATACAAGTGGAAACTGGGCACATTTACCATCACCAAATGGGCGGGGAGCGTGTCGGGCAGCCAGCGGGCCTTTTCCAGGTTAATGCGCAGGGTGTTGATGCGGTCGGCCAGGGGCACGTTAAGGGCTTTAGTGGTGTTTTCGTCGAGGAGGCCGGTTTGGCGCAGGCCGTAGGTTTTTTGGTAGGCTTTGAGGGCCACTTCCAGCGTGTCGTCAAACAGCAGGGTGTCGGACCGGGAGGCTAAAAAACCCTCCACGGCCAACCGCTGCCGTAGCGCACGCACCCGGGGGGCGGTTTTGCCTTTGCCCAGCTTGGCACTATCCGGCTCGAGGCGGGGCCAGCCCCCTTTGGCGGCCAGGTCGCGGTAAAAGGCCAGCCGCTCGCGCACCAGTTTGTACGATGTTGAGCCGGGTTTGAACATTTCCAAGGTATTTTCCAAGCTATCGGTAGCCGCTATTTTTTGCAAAATGGCCAGGCTATCAGCGGGGCTGGGCAGTTGGGTGTAGTTCCATTCGGGCATAATCTCCTTGGGTATCACCTTGCCGTGGGCCAGGTGGGTGCCATAGGCGGCCAAGGCATCAGTGAGCAACAGTTCCAGGTCGGCCAGGGCAGCGGCCGTAGGCGTGGCCCCGGGGTTGAAAGTTTGGCCTTTAAGGCGTAATATCGCTTCTACGTGGTAGTCGTGGGAGAGCAGTCCCTCGCGGTCGGCGGCCAGTAATAGCCGCACGGCGGTTTCCACTTGGGCCGCGGTGGTCCAGCGCGGGGCAAAATTGCGGCCCTGGTACAATTGCAACAACCGGCCGGGCGCGTGCAACAACCGCCGCTGGCCAATGCGGAGGCCGTCGGCGGGGGCTTTGGCCTCCAGGCGGGTTTTGAGTTCCAGCGTTACCTGCTCGGTGGGGAAGCTGGCTTCGTCCACCGCCTGGGCCACCACGGTGGCGGCGGGCTGGTAAAAAAAGGTGAGGATCACCCAAATGAAAAACGGGAATTGGCTCATCGTGCGGGGGGTTAGCGGGGGTGGAACCAAAGCCTTTTGCGCGCCCAAGGCACCCAAGTAAGGTTTAAGCCATTTTTGTGCCGCCAATTACAAGTAAAATTAGGCAGATTGATTTTATTTACCAAATCGGGCGGCCCGTCTTTTCAAAATAATTGGATTATTACCATATTTTGGCCACAAAATTTTACTTGAGATGAACCTTAATCCGGTAGTTTTGTCGATTCCGATTTTTTTCTTGCTCATTGGCCTGGAGCTGATTGTGGAGCGGGTGCGCCATGTTAACACTTACCGGCTCAGCGATGCCCTCACCAACATTAGCTGCGGCATGGGCCAGCAGGTAACGGGCGTTTTTTTAAAGGTGATCAACATTGGGGTGTACCAGTGGGTGTACCAATATTTCGCGTTTTGGCAAATCCCGGCCAACGGGTGGAGTTTTTGGGCGTTGTTCATCGCCTACGACTTTTGCTACTACTGGGCGCACCGGCTCAGCCACGAGATCAACTTGCTGTGGAGCGGCCACGTGGTCCATCACCAAAGCGAGGATTATAACTTGTCGGTGGCGTTGCGGCAAAGTTGGTTCCAGGGCACGCTCACGTTTTATGTGTACCTGCCGCTGGCCTTGCTGGGCTTTAGCACCGAGCAGTTGGTGTACGTGTCGGGCCTGAACTTGCTGTACCAGTTTTGGATCCACACCGAGGCGGTGGGGCGGCTGGGCTGGCTGGAGTGGGTACTCAACACGCCCTCGCACCACCGGGTGCACCACGGGCGCAACCCGGAGTACATCGACAAAAACTACGCGGGCGTGTTCATCGTTTGGGACCGCTTGTTCGGCACTTTTGCGCCGGAGGTGGCCCCGCCCGTGTACGGCATCACCACGCCGTTTAACAGCTGGAACCCGGTGTGGGCCAATTTTTCCCACTTTGCGCTCATTGGGCAGCAGTGGCGGCAAACCCCGCGCTGGGCCGACCGCTGGCGGCTGCTGTGGGCCAAGCCCGGTTGGCGGCCGGCCGACCAAGGCGGGCCGCTGCCCTTCCCGCCCGTGGAGCGGGCCAGCTACCCCAAATTTGACCGGCCCGTGCCCGGGGCGGTAAGCCGCTACGTGCTGGCGCAGTACGTGCTCACGGCCGGGCTGGCGGCGGCGTACCTGTTTGGGCAGGCCCATTTAACTTGGCCCCTTAAAATAGCCGGGGCGTTGTTCATCGGGGCTTCCATTATTGCGGGCGGGGGCCTGCTGGAGGGCAAACGCTGGGCCTGGTGGCTGGAGGGCGGGCGGCTAGCGGTGGCCGGGTTGGCGGGGCTGGGATATTATTGGTGGGCTTGGAGTTAACGCCTCATCTGGCTTTGGCTGCACTCTTTTTTTCGTTTTTGAGAAAAACATTCCCTGGTTCAGGGCCGTGGTTGCACTTTTCCTTACTTTTAGCCCCCAACATTTGATAATACCAAAATTAAGTAGAGACTGCGCATTGCTGATGTTATAAACAATTGATAACCAGCTAGAACAATCATTTGATCATACAATCATTAAGTCATTTTTAATTTATAATGGAAGAAACAACTAACCTATCGCGCCGCTGGTTCCTGGGCCGGGCGGCCGCAGCTTCGGGGGCGGTGCTGGCCAGCGGCCAGTTGTGGGGCATGCCCGCCGTGATCGATCACTTTGACAAGCCCAAGTCGCGGTTTAGGGGCGTGCAGGTGGGCGTGATCACCTACTCGTACCGCGACCTGCCCGACCAAAGCGCCGAGGCCACGCTCCAGTACGTGCTCGACAGCGGGGTGGACGCCATCGAGCTGATGGGCGGCCCGGCCGAGACATATGCGGGCGCGCCCAAGAACCCGCTGGCAGGCAACTCCGCCGTGTTTGGCCTGCTGCGCAAGCGCCGCGAGCAGCGCGAACTGACCGCCGACGAGCAAAAGCAACTGGCCGAGATCGACCAAACGCTCAAAACTTACCGCGAGGCCATGACCCAATGGCGGCTGGCCGTGCCCATGACCAAGTTTGAGCAACTGCGC
>JALONO010000179.1 GCA_025454895.1 Bernardetiaceae bacterium
CTCCAGGTGGCTGGGCGTGCAAAGGTCGGTGAGCACCGACACCGCAAACACGGGCAGGCCGCAATGGCGGGCCACGATCACCTCCGGCACGGTGGACATACCCACCGCGTCGGCCCCGAGGGTGCGCAGCATCCGGTACTCGGCCCGGGTCTCGAGGTTGGGGCCGGGCACGGCCGCGTACACGCCTTGGTGCAACGTAATGCCCATTTGTTCAGCCAGTTGGCTGGCCAGCCGCAGCGTGGGCAGGTGGTACGGCTCCGACATATCGGGGAAACGGGGGCCAAAAACCTCCAAGTTTTTGCCCCGCAGCGGGTTGTCGGGCATCAGGTTCAGGTGGTCGTTAATGGCCATCAACCCGGCCGCGTTCGAGATCAGCAAGTGGCCAATGCCCAGCCGCTGCATTACCCGCACCGGAAAAGTTACCTCGGCCAGCGAGTAGCCCTCGTAGTAATGGAACCGCCCTTGCATCACCACCACCCGCCGCCCGGCCAGGTGGCCAAAAATAAGCTTGCCGGAGTGGCTCTCGACCGTGGAAAGGGGGAAGTGCGGGATTTCGCCATAGGGCAGCACGGCCTCCACGGCCACGTCGTTGACCAGGGCGCCGAGGCCAGTGCCCAAAATAATGCCTACGGCCGGGGCCTGGGCGTAGTGTTGATGAATGTATTGGACGGCGGCGTTGATGCGTTCGATCATGGAGAGGTCGGCACTGTTATTGAGTTTGGCTACTGCGGTTAATCGGCTGATTACAAGCAAACCCAGCAAAACCGGGACGTTTGCCCATATTTGTGGTCGCATATTACCAGGCTGGCAGAAAAATACCAAACTGCTTTTGCTCTTGCGGCCTGGCGATCCGATTTTTCCCAAAGCCCCATTTCGTCTTTCTTTGTTAGAAAACCAGTAAAACAAGCCCCAAAATGCCGCACTACCCCACCAAATAAGCCAGTTTTTTGGCAATACCCGCTACCGCGCCAAGATGTCCGCTAAAACGTTTGGCCAGCGGTTGCGGGCGCTCCTTGCCACTTGTAAAAATTTCATCGGCCTTCCATCAACCTTTTCCCAATTGGCCTGTCATAAATATCGGCTGTAAGTACTTATCTAATCCGAGATCAACATGCTTTTTTTTTCACGACCAGTCGCCTCTAAGCTGCGTTTGTTAGCGGTTTCATTGGCCATAATGTTCCCACTTTTTACCGTCCAGGCCCAACCTGACAGCGGCCAAGTTTACATCAAAACTTACGACGAGCACTTGATCCCGAAACTGTTTGCCAATTACCGCAGGCTGGGGCTAACCTTGCGCGCCCAAAACGACCGCCAACGACAGATCGACTACCACCCCAACGTGGTGGGCACGGTGGGCGTGGGTTTGGTGTTCAAGCGCATCGCGATAAACGTGGGCTTCAAAGGGGCCCAACAAGAAACCCAGAACCTCACCCGGGGCGAGAGCCGGTACTTCGATCTCCAGATCAACCGGTTTGGCCGCAAACTAGGCTTTGACGCTTATTATCAGGATTATGCAGGGTATTTCCTGGCTTCCCCAGGTAAGACCTACGGCACTAACTGGACTTCGCCCATCTATCCCCAGCGGCCAGATTTGGAATTGAGCAACGCCTCGCTTAACGTTTATTGGGTATTCAACTCGGAACGGTTTTCGTACCGGGCCGCCTTTGTCCACGACGAACGGCAACTCAAAAGCGCGGGGTCGTTTATCCTCACCGGCTCAGTGAGCTACTTGGAAACTTTTGCCGACTCCAGCCTAGTGCCAACCGCTCTCCAGCCCGTGTTTGGGCCTGGGTTCGACCGGGGCAATTTCATCAACTTTGCCTTGGTGCCGGGCTATGCGCACACGTTTGTGCTGGGCAAGCGATTTTATTTCAATATCAGTGCCTCGGCTAGTTTGGGCCTGCAACACCGGCATTTTGCCCTCAAAGAACAAACTACCACGCGCAGTTTTGCCCCGGTGCCCCGCTTTATTGGCCGGGCGGCTTTGGGCTACAACGGCGATCGTTTTTTTGGCGCCCTTACCGCTTATAACGACACCCAAACCACCCGCTTGCCGGAGCTTTTGTTAGACAGCAACGTGGTTAGCTTTTCGCTGATGATCGGTTACCGGCTCGAGACAAGGCTGCTCAAGGGGCGACAATTGTTCAGCAAGCCTGAGAAGATATGAAACTACCTCAAAAGAATGATACTTTTAAAAGAATCTTCGTCCTTTCCGTTGGAAAAGAATTGAGTTTCATTGTAGGGTTTGTTAAATTTGCTTGGATGTAAACTGTAACGAAAGTGAGTTGGTACTTATTTTGAACCACGCAGTTTAAGAAGCTGTTTGAGTTACTGATTGTAAGGTGAAAACGATGAATTTTTAAATGAAACGCCCCAATATTTACATGCCATAATAGATTTATGGTCAAGAATGGTGGTGAAGTTGCAGCCAAAAGATGGTGCTTACAGCCATAGAAAATAACTCGCTTAGGTTAAATTATTTTACCTCGTAAAATTATTCAACAAAAAACCAAAAAATCCTTTTCACTTACTAAAAAAGTCCAAGTATCAGTGCTATGTCAAACGCCACCGCCATTCAAACTTCACTAAGCCAGAAAACCGAGGTTTTAGGCTTATTTGATGTGTTCTCCCCTTATTATGATGCCCGCGCGGCCATTACCAAGCATTTGTATTTTGCCAATTACACTAGCAGCATGCGAGTATTGGATTTTGGTTGCGGCACAGGTTATCACATCGCGCACTTATCTAATGCAGTCGGGTTCGATCCCTCGGCTGAACATGTTGAAGCCTGCCACAAACGGGGCCTTAATGCTACTACCGATCTAGGCATTCTGCCCAATGAGTCGTTCAATTTGGTTTTCTCTTCGCATTATTTGCCCGTATTACCAAACCCGGCCGAAGCGTTACAGCAGATTTGGCACAAGTTACTGCCGGGCGGGCGGATCATTTTGGAACTGCCTTTGGAAGATGACAGCCGGGTGCCTACTGAGCTGCGGATGGATGAGCACCATCACTTGTTTGCCTGGAATTTCCGTACCATCAATAATTTGCTTTTCAGCAACGGGTTTAAAGTAACGGCTAACCAAGTTGTGCAAGGAGCCGGGTATCGCCGCTGGCTGCCACTTTATCGCTACAGCTTTCAAGCTTACCGTTTTGCCACCTGGCTCACGGCTTACATGGGCAATATCAAAGAGATGGTAGTAGTAGCCGAAAAAGTAAACTATTAGAGCTTCGGTTCTACGTCTTTTATAAACAATGAAACCAGTCCAATCGAGGGCTGGTTTTTTATTTTGATCCGTTGACGGTACACCTCAAGGAATGTCCATGAATTTGTGGGTTTGCAACGATACGCGCCAGTGAGGGTTTGCCTTCACATAATCAATGAGGAGAGGCAGCATTTGCGCGGCCTTGCCCCACTCTGGCTGGAGCAGGCGCAGGCACTGCGGGCCTACTTGGGCAGCGTGCTTTTCGGCAAAAGCCAGGTCACTTTTGTGGTACACGATCACTTTAAGCTCGTGGGCCAGCGGGTACACGCTGGGGCTGGGGGCCTTAAACTTTTTGGGGGAGAAACACACCCAGTCCCAAGCCCCGGTGAGGGGGTAGGCCCCGGAGGTCTCGATATGGGTGCGAAAGCCCGCCGCTTTGAGGGCCGCCGTGAGCGGGCCTAATGGGTACATGGCCGGTTCGCCGCCCGTAACCACCGCCAACCGGGCCGGGTGCCGGGCCGCCTGGGCCACTATTTGCCCCACGGGCAGGGCCGGGTGCTTGCTGGCATCCCACGACTCTTTTACGTCGCACCAGGTGCAGCCTACGTCGCAGCCGCCCAGGCGGATGAAATAAGCGGCCTGACCTTGGAACGCCCCCTCGCCTTGTAAGGTATAAAAGGCTTCCATCACGGGCAGGGTATCGGTAGTGGGCACGGTGGTTTCCATACCACAAAGATACGTCGAATAGCCCCCCGCCGGGCAAAGGACCAGGCTGGCCGTCCAAGTCGCCCAAAAAATGCAATTTTGCCCCCACCATGACCGAAATAGAGACTTTACAAGCCTATGTGGCCCGCCATATCCAACTCTCGGCCGAAGAGCAGGCCTTTTTTGCTTCACTGCTGCGGGTAACGCCCGTCCGTAAAAAACAGTTGATTGCCCAGCCGGAGTTTGTTTGCCGCTACCGCAGTTATGTGTACCGGGGGGCCATGCGAGCGTACCTAGTGGATAAAAATGCTACCGAGCACACCATTGCCTTTGCCGTTGACGATTGGTGGATCAGCGATTACAGCAGCTTTATCTTTCAGCAACCCGCCACCTTGTTTGTAGAGGCCCTGGAAGACAGCATGCTGGTGCAAATCGACTACAACGCCGAACAACTACTCATGGAAACCGTGCCCAAGTTTGAGCGCTTTTTCCGCATTATTACCCAGCGGGCCTTCGCCTTTCTGCAACAGCGCATGCTCTCTAACCTAAGTAAAACCGCCGAGGAACGGTATGACGAATTTCAGCAAAAATACCCGGCCATTGTGCAAAGGGTGCCCCAATACACGCTCGCGTCGTACTTGGGCATGACCACCGAGTACTTATCAAAACTTCGCAAGCGCAAGGCCAGCCAAAAAAGTTGAACCAGTTCAACTTTATTTCCTGTTCTAGTTCATTTTTGGCCTGTCGGCAAGGAGCCAATTTTGCATTGTCAATCACGACAAAACAATCTTAAACTCTTAAAACAAGATGACAACGCTTGCCGAATCCATCACCTTTGCCGTACCCACCCGGGAAGAAGTATCACCCGCCAACCAGGCCATTTTTGACCACATGCAAAAGGCGTTTGGCCGGGTGCCCAACCTGTATGCCACCTTTGCCCTCAACGAAACCGGCCTGGGCGACTACCTGGCCCTGCAAAACCGCAAAAGCACCCTCACCGCCAAAGAACGCGAGGTGATTAACCTGGTAGTGAGCCAAGTAAATGATTGTAAGTACTGTGTGCCCGCCCATACGGCCGTGGCCAAAATGCACGGCTTTACCGATGCGCAAGTGCTGGAGATCCGCCGGGCCCAGGTAACCTTTGACCCCAAACTGGATGCCCTGGCCAAGTTTGTGAAAGAAACGGCCGTGAACAAAGGTCGCCCCTCCGAAAAGGCCCTTGAGCATCTTTTTGAAGCCGGTTACACCCAGGCCAGCCTCATCGATATGGTGATGGTGATTGGCGATAAAATCATGAGCAATTACCTGCACAATATCACCCAAATCCCGGTGGATTGGCCCGCTGTTCCTAATTTATAGGTAACTTTTTTCATTCACTTTTTCACCTATTTTTTCTGTTTTTCTTATGAACAAGTACCTTTTTAACATCGCCACTTGGCTTTTTTCCCTCCACTTTATTGTTTTCGGGGCGAATAAATTTTTAGGCTTTGTCAACCCTCCTCCGCCAACCGACCCGGTAGCCGGGCAATTTCTAGGGGCTATGTTTACTTCTTACCTCGCCCCTGTGGTGGGTATTGTGGAAATTGTGGGAGCGGGACTACTTTTGATCCCTCGCACCCGGTTTGCGGGTTACTGTTGCTGACCCCAGTGGTGGCCAATATTGTGCTGTTCCACCTGGCCCACGACCTGCCCGGTAACGGCATCTGGCTCGTAACCTTGGCCCTTTTTGGGCTGGTGAGCTACCAACAGAAAAAATCCTTTCAAGCACTTTTTAATCTTCAATAACGATGCAAAAAATTTGGTTGATTACCGGTATTTCCAGCGGGTTGGGGCAGGCCCTGGCCCAGGCCGTGATGGCCCAAGGTGATTACGCGGTGGGCACTTTTAGGCAAACGGCCCAAGCGGAAGCGTTTAACCAAGCCCACCCGCAGCAAGGGCTGGGCCTGGTGATGGACGTAACCCAGCCCGCCCAAGTGGCGGCGGCCTTTGCCACCCTGCAAGCCCGGCTGGGCCGCTTGGATGTACTGGTCAACAACGCCGGGTTCGGCTTTGCCGGGGCGGTGGAAGAAGCCAGCGAAGCCGAGGTACGGGCCGTGTTCGAGGCCAATTTTTTCGGGGCGCTGCGGGTAACCCAGGCCGCCCTGCCCCTCATGCGCCAGCAAGGGAGCGGGCACATTGTCCAAATTTCGTCGCACGGCGGGGTCAAGGCGTTTCCGGGTTTTGGCATTTACAGCGCCAGCAAGTTTGCCCTGGAAGGTTTTAGCGAGGCCCTAGCCGCCGAGGTAGCCCCCTTGGGCATTAAACTGACGATGGTGGAGCCAGGCCCCTTCCGCACGGCGTTTGCGGACGCAGGCTTCCACCAAGCCGCCACGGTTTTGCCGGCTTACGAAGCCACGGCGGGCACGTTTAGGCAGCGGATGCAGGCGGTAAACGGCAAGCAAGAGGGCGATCCGGCCAAGGCCGCCCTGGCCATTACCCAATTGGTAAGCCAGGCCCAACCGCCCCTGCGCCTGCCCCTGGGCAAAATCGCCTTGGGCAGCATTGCGGCCAAACTGGCCAGCGTGAGTGCCGACCTGGAAGCGGGCCGGGCCATTGCCGAAAGTGCGGTGTTTGCAAGTTAGGCTCAAAATAGCCAAGCGATCGGCCCGTATCTAGTAATTAAATGACTGGTTGTTAAGTATTTAATTTTAAGACAATCACCTTTCATTGGGTTTGGCCTTCTCCGTTTTAGGGCCAGCCTAGCTCAAACGTCCCCCCGCCTGCTAGCCCTAGGGCCTGCCGGGCGGGGTTTGCTATTGGCTAACCGGACAATAAAAATTACTAGACTTCGTTTTTAGCAGAAAAAGTAGGGCAGTGCCTCAGATGCGTTGATCCTGTTTTCGCCTTTTGCCCAGTGCGGGCCTGGCACTACCCATCGCTTGCAAGCGGCTAGGCTGCGGAGGCGTTCTTTATCATCGTTAACCAAACCAAATCTGACCTACCCAGCGAGAGTTTTAGCAATACAAGCTGCAAAACTTAGTGATTAATTGGTTAGTTAACGCCTGGGCCTCATTATTACAAACTACCATGAATGATTTACCCCAATCTTGCGTCTGATAATTTCGCTTTATTGATTAATTAAGATACAAGTATTTGATCTTCAGCATTTTGAACAAAAAAGACCCAACCTAAATTCGTGCAGTTGTTTCCAATTTAAAAATTACCAAATACTCACTCACTTTCAACAAACCCTATGAACTGACACTATTTGGCTAGGTCGTCCCGGCCAAAATCTTTGCGACCAAACTAACTATCGACCATGTCTGATCCATTGGAATATGTGATCAAGGGCGCGCTCATGGAATGCAGCCAAGGAGCCGTGCCCGCGTTGTTTAATGCCACCAACAACTTAACCACCAACATCCAGAACCTGCTGGTGGCCATCGAGACCGACAAGGCCCCGCTGGTCAACATCCCCTCGTTCACGGTTTGTAAACTTACCCAAAAGCCCTGCGTGCCTGCCCCCACGGTTTGGCAACAACCGTTCCCGGTGCGGGTCCACGACCAGCGCACGCTGGTGGCCCGCTCCTGCATCGCCTGCTCGGTGGGAGGCACGGTCAGTTTTATCACCTCGGGGCAAATACCCCTGCCGCCCGAAATGCAGGCCGAGCTGGAAGCGACCCAAAACCAAGTGGCCGAAGAAGCCGAGCAGGAGGCCAACTCGGTAGGCGAGGCGGGTTTTTTGGAAGGCATGATCCCCATTTGGGGCAGCGGGCGCGACCTGATCCATTCTATCCAAACCGGTAACGGCGTGGGCATTGCCCTCAACGCCGGGTTCTTGATCTGGGATGTGGCCTCGGTGGTGGCGGGGGCCTTTACGTTTGGGGCCGCCACCGCCGCCATGATGGGGGCCAAAACCGGGGTGAAGGCGGCCCTGAAGGCAGGCGCCAAAGTAGCCGCCAAGGGGATGGCCAAGCAGATGGCCGCCGCCGCAGCGGCCACGGCCGCTTTGAAAAAAGGGCTGAACCAACTTTCCATCAAAACCCTAAAAACTTGTGTAACCGCCTGTTTCCCAGCGGGTACGCCCGTGGCCGCGGCCCGTGGTTTAAGGCCCATTGAGCAAATGGAAGTGGACGACCAAGTGTGGGCCGCCGACGAAAAGACGGGCGCGGTGGCCCTGAAGGCCGTTACCCAGGTTTTTGCCCGCCAGGCCGATGCCTTGGTACACCTAACGATCGGCGGCGAGGCCCTGGCCGCCACGCCCGAGCACCCGTTTTTTGTGAACGGGGAATGGAAACCGGCCGGCGACCTGACCCCCGGCGACCTGGTGATGCGGCAAAACCGCGAACTGGCCCCGGTGGAACGGGTTGCCTTTTCGTATGACCCCACCCCGGTTTTTAACCTGGAAGTGGCCGACTACCACACCTATTTTGTGGGCAGCCTGGGCACGCTGGTCCACAACAACGCCAGCGGCTATGGCGACGGGGTGAAAAAGTTGGCCGAACGGTGGGAAGACCTGGGCCGTTACCTGCACTGTTTCCCCAAGGGCACGCCGGTGTGGACTACCGACGGCCCCGTGCCCGTGGAGCAAGTGCCCCTGGGCGCGGCCGTAACCGCCTACGACCCCGCCCAAGGCGCGTTGGTGGCCCAGCCCGTAACCGCCGTTTACAAAAGCTGGACCACCCAACTCACCCAACTGCAACTCGACGGTAGTCAATTGTTCACCACTTCTACCCACCAGTTTTGGGTGGAAGAAGCCCAGGCCTGGCTACCCGCCCACCAGCTACGCGCGGGCACGCACCTGCGCCACCTGAACGGGCAACGGCAAAAAATTGAGGCGGTGGCCACCCTACCCCGGATGATAGAAACCTACGATTTGGAAGTGGCGGGCCTGCACAATTATTTTGTTGGCCCCGGGCTGCTCACCCACAACCAAACTACCCCGCCACCGGGCGGGGCCAATGAACCAGGCAAACTTCCCAAGTCTATCCGAGAATCGAGCCTATTCACTGATCGCAACAAAGTACAGAACTACACCTTTTACGAAATCGTGGATAAACGGACTGGTAAGCCAATATATGTAGGCCAAACTATTGACTTTGACTCCCGTTATGATACCCATATCAGAGAAAAGATCAAAGGCCAAGGATTTGATCCTCGTCATTTTGAAATCTCAATTATCGAGCGCGATAAGCCTATGAATTCGTTTCAAGCCCGTGCTCGTGAACAGCACTATATAGCTGAACGAGGTACTAAGGGGATAAAGTTGCCTAACCGTCACGGCCACATGATCGAGATCGGCAATAAAATTAACGCAATCGGCCGACGGAAGTTCAATTGGTTGATGCAGCATATCGGCTGTCCGTAAATCATGCCTAATTTCGTCTATGAAACGACCCAAACTCGCCCCCGGCGACCTCTTTTACCTGGCCCTTCCCGGCGACAAATACCTTACCGGCCGGGTACTGTTCGATGTGGAAAAACAGTACCACAAATTGGTGGACCTAAAAGCCCTGATGCTGGCCGGCGGCAACAACTACTTTGGCTGGTACAAACCCGAACAACTGGTGGAGATGTACGCCGGGATCTACGACCACGAGCCGGACGGCGTGGAAACCCACCCCCAAGTACTGGTCCCGGCGGCATTCATGGTGGCCCTCGACTCCCGGGCGAATACCGACACGGGCTACGGCATTTTGGGCAACCGCCCGGTGGACTACACCCGGCTGGAGTTCCCCGAGGTACTGGACAACGACGAGATGCGGGACGAGGTGTGGCTGGACCGGGGCGAGCTGCACCTGCCCACCCGCCTTTCGTTCAAGGAAAGTAAACAAATTAACATCCGGGGCCAGAGAACTTATCCAGAAATCATCGGGGACGCCTGCCTCTTTTTTCAAAATCGGGCCGATTTGATTTCGGGGTTTGTAGACTCGGACTACCTGCGGAACGACCTGCGCCGCCACCCGGAACTGCGGCAGCGGGTGTACGCCGAAATGGGCCTAGACCCGAAGCAATCCTATTACGAGCTGGCCCGCCAGCGCGGCTTTGACCTGGGCCGCTTTTACGACCCCAAGGCTTACGCCCTGAAATGACCCTGAAACGACCCAAACTCGCCCCTGGCGACCTCTTTTACCTGGCCCTGCCCGGCAACAGATACGTTACCGGCCGGGTACTATTTGATGTGGAGAAACAATACCACAAGTTGGTAGACCTAAAAGCCCTGATGCTGGCCGGGGGCAACAACTATTTTGGCTGGTACAAGGGTGACCAATTAGTGGAGATGTACGCCGGGATCTACGACCACGCCCCGGACGGCGTGGAAGCCCACCCCCAAGTGTTGGTCCCGGCCGCGTTCATGGTGGCCCTGGACTCCAGGGCGAATACCGACACGGGCTACGGCATTTTGGGCAACCGCCCGGTGGACTACACCCGGCTGGAGTTCCCCGAGGTGCTGGACAACAAAGAGATGCGGGACGAGGTATGGCTGGACCGGGGCGAGCTGCACCTGCTCACCCGTCTATCGATAAAAGAAAGTAAGCAAATAAATATTAGTGGCAATCGAAATTATCCGTCCATAATTGGCAACGCTTGCCTTTTTTTCCAAAATCGGGCCGACCTGATCACGAGTTTCGTATGGCCCGACTACCTGCGGAACGACTTACGCCGCCACCCGGAACTGCGGCAGCGGGTGTACGCCGAGATGGGCCTGGACCCGGAGCAATCCTATTACGAGCTGGCCCGCCAGCGTGGCTTTGACCTGGGCCGCTTTTACGACCCCAAGGCCTACGCCCTGAAATAGAATAGATAGGGTTAATTTTGCTAACTTATCCTAAAATCAAATTCAGGTTTATTTCTTTTAACTGCTTTAAACAGCTGGTAATTAAATGCTTACAATATCGCTTCCGTTAGTATTAAATCCCAACCAATCTTAATCCATCATGGGCACCTGGGCGCACACTAATTTTGGCAAT
>JALONO010000180.1 GCA_025454895.1 Bernardetiaceae bacterium
CTTTTTTAAAGAGCAAGATCACGGTGGGGTTTGTCCTTATACTCGAGTATGAACTGGCCACTCATTCTCGGGTTTGCTTTCGCGATAGGTATTTTTTGATCTGTCGGCTGAGGGCTGCTTGTTCGTACTTTGCATCTTCGGCGGGGTAACGCAGGGAACTGGCCAGCCTTTCGTCGAGTTTGGCCCCTTGCCACACCACGCTTTCCCCGCACGGCACGAGGGCGGGTTGCCGGGTAAAAACCTCGTCTTCATAAGCCTGCCTGGCATCGATAAGTTGCCAACCTTGGGCTTTTATGGCGGCCAGTAAATCGTTCAAAAACAACGCATTAAGCAGCGAGTGATGAATGAGCAAGGTATGTTTGATGTCTCTTTTAAACACCAAATGGGCCAGCGAGTCGTAGTAAAGAAGCCTATCCAACATGTGCGCCAGATAATATTCCTTGTAAGGGGTTAGGTCGGTGCCGGGGTCGTTCTTTAAGGCTTTGGCCATCTCGGCGTCGATGTACCAGTCTGAGGCATCCACAGTTACGCCCCCGTTTTGATAGCCGTGGCTGGCCAGGGCATCCCGGAGCGAGTCCCGTTTAGCCGCCGTGTTCCCTTCCTTCAAATACGGGTACCGGAACCTTTTGGTGTGGTACTTATACGGTTTAACTACGCTGTCACCTTTTACAAAATCGGCGATAAACCGATCTGCCGTTTGGGTATTCGCGTCGAAATACAAATGCGAATAGGAATGGTTGCAAATCAAATGCTGCTGCTGATCCCATTTGGCGAGCAATGCCCGTCCGTTAGGGTTGCTCACGCGCATGCCGCACACAAACAAAGCCGCTTTGATTCGGTGATGATCAAGCGCGGCCAAGATGGCACTGTCGCGCACTTGCCAAGTGAGTTTTGGGGTGGGTTGAACGTTGGGGTCATCGATGGTAATCGCGATCTGCTTTTGAGCATGGGCCGACCAATTGCACAGTAGCAGCCCCAGCAAACTGGAGAATTGAACGACCGAGGTCAACCAGTTTTTCATTTGACTAATACTAAAATGACTTAATGACTGCACGATTAAATGGTTTTGTGCTTGGTTGTCAATTATTTATAGGGTTAGAAATACGCATCGTCTATTTGGTTTTGGTGTAATCATTTAAATCAATCCCGATTGCTTACGTCTGGTCCTCCAATACCATAAATCCAGGACTTTGCCCGCCCGGCTCACCAGTAGCACCCATCCTCCACGCGGGTGTGGGCCTGGGGCACTTCGCTGGGGAGCGGCCGCTGCCAGTGGGCGTTGTAAAGGGCGGCAATGGGCGGGTGGTCGTCCCACCGCTTGCCTTTGATCCCGAATAAAATTTGTGTGGCCCCGCCCAGGTGAACGGCCTGCTTGCCCAATTGCTTCACAAACGAGGCCAGCGGCAGCCCGTAGGCCCCGGCCCCGATAATGGCCACGTCAAAATCGGTGGCGGCAATGCGCTGGCACATATCGTCGTAGGCGGCAAACCAGTCGGGGTAGCCGGTGGCATTGCCCGCAATGGACTGCACCGCCCGCACCGTGCGCAGCTCGAACGGCGGCAGCACCAGGGGGTCAGCGAACAGCAGCGCGCGTTTTTGCATCTGCTGGCGGATGCTGTCTTCAAACGGGTGCACTACAAGCACTTTTTTACCGGCTAGCACCCGGCTCCAAGGTTGGGCGTGGTAGTAAGGTTCCAGGCAGCGCAGTTTTACCAATTGGGCCTGGGGCAGCAGTTGTTGCACTGTTTCGCCCTCGCCGGCTTGGTGCCACACGCCCAGCACGTCCACCTGGGCCAGGTGGGCAATAAACGCTTGGGCAAACCGGGCCAGCAGGGTATCCGTGGGCGGGAAAAAGCCCGCGTTGTTGGTAATGCCTTGCCGCACCGAGGCTTGCCAGGTGGGTTCGTGGCCCTTGATGCGCCGCCAATACCGGCCCAAACCGGGCGGCACGCTGGCCAATTCGTTCATTTGCAGGTAATTGCGCACGCAGTTTAGTTCGGCCGTGCCAAACCGGGCCACCATAAACGGTCGGCCGCTGGCTAAGCCCTGGGCAATTAGCTCGTTGCCGGGGGCCAGGTCCAAAATAGGTTGTTGGCCGTAACGGCTCGGCTCGGCGGGCTGGCTCCAGGTGGACAGTTTGCGGTAAACGCGACGGAAAAACTCGAGCGGGGTCATGACAAAAGGGGCTTTACCAACGGCCCCTTGGCAACAAAGTAAGGGCAAAATGGGGGCAAGCAACTCCCGCGAACCAGCTCTGGGCAAACTTTAGCAGGCCCGACCCCAGTGGCACACCACCAACCACCTGGCGCGCTAGCCCTCCAATCTCCCCAAATGGGGCACAAAAAATAAAGGCCAACGGATGAGGTCGGCCTTGGGTAGAGTTAAGTAGTTTTGGTAAGAATTAATACCGGGCTATCTTTTAATGAGGTCGTTTTGGGTAGAAATGAAGAGAACGACCAGTTAGTAGTAAAATGGCATAAGGTTATATACCCTGGGTTACCTTTTTAGTTGGCCTGCCTTTGGCACGCAAGTAAAGTAAATAAAAATGATGAGGACTAAACGTAACGAACTGAATGCCTAAACGTTTCATTTCATTAGCGTTACAAAATTATGCTTTAGGCGGGCTTGCTACCAAAACTCCCAGGCGGGTGGGCGGGCGCAGACACGTAAGAAAAAAGCGGCTTAACAATGTTAAGGCAGGAGCAAGGTACTCAGGGCCTTTATTCACCGAATTAATACCCGGTTTTACCTTCGCCCCGGCTATTCGGCAAATTTATCAAATTAATTAAGTTGCTGATTTTAAATTACTTAAATGAAAAAATGTTTGTTTTTGCCTATTATTCCTGGCAAATGTCTTATTTTTATTACACTAGCTAAAAACTACGATTTTGAACCGAAAAAACCATAGCGAGGTCCTGGTGATCGGGGGCGGATTGGCGGGGTTGGCCACGGCTATCTTGCTGGCCCGGGCCGGCCGGGCGGTGCATTTGGTGGAAAAATACGAGTATCCGTTCCACCGGGTGTGCGGCGAGTACGTTTCCAACGAGACGTTACCGTTTTTGCAAGGGCTGGGGCTGGACCCGTTTGCCTTGGGGGCGGTGGCCATCCACTACCTGCAAGTTACCTCGCCCCAAGGGCGGCCCCTAGAGCAGCCCCTGGCCAGCGGCGGCTTTGGGCTAAGCCGCTATGCTTTGGACGAGGCCTTGTACCAGTTGGCCCGGCAGGCGGGGGTAAGTTTTACCTTCCGCCAACCGGCCACCGAAGTTACGGCCCAGGGCGCGCGGCTGGCCAACGGCCAAAGTTTAACGGCCCAGTTGGTGGTGAGCGCCCACGGCAAGCGCTCTAATCTGGACCAACAAATGGGCCGGGCGTTCTTTCGCCAGCGCTCGCCTTACGTGGGCGTGAAGCACCACCTGCGGGGGGCCGCCCACCCCGCGCACGTGATCGCCCTGCATAATTTCCAGGATGGTTACTGCGGCATCTCGCGGGTAGAAAACGACACGTACTGCCTTTGCTACCTGGCCAAGCGCGACCTGCTGCGGCGACACGGCACCGTGGCGGCCCTGGAGCGGGCGGTGCTCAGCCAAAACCCGTTTTTACGGCAAATTTTTGCCGGGGCGGAGTTTTTGTACGACGCGCCCAAGGTGATCAACGAGGTGTCGTTTGCCCCTAAGCTACCCGTGGAGCAAGGCGTGTTCCTGTGCGGCGACTCGGCCGGGATGATCGCCCCGCTGTGCGGCAACGGCATGGCCATGGCCCTGCGCGGGGCGGCCCTGTTGGCCCCCTTGCTACTACGCCACTTGCAAGGTTCGCTTAGCCGCCCGGCGTTGGAGCAACAATACGCCCAGCAGTGGCAGCGGCAGTTTGCTACCCGGCTGCGGGTGGGCCGCACGTTGCAAGGCTGGTTTGGCGATGCCCGGCTTACCGAAATGCTACTGGGTAGCTTGCGGCCCTTCCCGGCGGTGGCCCGTTGGCTCATTGGCCAAACCCACGGCCGGCCGTTTGGCCTGCCCGGTTAGGCCCTTTGCCCGCGCCCAAGTAAACCATTCAGCCAAAAGTTTGGTTTATTGGGTAAGATTAACCAATTTCAGGTGATTTTTTGACCGTAAAACATTTTTACCATGCCCGAAACCCAACAATTTATGGTTGATTTTACCCTACCCGTTCAAATGACCGACGAATTTGAGAGCCTGATCCCCCAGCAGCGGGCCGAGGTGGTGGGGATGTTTTCCCGCGAGGAGCTGGTGAGCTACTCGCTGTCGTTGGAAACGGGCCGCCTGTGGGTGATCGTGAACGCTACTAACGAAGTGGAGGTAATGAAACTGGTTAGCCAACTGCCCCTCACCCGGTACATGCGCCACACCGAAATTTCGCCGCTCACGTTCCACAACTCGCTGATGCGGGTGGTGCCCACCTTTTCCCTTAACTGACGGTGGCTTGGGCGCGCTGGTATTTGGTGGCGGCCGCAAGCCTGTTTGGTGGGGGCCAACCGAGTAACTTCAAAGCGCAGCAATTGCGCTATGCCCGCGTGCGCGATGCCTATTCGGTGGCCATCCCGGTGTGGCAAACCCGGCTGGCCGCTGCCCATTTGGCCTGGGGCCGCACCGAAGTTTTGCTCCGGGCTTTCAAAAACGAGCAGCAGTTAGAAGTTTGGGCCAGGCAGGCGGGCACCCAGCAAACCTTTTGCTTGGTGCATCAGTACCCTTTTTGCACCACCTCGGGCGGGCTAGGCCCCAAACGGCAGCAGGGCGACCGGCAAATCCCCGAAGGGTTTTACCACATCCAACACTTTAACCCGGCCAGCAACTTTCATTTGTCGCTGGGCATCAACTACCCCAACGCCTCGGACCGCCAACTGGCTACCGGGCCTGACCCCGGCAACGCCATCTACATCCACGGCAATTGCGTTACCATCGGCTGCATCCCCCTGGGCGACGAGGGCATCAGCGAACTGTACCCGCTGTGCGTGGAGGCCCGGCAAGCGGGGCAAGCCCAAATCCCCGTCCACATCTTCCCGGCCCGGGGCGACTGGCAGGCCCTGGCCGCCGAGCAACCGGCCAGCACCCAAGCATTTTGGACTCACCTCCGGCCCGGCTACCTCTGGTTTGAGCAGCACCGCCGCCCCGCGCGCGTGCGGGTGGGAACCGACGGGCATTACCGCTTTGATTAGTGCGGGGTAATTGTACGATTTATTAGACCTCTTGCAAATTAGATTTTTGGCGAGGCTTGACCCTAGGTTTTCGTTCAAAACCCGCTTTTTCCGACCCCACCCTGGCCAGCCGGACTTTCTCGCTCAAAAACTCCCGTTTTGGTCGTCCTCTCAAAGAGGGGACTTACCCCCGACCAACCGGCCGAAAAACGGAACGGATCGCCCCTGCCCGTCGGATAGGGGACGCAATTGCGACCCCGAGTGAGGGTAATTTGCAAGAGGTCTATTGATAACCAAGCGAAAAAATCATGCAATCATTTATTCATTTGAGCATTACTCGCCGCCGCTCACGTTCAGGGCCTCGCCCGTGAGGTAGCTGGCCTGGTCCGAGGCCAGGAACAGGCAGGCCCGGGCCACATCGGTTACTTGGGTTGCTGCCCATAGGCCTCCTCGGTAAGCCCGGCCTGCCCGGCCCAAAAGCGGGCCTGCCACTCGCCCAGTTGGGTGGGCACATGGCCGGGGCACACCGCATTGACCCTAATGCCAAAGCGGCCCAGTTCCACCGCGCTGGCGCGGGTGAAGCCCACCAGCCCGTGCAAAGCCGCCGTGTAGGCCGTGCCCAGGGCCAGCCCCGTCTTAGCCGCCAGCCCGGCCAGGTTGATGATGCAGCCGCTGCCTTGCTTTTGCATGGGCCGTGCGGCGTATTTGCTGCATAAAAAGGCCCCTTTGAGGTTGGTGTCCAGCACGGCGTCCCAGCTTTCTTCCTTAAAATCAGGCAGAGGCTCCAGCAGGTGGCCCACCCCGGCGTTGTTCACCAGCACGTCCACCCGGCCAAAGTTGGCCACCGTTTGGTCGATCAGGTTTTGGCAGTCGGAGGCCACGCGCACATCGGCCAGCAGGCCCAAGGCCCGCCGGGTGAGTCCGGGAAAGGTAGCTTTGCTGGCCGCTTGGCAGGCGGCCACTACTTCGTCCAGTTGTTCGGCGGTGCCAATGTGCTCGGCCGGGAACTCGGTCCCTTTGGGCCGCCCCAAGTCGGCCACCACCACGTTGCAGCCCTCGCGGGCAAAATGAAGGGCAATGGCCTGGCCAATGCCGTGGGGCCGCCCGGCCCCGGTAACGATCACGGTTTTCCCCGCAAGTTGGTACATGGTTGAGTAAGTGAGCGGTCAAAGCAAAAGCGGTACGGTAAAGCACCACAGGGTTAGGCCGCCCATTGGGCTAGCGCAGGCGGTCGGCGGAGCGAACCAGGGCCTCGTCGCGCCGGATGAACCGGGTGGCCAGGGCGTTGAACACCAAGGCCAAACCGGGCATGTAAAACCCGAGGCCGTATTGGCCGCGCACCGCCGGTTCAAAAAACTTTTCGCCCTGGAGCGACAAAAACGCCGCTGCCAGCAGCATCACGGCCAGCACCAGGGTGTTGAGCAGGTTGATCCGGACCTGGAGGTGGCGGTTTTTATAACTAAACAACGACATGGCGGCCAATACCATGCCCACTCCGGCCATAATGGCCAAATAAATGGTGTTTTTGGCCACCACCGTTTGCCCGGCCTTTTGGTGGGTAAGGCTCAGCACGGTAAACTCGGCCATTTGTTGGGTGGCGGCCTGTTGCTTTTGCCACAACGGGAAAAACAGCATGAGCACCAAAGCCACCATGACTAGAAAAAGAAAAACGGTTTGGATACGTTGGATCATATAAAAGCGATGACTAGAACGGGTATCGGCCGGGAAAACCCCCAGGTGCAGAGCCTAAAATCCGGGGCAAGGGGGTTTTTGCTTGGCCGATCCCTATTTTTAACGCCCAAAATAACAGCAAAAATTGCGCAAGCCCCATGCTAATGCAAGTTCACCTAATTACCGACCCCACCGGGCGGCAAGCCGCCTACCGCATCCGCACCCAAGTGTTTGTGGAAGAACAGGGCGTGCCCGCCGCCGCCGAACTGGACGAATTTGAGGACAGTGCGGTGCATTTTTGGGCCACCGATGCCCAAGGCCAGGCCCTGGGCACGGCCCGCTGGCGGTTTACGGACCACGGGATCAAGCTCGAGCGCTTTGCCGTTTGCCCGGCGGCCCGGGGCCAAGGGGTGGGCCAAGCCTTGGTGCAAGCCGTGCTGGCCAACATTGCCGCCCACCCGGCCAGCCAGGCGCGCCCGCGCTACCTCCATGCGCAGGTAGCGGCCATGCCTTTGTACCTAAAGTTCGGCTTTGTGGCCCAGGGCGAGCCGTTCGCTGAATGTGGCATTTGGCACTACGAAATGGTGCAAAAAATGCCGTAACCTTTTCGCCCGCCCGTCCGTATATGAACAACCGTGTTGTGTGTCCATTGTCGTACACTGGCTAAAATTCTGCTTTCATTCTCATAAAAAAACAATTAAGTTAATTATTAAATTTTTACCCTACTAGATTAAAAAACATCGCTCCTGGTAATCCAGTTTAGCATTTAACTTGCGACGGGGTTTTACGGGCTAAGTTGGTTGAGCTGAACCTCCGCTCAAAGCTCAACCGAAGCACATCGAGATGATTATCAACCTACTTCTGACTACAAACTGCCCACATGGTGTCAAATGAAATCCTCTTCTTCACCGGTTTCACGGTATTCATCATCGCGATGCTGGCCATGGATCTCGGCTTGTTCTCTAAAAAAGACCACGTGGTCAGTTTTAAGGAAGCCGCTGCCTGGAGTGCCGTTTGGGTACTTTTTGCCCTAGGCTTTTACATTTTCCTGGATTTGTACGGCCATTTGGTGCATGGCATCGGCAATTACGACGACTTGGCCCATATCGTAAATAAGTACATGCCTAACGAGGTAAAGCTGTCGCCCAGTAATTACGAGCTAAGCCTCGAGCTTTACCGCGACAACCTTTCGCTCGAGTTTATTACCGGCTATTTGCTGGAATACTCCCTCTCGGTCGACAACATTTTTGTCATCATTATGATCTTCAACTCCTTCAATGTGAGGGAGAAGTACTATAAAAAGGTACTGTTTTGGGGCATTTTGGGGGCCATCGTGATGCGTTTCATCTTCATTTTCCTTGGGGCGGCCCTCATCCACGAGTTCCACTGGATCATGTACTTGTTCGGGGCGTTCTTGATGTACACGGGCGTGAAAATGTTTCTCGACAAAGGCGACGAAGACGAGAAAATTGAACCCAACAAGCACCCCGTGGTGCGGTTTGTGGCCCGCTATTTTAAGTTATACCCCCGCTATGTCCACAGTCATTTTTTTGTGAAGAAGAACAACCTGTGGCATGTTACCCCGCTGTTTTTGGTGGTCATGATCATCGAAGCCACCGACCTGGTGTTTGCCGTCGACTCGGTGCCGGCCGTGTTTGCCGTTACCGAAGACCCGTACATCGTGTTCTTCTCCAATATTTTTGCCATCATGGGCCTGCGGTCCATGTTCTTCTTTTTATCCAACATTGTGGGCGTTTTCCGCTACCTCAAAACCGGGCTGGCGTTTTTGCTGGTCTTTATCGGCTTTAAGATGATCGCGGCCGACTGGCTCAAATCGGTAGGGTTCGAAACGAGTTACTCGCTCTACATCATTTTGGGCATTCTGGGCCTGAGCATTCTGGCCTCGGTGGTGATCAAACCCAAGGCCGAACCCATGGCCCCCCGCGAAGAGAAAAACCGGGCCCACCTGGAAAAAGTATAGGCGGCTATTCCCCCGCCCGGCTAAATCGTTTTTTGAAAGCCAGCGGGTTCTCGCCCGTGATTTTGCGGAACGTGCGGTTAAAATAGCTAAGGCTCTCGAAGCCGGTGGCAAAGCACACCTCGGTTACGTTGTGGTCCAGCAGCAACTGCCGCTTGGCCTCGTTAATGCGGTAGTGGTTCAAAAATTCGGTGAAGGTGAGCCGGGTCATTTTTTTGAAATACCGGCAAAACGCCGCTTTGCCCAAATGGCACACCTGGGCGGCCTCGTCCAGCCCGATTTTGCGCGCGTAATGGGCATCGATAAAGCTATACAGTTTTTGTAATCGGCTCTGTTCCTTCTTATTGTACGGATTTTGGGGCGGTTGCAGGTGCAACAGTTCGGCATCGGGGGCTTGAGCCAGTTGGGCCAGCAGGTGCAACACGCCCAGCAGTTGCTCCAGCGGCGGCAGGCCGGGCAGCGCCTTAAACTGCGGCCCCCACTGCTGGCGGGTGGCGGCCCCAAAGGCCACGCCCAGGCGCGCCCGCTCCAGCAGGGCTTGGATGCCCGCCAGCTCCGGGGTTTGGCCCAGGGCCTGGCCTAAAAAACCGGGCCGGATGTGCAACACGGTTTTAAGGTAAGCGGTGCGGATGCCGTAGTCGAAATTAAGGTGCGGGATGTACGGGCCAATGAGCACCCAGTCGCCGCCCCGAAAGCGCGACAAGTGCTCGCCCACGTGCCGGGTGCCCTCCGGGGCCTCGATGAGCACCAGCTCCACTTCGGGGTGGAAGTGCCAGTAGAAAAAATCGTTGAGCCGGGGGTTCACCAACCACCGGAACGAACTATTGGCCCCCGGCACAATTTGTTCAAACTGCGTTTTCATGGGTCAATGATCATGCGGTTTACATATCTATTTGATTAACAATATTTTAAATAATAAAGTGTGTATGATTTGTGGAGACTGGGTGTGATTTGTTGGGCGTTTGTTGGCCAAGGTAGGAGCAACCCTTGTGGTTGTCCGGCTACCACGCAGCCCCGGGGACGGGCCTAATGCCCACAGTTACCCATTGGCCACCAGGGCGGGCACAAGGCCCGCCCCTACGTTTGGGGCACCAGCGGTGTCCGGCAGGTCTGGCAATCCAAACCTTGCCCCAACCGGCTGATTACCCTAAATGGATCAAACGGGCAACTAAATTAACCCAATAAAATCAATATAGTGTAAAAAAAGGCGATTTAGCGCACGGTGAAGCCGGGAAATGAAGGGCAATTTTGCCTTCCTTAAACTTTAGTAAATATGGAAAACCCACCCACCATGGTGCCTACTATGGCCCCCACCATGATCCCCAATACGTACCACAAGGACAAACCGGGCAACCCCTCCACCGCCACCAGCAGCCAACAAAAGCTCAACGACCGCTCCAACGGTGAGCCGCTGCGGGTGCTCAGCGAGGCCGATTGGCAGTTTTGGCTCCACAACGGCTACGTGGTAGTAAAACAAGCCGTGCCCCGCGAGCAGGCGTTGGCCACGGCCGCTTTTATTTGGGAGTTTGAGGAAAAAGACCCCCACGACCCAACTACTTGGTACACCGCTCCCCGGGCCGAAATGCAGATGAAGGAACTGGTGGGCACGGGCATGGTGGAGGTGTACAACCACCAACACCTGTGGAACAACCGCCAGGCCCCCCGGGTCCACGCCGCCTTTGCCGACATTTGGGGCACCGAAAAGCTCTGGGTAACCATTGACCGGGCCAATTTGAACTTCCCCATCCGGCCGGGGTTCGAGTACCAGGCGTTTATCCACTGGGACTACGACCCGGAAACCAACCCGGTAAACGTGCAAGGGGTGCTGGCCCTGGCCGACCAAACCGATGAGGAGATGGGCGGGTTCCAGTGCATCCCCGAACTGTATCGCACCTACCACACCTGGAAACTCACCCAACCGGCCGACCGCAACCGGTTCCGCCCCGATACCTCGGCGTTTGAGGGCCAGTTCCACAAGGTGAAGCTCGAGGCGGGCGATTTGCTCATTTTCAACAGTTTGACCCCGCACGGCATCCGGGCCAACCGCTCGGCCGACCAGGTGCGGGTGGCCCAGTACGTTTCCATGATGCCCGCCGAGCCGGACAACGAGGCCATGCGCGAGTGGCGCATCAACTCGTGGCGCCACCGGGTGGCCCCGGAGGGCTACGCCTTCCCCGGCGACCCGCGCCAATGGGAGCAAACCAAATACGGAACGGCCGAACTGACCGAGCTTGGCCAAAAACTGCTAGGTTTGCAGCCATGGTAAACGCCCAACTTTACACCCGGCTCAACAATGGCCTCGATATGCCGTTGTTGGGCCTGGGAGTGTACGATATGCATGGCCCCGAAGCAGTAACCGCCATCATTTGCGCGCTGGAAACGGGCTACCGCCTTATCGACACGGCGGCCATTTACCGCAACGAGGCCGAAGTGGGCCAAGCCCTGCGGCAAAGCGGCTTGCCGCGCCACCAGGTATTTGTTACCACCAAGGTGAGCAACGCCCAGCAAGGCTACGACCAAACCCTGCGGGCATTTGACGAGAGCCTGCGCCGCCTCGGCACCGACTACGTGGACTTGTACCTCGTGCATTGGCCCCTCAAGGCCACCCGGCGAGCCACTTGGCAAGCCTTGGAACACCTGTACGACCAAAAAGTGCTCCGAGCCATTGGGGTGGCCAATTACCTGGAACCTTTTCTGGACGAGCTGGCCACCTATGCCCAGGTGGTACCCGCGCTCAACCAAGTGGAGTTTAGCCCGTACCTGTACCTGGAAAGCCTGCTGCGCCGCTCTCAAACCGATGGCACGGTACTACAAGCCTACACGCCCTTGGCCCGGGGCCGGCGGCTGGACGACCCCAAACTAGTGGCCCTGGCCCGGCAGTACGGCAAAACCCCGGCCCAGATCATCCTGCGGTGGCTGGTACAGCAGGGCGTATCGGCCATTCCCAAGTCGGTTACGCCCAAGCGCATCCGCGAAAACTTCGGCATTTTTGACTTCTCGCTGGCCGCCGCCGACTGCCAGTTGATCAACGGCTTCCACGAAAACCTGCGCGTGGTGGACGACCCGCTACCGCTGTTGTAGCCCGCCCTTGCTGGCGTGCCCGGACGAGACTAGGTTTGCGGCTCACTGTTATGGACTTTAGCGTTATCGTGCTCACGCTCAACGAGGAGCTGCACCTGCCGCGGCTGCTAGCCCAAGTGGCCCAGTTAGGTGTCCCGGTGTTCGTGGTCGACTCAGGCAGCACCGACCAAACCTTGGCTATTGCCCAGCAGTTTGGGGCCACCGTGTATTTCCACCCGTTTGTGGACCACCCGCAACAGTGGCACTATGCGCTCACGCACCTGCCCGTGATCACGCCCTGGGTCATCTGCTTAGATGCAGACCAGGTGCTTACCTCGCCGCTATTGGCCAAATTGGCCCACTTTAGTGATGCCACCCTACCTGCCGACCTCAACGCCATTTACTTCAACCGCCATAATTATTTTAAAGGCCGAAGGCTCCGCTTTGGGGGTTATAAAAAGAAATACTTGCTCAAAATGTTCCGGTTTGGACTGGGGCAGTCAGACCTAAGTGCCCGGCTGGACCACCGTTTCTTGGTGCCCGGCCGCAGTTTATGCTGGCCCGACGGAGTGCTCAAAGAGGAAAACCTGAAAGAGAACGACATCGGGTTTTGGATTGCCAAACACAACCGCTACAGCGACCTACTGGCCAGTGAAGAAGTGGCCTGGCGGCAAAATCTACCAACCAACCTGGCTGCGGCCCGGCCAGCGGCCCGGTTGTTCGGTAATCCGGACGAGCGAGTAATGTTCGCTAAAAACCTGTGGCGTCACCTGCCGCTTTACGTGCGCCCGTTCCTCTATTTTTTCTTCCGATTTTTTTGCCAACTCGGTTTTTTAGACGGTAAAGAGGGCCGCCTGTTCCATTTTCTCCACGCTTTTTGGTTTAGGTTATTGGTAGATGTAAAAATTGGGGAGCAGCTACGGCAGGCGGAGCGGACGGGAAAATAGCAATGGACTTATGCCAAAACGACTTAACGGTTGCACGATTAGGCAATTTTTTCCTTTATCGTCAAGGTCTTAAAGATTTTATAATTCGTAGCAAGTCTTTGATTCCGATATGAAGATACTATTTTTATGTCCCCATTTGGCCAATAGACATCAGTCCTTCGTAAACAGGCCCGCTTGCAAGTCGGAGCCGGGCGCGCCTTTTACCAAATGCAGGTAATCGCGCTGGGCCTGGTTCATGACCAGTTCTATTTTACCGACGGCCCGCATGTCTTGCCAGGTCAAAAACTCCGCATCGGTGAGGGTGGCCGAGCCCGCCGGGCCGCCGCCATAGGCCGCCGCATTGGCATTGTGGGCAAACAGTGAGTGGGCCACCTTGTACTGGCGGGTGCTCCCGCGCTCGCGGATCCAGGCAATGCGGGTATGGGCGATCACGTTGTTGCGAAACTCAAAATCGTCGCCGTTGGTTTGCACCGTCCACACGCCGCTGTTTACCGCCCCGTACACCAGGCAATGGCGCATGGCATTCCGGTTGCTGGTGCCGCCTTCGGCCCGCCAAAATACCACCGGGTTCCGCACTTTATAAAACACGCAATGGTCCACCACCAGCCCGTGCCCGTTGGCGATAACGCCCACTTGCAACGGCAGCACGTGCTCGTCGCCCACAAACAGGCATTGGGTAACCAACAGGTCGTCGAGGGCCAGCCCTTCGCGCCAAATGGGGTAAGTGCGCCGGGTCTGTTTGTCGGCCTTGTAATAATAGTCTAGGCCGCCCGTGAACCGAAAACCTTGGATGGTGGCATGGCTTACCTCTATCTGTAGGCCGTTGCCGGTTTCCCCGGCGGCTTCTTTCACCAATGGCACGGCGGTTACAATAGTGGGCATCCGCTGCGGATGCCAGGCCGAGTCGTCGGGCAAAACCTCCGCCCTAATCACCAGGCGCTCTGTGGCCGTGTAAGGCAGGTTGTTTTTGAACAGGGCGGTTTCGGTAAGTACGTACAGCCCTTCGGCCACCACCACCTCGGTTGCCTTTTGGTTGGTTGCTTGGCTCACCCGGCGGGCGGCTTCTATCAGGGTTTTTAGGGGCTGGGCCGGGGTGCCGGGGTTTTGGTCGCTGCCGGTAGCC
>JALONO010000013.1 GCA_025454895.1 Bernardetiaceae bacterium
CATTCATCATTTGTTGAACTTGCGGGTGGGCAAAGCATTTGCGGCCAATCCATTGTTAGTCATTTCCCTGCCGTATTTATTACTCGGTTTTTTTATCGAATACACCCCCTGGGGTACCCGGTTATGGGGGGTGCACCGGTTGCTTTACGGACGCACGGCGGCCTGGGTGGCTTTTTTTATTGTTTGCAGCTTTTGGCTAGGGCGCAACCTGGTTTAAGGTGCTTACTCCCGCCCAAACTTGCGCGTAGCCGGGTCGTAGTAAAACCGTTTGTACTGGCCCTCGTTCCGCTCAAACTGTTCCATGTCGAACCGGGCCGTGTCGCTGGCCAGCGAGTCAAAGGGCATTTCGCTGGTGAACGTGAGGCGGGAGCCTCGCCAGCCCAGCAGTTCCACGCCGCCGGGGTAGGGGTTGAGGTCATGCGCGTTCCGGTAGTCGTAGCGGCGGGTGGCCAGCAGGCTATCCACGCTGAACACCTCGAGCCAGGGGTGGCCTTCGCCCGCACAGGCCAAGGCTCCGTAGCGGCCATCGGGCGAGAACTGGATCTGGTAGGCATTTTGGGGGAAGTCCGGGTTGGTGAGCGAACTGCCCAGCAATTCGCGGTAGCCGCTGCTGTCGGCCAGTATCCACACCGAGTGGCGCAGGCCATTGGCCAGGGTATCGGCCATGAGCAGCACGCAGAGGCGACAAGGTTGGGGAACCTGACCGTGCAGCGAGTAGCTCACGCGCACGCAGGGCAGCGTATCGTAAAGCCCGGTGGGCGCGGCGGCGGTTTGCCCCGGCCCGGCCCCGGGCTGGCAGGCGGCGGCCAATAGTACTGTCACTAGGCAAAAAAGGAGGTATATTTTCATGATGCGCAAGGCTTGGCCTGCTATTTACAAAAAAAAGTTAAGGGTGTTAAGGTTTGTCAATCCCAGAGCCGGAGCGGGCCTTTTTGGCTTAACATTGTTGTACAGTCAACTGGCGACTTTGTGTACCGCTACCCCGGCCATGAAAATGAAATTTGTTTTACAGTACCTACACCAGTGGCTGGCCCCCGCAAGTTGGTTAGTGGTGGGGGCTGTGTTAGGGTGGGCCTGCCCGGCCCAGGCCCAAACCGAGCCTCCCCGAGCCGAGCCGGACAGTTTCTACATCCGCGACGTACATTTGGATTGCAACCACCGCACGGTGGACCGCATCATCTTACGCGAAATGGCCCACCGGCCCGGCCAACGCATCGCCCGCGCGGGCATTGGCGAAGAACTCAAGCGCGAGGCCAGCAAAATCATGAACACCAACTTGTTTGTGGTGGCGGAGGTGTTTCATGTGGTGGTGCAGGCTGATACCATTGACCTGGCCGTAAACGTGGTGGAAAAGTGGTACACCTTCCCCGTACCTATTTTGGACTTGGGCGACCGCAACTTTAACGAATGGTGGCAGCAGCGGGGCCGCGACTTGGACCGGCTGGTGTACGGTATCCGGTTTGTGCAGCAAAACGTGCGCGGCCGCAACGAAGACCTGCGGTTTACCGTGCAACTGGGCTTTACCCGTCGGCTGGAACTGGAGTACAACATCCCCTACATCGACCGGCGGCAAACCACTGGCCTCAACGTGCGGGTGTTTTATGATAACGGCAAAAATGTGCCTTACCGCACCCAACGCGACTCGCTGGTGTTTTTGCGAAGCGATCTGGTGTTGCGCGAACGGTTCTCGGCCGAAGTGGGGCTATTTAAGCGCAGCCAGTTTTACAACACCCACTTTTTTGACCTGCGCCGCCAGCACCAGTGGGTAAAGGACACCATCGCGGAACTCAACCCCGATTATTTTGGCGCCGGGCGCACCCAGCTCCAGTTTTTTGAGCTGGCCTACACCTTCAACCGCGACATCCGCGACTTGGCCGCTTATCCGCTAAAAGGGATGCTATTTAGGTTTACGGCCACCCAGCGGGGCCTGGGGCCGTTCGATGACCTCAATCTGTTTAATTTACAGGGCCTTTACGCCCGTTTTTTCTATTTGGGCAGCCGGTTTTACTATTCGGGCAGTGCCCGGGCCTATATTTCGTTCCCCGACCGCCAGCCGTTTACCGAGATGCGCACTTTTGGCTACCAGGGGCAATTCCCGCGCGGGTACGATCGGTTCGTGATCGACGGCCAGCGGTGGGGCGTGGTCAAAAACACGCTGCGTTGGCAAGTGCTCAACCAAACGCTTTACAACCGGCTCACTAAGTTGGAGCAGTTTCGCACGGTGCCGGTAGCACTCTACCTCAAGGGCTATGCCGACGCGGGTTATGTGCGCAACCCCATTGCCAGCCCCGAAAACCGCTTGTCGAACCGGTTGCTGGCGGGCTACGGCCTGGGGGCCGACCTGGTGGTGTACAACACCTCGGTATTCCGGTTCGAGTATTCGTTCAATATCGAGGGCGGCCGGGGTTTCTTTTTTAACCTGCAAAGCGATTTTTGATGACGGCCCGGCCGCTTTTCTTGGCCTTTTTGGCCCCAACACTCCCATCGTTTACTTGGCCAAGCAACCAACCCGCCTACTCTCCCGTATGGGTTTGTCAGGATACCCCTTCTACTTTACTTTTAGGTATATGCAGGTTTGGCGCAAGCGTAAATTTTACCTCCGGTTGATTACTGGATTGCTCGTTTTAGGGGCCTTGGGGGCCGGGTTTAGCTATTGGTACGTGGGCCACGTGGCCCGCCCGTGGCTGTACTCGAGCGTGGAGACCGTGCCCCACCACGCGGTGGGCCTGGTGCTAGGGACCGCCCAGCGGCTCGAGGGCGGCCATGCCAACCCATATTTTACGTACCGCATCAAAGCGGCCGCGGCCCTGTTCCATGCGGGCAAGGTGCGCTGTTTGGTGGTCAGTGGCGACAACCGCACCCACCATTACAACGAGCCAGCCGCCATGCGGGCCGCGCTCCAGGCGGCGGGCGTTCCCGATACTTGCATCGTCGAGGACTTTGCGGGCCTGCGCACACTCGACTCGGTGGTGCGCTGCCAACTTATTTTTGGCCAAAACCAGTTTGTCGTCATTTCGCAGCCGTTTCATAACCAACGGGCGGTGTTCATTGCCCGGCAGCGAGGGTTGCAAGCGGTGGGTTTCAACGCCCCCGACGTGTCGTTGCAACTGGGGCTGAAAGTCCAGGTGCGCGAAGTAGCCGCCCGCCTCAAGGCATTTTTAGACGTATTTGTGCTGCACACCCAGCCCAAACATCTGGGCGACCCCATCCGCCTGCCTTTGAGCTAGCCCGCCGCGCAAATGTGCGCGCCAACGGTTACTTTTGCCGCCAACCGCCCCTGTTGGCTAGCTCGTGGAACTCATTTGCGAAAACTTGGCCCAACTGCCCGCCATTGCCCGCCAGGTGCGGAACTTTGCCGGGCCGCTGCGTGTATGGTTGATGGAAGGGCAGCTGGGAGCTGGTAAAACCGCCCTGGCTCAGGCCGTGTGCCGCGACCTGGGCGTAACCGACCCGGTGAGCAGCCCTACCTTTGCCATTGTGAACCAGTACGCGACCGCGCAGGGCCAGCCGGTTTACCACCTTGACTGTTACCGGTTAAAAAACGAGGCCGAAGCCCTAGACATCGGCGTAGAAGAGTACCTTTACAGCGGCCATTATTGCCTTATCGAATGGGCCAGCCGCATCCAAGCCTTGTGGCCCCCGGCTTACCTGGCCATTGACATTGCGCTCGGCCCCGGCCAAGAGCGGCGCCTAAACCTGACCCGGCATGACTGACCACCTAAAATCGGAAATCCGCAAACTGGCCCAAGGCAGCCAGCTTTATCCGCAAGAGATGCTGGTGAAAGTGCGCGAAGGCCAACAAATCTTGCACATTGGCTTGCCCAAAGAGGCAGGCACTTACGAGAACCGGATCACCCTCCGGCCCGAGTCGGTGTCGGTGCTGGCGGCCAATGGCCACCAGATCACCCTCGAGGCAGGCGCAGGCCTGCGCAGCAACTACCCGGACCGTGAGTACAGCGAGGCTGGGGCCAAAATCGTGTATTCGTCCGAAGAGGTGTACCAGGCCGACGTGATCCTGAAAATTGACCCGCCCCTGCCTGCCGAAATCGAGCTGATGAAGCCGCGCACTACCATCATCTCGGCCTTGCAATTTGCCAAGGTGGACAGCGAGTATTTCTGTGCCCTCAACCGCAAGCGCATTACCGCCCTGGGCTACGAAATGCTGGAAGACGACATCGGCGGCTTGCCCCTGGTGCGGGCCATGAGTGAAATTGCCGGGAGTGCGGCCGTGCTCATCGCGGCCGAGTATCTGAGCAACACCAACGGCGGCAAAGGCATTATTTTAGGCGGCATTACGGGGGTGCCGCCCACCAAAGTGCTCATTTTGGGCGCGGGCACGGTGGCCGAGTACGCCGCCCGCACCGCCATTGGCCTGGGCGCGGCCGTAAAGGTGTTCGACGACAACCTGTACAAGCTCCGCCGCCTCAAACACGCCCTGGGCGACCCCCAACTGTACACCTCCACCATCGATGCCACCACCCTGGCCCGGGCCTTAAAAACCACCAATGTGGCCATCGGGGCCTTGCGTAACGACCTCGGTATCTGCGTAGTAACCGAAGAAATGGTGCAGCAGATGCGCCCCGGCTCGGTCATTATCGACGTGAGCATCGATAACGGCGGTTGTTTCGAGACCTCGCAAATGACCACCCACGACCACCCGGTGTACACCCGCCACGAGGTCATCCATTATTGCGTGCCGAACATCGCCTCGCGGGTAGCCCGCACGGCCACTAAAGCCATCAGCAACATCTTTACCCCCATTTTGCTCAAAATTGCTGACCTAGGCGGGGTGGACGAGATGATTTTTGCCCACGAGGGCTTTGCCCGGGGCGTTTACTGCTACCAGGGCGATCTCACCCACGAGCACATTGGCAAACGCTATGGACTGAAACACAAAGAGTTACGATTACTTATTGCCGCTACCAAACACTAGCCGGTCGGCACTCATAGCCTTTGCCCGCCCACTAGCGGCTGGCCTCGATGGCCTGGGCCACGTCGGCCACGATGTCGTCCGGGTGTTCCAGCCCCACCGAAATGCGCACCAGGCCGGGCGTGATGCCCACGGCGGCCCGTTCTTCCTCTTTCAACTTGGAGTGGGTGGTAGTGGCCGGGTGGATCACGATGCTGCGCGAGTCGCCCAGGTTAGGGGTCAACGACAAAAGTTTGATCGCGTTCAAAAACCGACTGGCCCTGGCCAGCCCGCCCTGTAACTCGAAGCTCACCAAGCCGCCACCCAGCCGCATTTGTTGCTTGGCCAGCGCATGTTGGGGGTGCGACGGCAGAAACGGATATTTTACCCAAAAGCTCTCGGGGCTAGCCTCGATAAACTGGGCTAGTTGCAGGGCGTTGCTGCAATGTCGTTCCATGCGCACGGCCAGGGTTTCCAGGCTTTTCGACAGCAACCAGGCGTTAAACGGCGACATGGCCGGGCCGGTGTGGCGGGCAAAATAGCGGATGTCTTTGATCAATTCGCGGCTGCCCAAAATAGCCCCGCCAATGGCCCGCCCCTGCCCGTCGATAAACTTGGTGGCCGAGTGGGTGATCAGGTGCGCCCCGTAACGGGCCGGGTTTTGCAGGTACGGGGTGGCAAAACAGTTGTCCACGTTCAAAATCAACCCGTGGCGGGCGGCCAGTTGGCCCAGCCAGGTGAGGTCGATCAGGTCCAGGGCCGGGTTGGAGGGCGTTTCCACAAAAATCATCCGGGTGTTGGGCTGGATGGCCGCCTCCCAGGTTTCGGGCGCGTGGATGTCCACATACGTGTGCCCGATGCCCCAACGCGGGAAAATTTGGGTAAAAATTTGGTGGGTGGAGCCAAACACCGAGCGGCAGGCCAGCACATGGTCGCCGCTGCGCAACAGGGCCGCCATGCTGGTAAACATCGCCGCCATGCCCGAAGCCGTGGCGATCCCGTCTTCGGTGCCCTCCATTTGGCACAGTTTCTCGATCAACTCGCTGGTGTTGGGGTTCGAGTACCGGGTATAAATGTTACCCGGCAGCTCGTCGGCAAACAAGGCCCGGGCTTGTTCGGCATCCTCGAAAGTGAAACTCGAGGTGAGGTACAGGGGCACCGAATGCTCGCGGAAGTCGCTCGGTTGGGCCTGGGTGCGCACGGCGCGGGTCTCAAAATGGGACATGGGAAGTCGGTTGTTAGGGCCACTTGGCGGTGGCGGGCAACTAAATGGGGCAGCGCGAGGTTCACGGTGCGCCCAATCGTCAATTTAACAATTTTGGCTAATGAAATGCACCGTATCGTAAAAAAGCAATCGGTAACATTTAAAAAATAGCAATTTGATGGGGCAAAGATGCAGGTTTTTATTTTGATCCGCCCTGCTTGGCCGCTTTATTCGCCCACCACGGCATAACTGTGGGTGATGGTGGCCGTTTTGCTGAGCATGGCGGTTACGGAGCAGTATTTTTCCAACGAGAGCCTGATGGCCCGCTCGGCTTGTTCGGACTGCAACTGGCCCCAAAACTCGTAATGGATGTGGATAGCGGTAAACACCGCCGGGATTTGGCCTTCGGCCCGCTGGCCGGTGAGGGTGAGCCGTAGGTTGCGCAGCCCGGCCCGTTGTTTTTGCAAGATGCTGATCACGTCAATTTCGGTGCAGGCACCCAGGGCGGCCAGCACGGCTTGCATGGGCCGCATGGCCAGGTCGCGCCCCCCGATGTCGGCACTGGCATCAAAGCGGTGGGCGTGGCCCGTTTCGGTGCGGGCTTCCAGGTGGTAGGCGTCGTCCAGCCGGTCGATTACGATTTGCATACGGCAATTAATGATTAAGGGATGGGCTTATCGGGTGGTTAATCTTGATAAAATTGGCAACCCAAATGAGTAACAACGGCCAAAGGTAGTGCGCCTGCTGGTTGATGGCTAGGGGCGGCGGCGGCGAAAGGGAAAAAGGAGGTTTGTCTCATTGGCGGTCAGGTGCTTTTATTTTGATTTACAGTAAGTTACAATGACACCACGTCCGCTCCAGCGTTTGGCTTCGCAAACCCGTCAGTCCAAGTAGCAATGAATCAAGGTATTTTCGTAAAACATTGATTTTCTCGGGCAATCACCTCACCACCACCAACCGCCCCTGGCCCCGGAAATGAGGAGTGGCCAGGCTCCACAGGTAAGTGCCGGGGGGCAGCGAGGTTACGTTTAGCTCGTACTCGTGCGGCCCGGCGGGTAGCGTCGCTTCTACCAGGGGGGCCAAGGGCCGTCCGGTAAGGTCGTGGAGGGCGAGTTGCACGGGGCCGGGGCTGGCCAAGTTAAACGGCAACCGGGCGGTAGTTTGGGCAGGGTTGGGGTAAGCGGGCCGCAAACTAGCCAGCGGGCTGGCCTGCGGGCTGGCCGTTACCAGCAGGCTGGCCGGGTTACTGGCCGGGCTTTCGTTGTGTAACCGGTCCAGGGCCGTAATCACATAAGTGTAGCGCACATCGGCCAGGTTGGTGGTCAGGTCTAGGAAGGCGGTGGTATCGGTGGGGGTTACCGCCCGGATGAACCGGGCCTGGGCCAAGTCGGGGGCCTGGTTGTTCTCGAAGCGATAAATGACGAACTGGCGCACCCGGTCCAGCGGCCCGGCCGGGGCGGTCGGGCGGTCCCAGCGCAGTTGCACGCCCTGGCGGGTGAGGCTGGCCACCAGGCCCGTGGGCGCGGGCGGGGGCGTGGCATCGCGCCAGGGCACCAAGGGCAGCAGGGCGGGGTGGCGGTAAAAGTCTTGTCGGAGGCTGTCTTGGATGGCCAGCAGGTTGCCCGTTACCGAGCGGGAGCTGAAGAAAATGCTGCCGTTCACCTCGGCCGTGGTGCGGTTGAGGCGCAGTTGGTTGGGCATTTGGCTGGGGTTGAGCCAATTGGGGTCGCTGGTGGTGTTGATCCGGTACGCCCCTTGGCCAATGTACAAATGGCGGCCAAAGCTGTTTTGGGCCCACCAGGGCACCAGCACTTCGTAGCGGGCGGCCGTAAACCCAATGCTCCAATATAGTTGCGGGGCCAGGTAATCCACCCAACCTTGCTGGGCCCACTTGCGCGAGTCGGCAAAAATTTCGGAGAAGCTCTGGAGGCCCCGGGTATCGGAGCCGAGCGGGGTGGCGGTGCCCCGGTTCTGCCAAATGCCGAACGGGGAGATGCCAAACTTGACCCAGGGTTTAGCCGCCCGCAGGCTATCGGCCACGGCGCGCACCAGCAGGTCCACGTTGTCGCGCCGCCAGTCGGCCCGGTTGGTGAAGCCCCGCGCGTGGACCCGGAACGTGGAGTCGTCGTTGAACACCTGGCCGGTTTCCGGGTAGGGATAAAAGTAGTCGTCGAAGTGGATCGCGTCCACGTCGTAGCGGCGGGCCACGTCCATGATCACGCGCACCACGTGGGCGCGCACCTCGGGCAGGCCGGGGTCCAGGTAGCGGGCGTTGCCGTAGGGGCGCAGCCAACTGGGCTGGGTGTTGGCCAGGTGGTTGGGGGCCAGCCGGGCGTTGCGCGCATCCGAAACGGCCCGGTAAGGGTTGAACCAGGCATGGAACTCCAGCCCCCGGCGGCGGGCCTCGGCAATCATAAAGGCCAGGGGGTCATAACCGGGGGCTTGGCCCTGCTGGCCGGTGAGCACGCTGCTCCACGGTTCTAACTGGCTGGGGTAGAGGGCATCGCAGGCGGCGCGCACCTGCACCACCACCGCGTTGAGGCCGCTGCGCTGGTGCTGGTCCAGCAGGGCCACAAACTCGGCCCGTTGCTGCTCGGCGGCCAGGGTGTTGCGGCTGGGCCAGTCGATGTTGCTCACCGTGGCCACCCACACGCCCCTGAACTCGCGCTTGGGCGGGGCCGAAAGTTGGGCCAAGGCCGGGTCATTAATTAGTGGGAGCAAACTGCCCAAGGCCCACCAAAACAAACGAGATAAAAGCCGGGGTTTCATAAACACCAAAGGTTGAGGAGGCTGGCCAGAGCGGTGAGGCCGGATAGAGCCAAAAAGGTAACCGGAAAGTGGGCCGGGCAGACAAAACGGCTGGACAAAATTGGCGGCCGGGAACCAAACCGCCAAGCCTACGAACGGGCAATTGGCAAGGAAAGGAGCGAACAAAAAAATCCCCGCCATCCGTTAGATAGCGGGGACTTTGCGCAGTTAAAAAATCAATCAGGTGAAAAAAAGAAAATCAACCCGGAAAAAAATGGTGCGCCAAAAAAGTTGTTTGAGCAGTTTAGTTTACTAAGGCAATACAATTCATTGATGGCTCAAATTTAAGAACTTTATATTTAAAGACAAATTTTTTATGAAAAATTTATTTTGAAGGCCGTTTGATGAACAATATTTAATAAAAAGGCAAAGAACATTAAACAATCGGAGCTTTGTTGAAGCAAGCTTTGGCGCGGTGGGTCGCGTTTTAGGTTAGCAGGCGATAAAAACGGGTTTTTGTGGAGGTAAGCTCGAGATTGCTTCAACAAAATCATCATCGCCCACTTGCGGAAACCCCCGACGAGGCATAACCAAAAACCGATTGCGGGTTGGTTATTTGTAAGTCATTGATAATCAAGGTAAACAACTATTAGCTAATTCTGCGGTCAGCCGAGGCTTGGGCTGGGCCTAAAAAGCAAACAGCCCGCCGAGTGGGCGGGCCGTTTACCGGGCAGGTCAAGTTTGACCTAGTTCTCCAGGTTTTTGTCGCTCAGGGTGGTATCTTCCAGGTCGTCGCTCTTCAGAGTCTCGTCGTTGTTTTTGCGCAGTTCAACCACCGAGGCGAATTTGTAATTGCCAAACTCGGCTCTTTTGAAGGCCATGTTGGCCAACTTGGTGTTATTAGCCTTGTTGTACATCAGGCCTTGGGCAAAATTGAACATGGCTTTGGTTTCTTGGTCCAGGCCGGGGTTTTTCAATAGCTCGCTCAGCAGGTTAATGCCGTCGTTGAGTTTGCCGGAGCGGGCCAGCGATACCGCTTTGATAAAGCCCACGTTGTAATTCGGGGCTTGCACGGCCAGGCAGGCATCGGCCGAAGCGATGGCCTCGGCAAACTTGCCGCTTTCAAATTCCTGTTGGGCAATTTGGGCGTAGAGGTTGCCTTTCTTGATGGGGTCTTTCTCGGCTTCGGCCGCCTTTTTCAGTTGGGCCGCAATGGCCGATTTATCCGTTTTGGCCTGCGAGATTTTGATCATCACCTCGTGGGCGGCGGTAAAGTCGGGCTTAATTTTAAGGGCCTGATCCAGCATCGTTTTGGCTTCGTCCAGTTCCCAGGCCTTGAAATAAGCAGTGCCCAAACCGAGGAAATAACTGGGGGTCATTTCAAAAATCCGGTTGCGGTAGGGGCCAAAGTTGGCCTTGGCAAACGCAGCGTTCGCTTCCGGGTATTTGCCCGAGTTGTACAGGCCCAAGCCCAGTTCAAAATAGAAACGCGCGGTTTCCTTGGGGTCGGTACTGGTGAGGCTGCCCGTGGCTTTGAGCATGCTTTTCACGGCTTCGTCGGGCTTACCTTGTTGGTTGCTAAGCTTGGCGTGGTAATACAGCGCGTTCAAGTTGCCGGGGTCGGCGGCTAGGGCATCGTTAATGTGATTGGTCGCTTCTTTAAAGCGGCCGTCTTTATACAACAGCTTGATGATATTGATTTTGTACTCGGCTTTTTCCTTAGCGTTGGCTTCCAGTTTAAAAGCGTTGTCGTAAGCGGCAATGGCATCGTTTACCTTGTTCTTGAGCACAAACAATTTGGCCAGGCGGGTGTGCGCGCCCAGGTAATCGTTCTTCAGTTCTACCGTTTTTTGGAAGCACTGGATGGCGTTGTCCGCATCCTTGAGCACCACGTAGGCCTGGCCCTTGCGGAACACGTACTCCGGGTTAGCCGGGTCGGCGGCAATGGCCTTGTTGTACTCGTCGATAGCACCGCGGAGGTTGTTGTTCTTTTTAAGCTCTTCGGCTTTGAGCAGATAATCCAAGCCTCCGTTCTGGGCCTGGGCTACCGTAACACTGGCCCAAAGCAACAAACAATATATGGTAAATACTCGCATGATGGAGGTTGTTTGACTTCAATACCACTTAATAAAAATAGGTGAAAAGGGGAGCATTAGTTAATATAACAATTTGTATGCTAAATTCCGCGAACCCGGTTAAGATGGGTCTTTTACTTGTTTTTATACAATCATATAACGATGAAAGTCAAGCCAAAGCGGGCCTTGTGTAAGAAAAATCCGATTTTAGTTTTCGCCCGTTCGGGTGGGCGTGCAACCAGGAGGGTTCCACAGGGTTGGCCCCACCTAGCCGGGTACCGGGGCCGTGTAGGTTTTAAAGGCTTTGTTTACTTTTGCCCAGCCCTAGTGGCGCGGGCAGCCAACTGAACCGGTTTTGCAACCGCTTGGCCCGGCCAAAAAAATATTTTTGTCTTATCACCTTGCCCCATGAAATTCATCTGCATAGGCCGCAACTACGCCGACCACATCGCTGAACTTAAAAACGAGCGCAACGAAGACCCGGTGGTGTTCCTGAAGCCCGACACCGCCCTGCTCAGAGACAATGAGCCGTTTTATTTGCCCGATTTTTCCAAGGATGTGCACCACGAAGTGGAAGTGCTGCTTAAGATCAACAAGGAGGGCAAGTACATCGACCGCCAGTTTGCCCCCAAGTACTACGACGAGGTGGGCCTGGGCATCGACTTTACCGCCCGCGACCTGCAAGCCAGGCAAAAGGCCAAGGGCCTGCCCTGGGAAATCGCCAAGGCGTTCAACGGGGCGGCCGTGGTGGGCCAGTTTGTGCCCAAAACCCGCTACCCGGACCTGGGCGCGCTCGATTTTAGCCTCCAGGTAAACGGCCAGGTGCGGCAAGCGGGGCACACCAGTTATATGTTGTTCGATTTTGACACCATCATTGCGTATGTGTCGCAGTTTTTCACCCTAAAAAAAGGCGACATCATTTTTACGGGCACCCCGGCCGGGGTGGCGGCCGTGCAGGCGGGCGACCAACTCACGGGCTACATCGGACAAGAAAAGTTTTTTGATTTTGCCATCAAATAAGCCATGACCCCCAAAATCAAGCTCCTGGTGGGCGTTATTGCCGCCCAAGTGGGCCTCATTGCTTGGCTTAGCCTGAGCGGGCCGGGTGCTCCCAGTGCGGGCAGCCCCAGCGAAGCCTTGGCCTTTGCCCTCGCCGACACCGCCGGGGTGGACCAAATTGGGTTAGGCCCCAACACGCTCACCAAACAGGGCCGGGGCTGGCTCATCAACGGCCGCCACCCCGCTGACGGGCGCCTGGTGGCCCAATTGCTGGAAATTTTGGTGAAGGTAGAAGTGAAAAAGCCTGCCCCCGCCCGCCTGCGCGACAGCCTGGCCAAGGCCCTGGCTGGCCCGGCCCACCAACTCACGATTTTGGCCAACGGGCAGCCCAAACAACGCTACCAGTTTGGCGGCCAGGGGCTGGAAAGCTACGGCCTGGCCCCCAGCGGCCCCTTTGCCAACCAGCCCATGGTGCTGTTTTTGCCCGGCCAAAACCTGGTGTTGTACCAGGCCCTGCAAATGCCCGCCGCCGAGTGGCGCGACAAGGTAGTGCTGGCTTCCAACTTTAACTCGCTGCGTCGGTTGGAGTTGCGGTACCCGGCCCAGCCCGCCGATGACTTTGTGATCACCCCCCACCAGGGTTTTTACCAGATTGAGGGCATTACCCAGCTCGACAGTGCCATGACCTACAATTACGTAAACGCCTACCGCCGGGTGGAAGTAGTAACCTACGTGGAACGCCCCGGCCTGGCCGACTCGCTCAAGCAGGCAGCCCCCTTTGCCACCATCCACTGGCAGGACATCAACGAGCAGCGCGACACCCAACTGAACATTTACGCCAATCCGCAAACGCCCCAGCGGCTCTACGGCGTGCTGGCCCGCACCGGCGAAGTGGTGGGGCTAGACCCCCGATATTTTACCAAGTTTTTGGTGCGCAAAAAGGATTTTGGCAAGTAACCCGCCAAAGCAGCCACATATAGGCAACAAACTATATTTTTGCCGCTTAACCACACCATTCCCCAAGCATTTACCGCCATGAAATTCGTTATCTCTTCGTCGGCTTTGCTCAAACAACTGGCGGCCCTCAACGGGGTTATTGCCAGTAACCCGGTGGTTCCCATCCTAGAGAACTTCCTGTTTGACGTGAAGAACAACACCCTCACCCTATCGGCCTCGGACCTGCAAACCTCCATGACGGCCGAGATGAAAGTGGATGCCGAAGAAGACGGGAGCATTGCCATTCCGGCCAAGATGCTCATCGAGACCCTGCGCAACCTGCCCGAGCAGCCCGTAACCTTCCGCATCGACCTCAATACTTACGCCATTGAAGTGATTTCGGAGAACGGCCACTACAAGTTGGCGGGCGAAAACGCGACCGATTTCCCCCGCGTGCCCGAGCTGAAGAACGCCGAGGCCATCGAAATCTCGGCCGAAGTGCTCGCCTCGGCCATTGCTTACACCCTGTTTGCTACCAGCACCGACGAGATGAAGCCCGCCATGAACGGCGTGTTCGTGAACCTGCGCGAGGGCGATGCCACCTTTGTGTCCACCGATAGCCACCGGCTGGTGCGCTACCGCCGCACCGACGTGCGTTCGGACAAGGAAATTGCCATCATTGTGCCCCGCAAGGCCCTGACTTTGCTCAAAAACAGCTTGCCCACCGATACCTCCTCCAGCGTGCGGATGCAGTTCAACAAAGCCAACGCCTTTTTTAGCTACGCTAACATTACTATGGTGTGTCGGCTCATCGATGAGCGGTTCCCTGACTATGAGTACGTGATCCCGCAAAACAACGACAAGGTGCTCGAGATCGACCGGGCCGACTTCCTCAGCTCGCTGCGCCGGATCGCCATTTACGCCAACAAGTCCACCAACCAGGTGCGCCTCAAGCTGGCCAAAGCGGGCGAGCTCCTCGTTTCGGCCGAGGACATCGACTTCTCCAACGAGGCCGACGAAAAACTAGCCTGCGATTTCCAGGCCGACGACGACATGGAAATCGGCTTCAATGCCAAGTTCCTCATCGATGGGCTTAACAACCTGGCCGCCAGCAAAGTGGTGTTCAAACTGTCTGAGCCTAACCGGGCCGGGCTGCTCACCCCCGCCGAAAGCGAGCAAAACGAGGACGTGTTGATGTTGATCATGCCCGTGATGCTCAATAATTATTACTAACCGGGAGGGTTGGTTAATGGTTGGTTGAGGAGAAGGGGTTGTATATCAGCGTTTTATTCTCTAAGACGATTTGCTAGCTTGGTTTAGCTGCTCAAATTTGTTTCTATGGCCGGCCCGCTCTGGGGCTGGCTTTTTTTATAGAGGGTGGGCGAACTTGGGATATGCTTCAAAATGCATCTTCTTAGCCCCACTTGGTCAGCTAGTCAGATGAAACACAATTTTGAAACTAGTATATGAAATGGGAGGTCTATGGTAAAAAAACCGAAAGGCCCGCGCCAGCCCGGCTAGGCGGAGGCCAGCGGTAACACCCGCGCCAGGGCGTTAATGCGGTATAACCGCCCAGTGGGATGTTCCTCGCACCGAAAGTGCTTGCGCAGCCGATCGCCCTTGCGGAACACCCGTCCGTCTTCCAGTTTAAACCAGGCGTTCGGGGCCACGTCTTCCAAATGCACCGCCCCGTTGGCCGGGTTGTCGTACTGGCTCAGCACGCGCGAGAGGGCCTGGTCGCGGCAAGTGGCGGCGGCGGGCTGCGCCAAGTAGCGGGCCAGAGCCGCCTGCACCTCGGCCGGGAACACCCCCAAGCTCAGCAGCGGCCCCATCAACTGCCGGAACGCCGCCTGCCAGCTAGGCCCGTGCGGGGCCACGGCGGAGCCATGTTGCAGCCAGTTAACTAAGTGGGCCAGTTCGTGGGTAAAGGTGATCAAAAACGCAAACGGGTTCAGGTCGCCATTGATCGAGATGCGGTGGCCGTGGCCATTGAACGGGGCGCGGTAAGTACCCAGCAGGCTCCGCCGCCGCCGGGTAATTTTCAAATGTACCTGGTGATGGACCACCCAGGCCACTACCTGGGGCACCGCCGCCGGGGGCAAGTATTTTTCAAGAACCTTGGTAATGTGTTGTTCGGTCATAAAGGTAAACGGGGCTTCCTGGCCCACTAAAATAAACCTCGCGGCAGGCTTAGCCAAGACGGCCGTCCCCAAACAAAAAAAGCCGACCATCATCAGTCAGCTCAATCGTTGTTATTCGTTACTGCCCGGTGGGCCGCCTTACTAGCGGTATTGCAGGCTGTTGTAATAACGCACCGCTTTGCGCTTTTTGGCCGTACTGCCACACTTGGCCTGCATGCACGACGAGGCGAAGAACCCAAACCCGATCATCAAGATCAAAAAATGTACGAACGAACGGCTAAACTTACGCATGAGTGAAAACAAAAGGGAATAGTGAAGATAAACTTATTAGATGGTCAAAATAAGGGGTGAAACAACTTAAATACAATTTTAAGTGGAGCAAAGTAAAGTAAGTATTTTCACTTTAACAAAGTCAACCCATTAATTTCGTTAAATTCTTACCTCAATCTTGCAAAGCCCACTAAGTGCCCAGATATGACAAGGTTGGCGTAATTTTGCAGCAGATCAAAAAAGAACGGCCATGCTGAGGCAACTAATGTTCAGGAAATTAGCTTGGATTGGGGGGCTGATCGTCCTCGCCGCTTGTGTACGGCCTGTGCCCGAACCTCGGATCCAGATCGGGGTCCGGGTGCTTAACCGGATCACCAACCAACCGGTGAGCGGGGCTACAGTGCGCCTCTACGACAGCCGGGAGGAGTTCCTGGCCGACCAAAACGTGCGCTACACCGCCACCACCGACCGCTCGGGCCTGGCCGTGTTTGAGGATGTGCCGCCGAACCGGATCAGCCTGGTGGTGAGTGCCGAGAGCGGACAACTTAACAACTGGAGCAATAAAACCGAATTTTTGTTTGACCCGACTAGCGCGGCCGTTTTTACTTTTGAGACTAAAATCGAGGAAGTTCCGTTCGCCAACGTCCTCTCGGGCCGGGGCAATAAAGTGTGGCGGCGCAACTACGTGCAAATCAACAATACCCGGAACACCGACTGCTCGGCCCGGCTGGAGCGTAACTTCTCGTTGCAGCGGCCCGACTCCGCTTCGGTTACCATGATTTTGAACGATGCCGGGAGCCAAGGCTGCCCCGGGGCTGGCCAGTTGCTGGCCTCGGCCAGTTGGCGGCCCTCCGACGACCGGACTAGCCTGCTCATCGGCCTAGGCAGCAGTATCAGGAACCAGCGGCGTATGGTCATCTTGGAACTTTCCGATAGGCGCTTGCGCCTGCAAGAGATTTTGAGCGGGGCCACCGTGCTGGAAGAATATCAATTGGTGCAGTAAAAGGCCATATCGGCTGTATGGTTGCCGCGCGGCGGCATTTTCGCCCTTGGTTTGCAAGCGTTGGTAAACCTGCTTGCCGCAATCAGGATTAGACTTTTCCGTGAATTCAATTATTAGAGTTTTTGCATATTGAAAATCAGATATTGACTTAAATTGGCCTCTTGTTCACCACCTCCTACGCGCTTCAAAATTGCGTCCCGGCCCACAAGGCTCGCCCCAAAAGCTCATTCGCTTTTGGCCGTCCGACGGTGAGGGGCTTCCTCTGAATTCAGTTAAGATGCTCATTATCATCACACAAAAACTCTATTGAGCGAAAATCACAAATAAAACCGGGTTGGTGTTCATCGCACCAACCCGGTTTTGTCTTCTCAATCAAAGAGAAAAACAAATTAAAATATTGATCTACAATTACTTAATTTCTGTAAGTTGACGACTCATTGACCGTTCATTTGGCCACGGCTCGTCATTTTCACTACCAGGTGGTCGGTGGTTTCGGTGTCGGCGAAACCGGCCAGCACCAGGTTACCGGTGGCATCTTCCACGGCGCTGTACACCCGTTGGGCCCCTTTGCCGCCAAAATGCTTCTTCCACAGTTCTTTACCGCTGTTGTCAAACATCACGGCCAGGGCGTCGTTGCCGTCGGTGCTGGTGTTTTCGCCGTCGTTGTTGGGCACGTAAATGTCCGTGTAGCCCACCACCAAAATCTGGCCGTCTTTGGTTACCAGCACGTCTTGGGCTTCGTCGGTGCTGGGGCCGCCCAACACTTTATCCCACTGCTTTTGGCCCTTGGCATCGATTTTCACCACCCAAATATCGTGGCTACTTTCGGCAAACGAATAGGTGTAGCCGCACAGCACGTAGCCATCGGCCGTGGCGGCGATTGAATTGGCCCGGTCGTTTTGCTTGCCGCCATAGGTTTGCTCCCAGGTTTTAAAGCCATCTTTGTCGGCCGCCACTACCCAGAAGTTCCACACCTTGTTTGGGGGCACTTCCTTGTTGCCGGCAATGATAAACCCGCCATCTTTGGTGGTCAGGAGTTGGTTGCCTTCTTCGTTGCCCAGTTCCACGCCATAGTTGCGTTTCCAAACCAACTCGCCTTTTTCGGAAAGTTTCAGCAGTACGGCGTCGCTTTTGCCGGTGGCCATTTTGGTGCTGTTGCCCAGTAATATAAAGTGGCCGTCTTCTAGTTGCAGTACGGCCCGGGCCTCGTCGATGCTCTCGTTGCCGCCCAGTACTTTGTCCCACTGCTTCTTGCCGTCTTTATCGAGTTTGATGATCCAAATGTCCTTCATGTCGGGGCCGCCGCCGTAGCTGTCGCTGGTGGCTGCCACCAAGGCCCCGCCATCGCGGGTTTCGGTAATGCTCACCCCTTCGTCGGTTTCCTTGCCGCCCAGGTTTTGCTCCCAAACCACGTTGGCGCTGCCATCGAGCTTCACGATGCTCACGTTCATATCGTCCGCCGAATTGCCGAACGAGTTGGTGCGGCCCGTGATTAGGTAGCCGCCTGCCTTGGTGCGGCAAATGTCGGCGGTGGCATCGTAGTTTTTACCGCCAAATACTTTGTAAAACGAGCTTGTAGGCTTCGTGGCGGGCGGCTCGGGCCGTACTGGGCGCGGGCCAGCCGCCACCGAGGTGCCAATCAACGCGCCGCAAAGCATAAGTAAACCCCTTGCCATAAATGCTTTGTTGTAAAAATGAATGAATTTAGCTTTTGATTTTGTGGAAGGCCAAATAAATGACCAATCGTTACGTTTACCACCAGCTACATTTACAACAAATGTGCCTACTTGCTGAAAAGGCCATTTTTTGGCAAGATAAAAGTACCCTCATCGTGGCTGATTTGCACCTGGGCAAAGCCGCGCACTTCCGCAAGGCGGGCATTCCGGTGCCCGCCCAGGTACACCAAACCGACCTGGCCACCTTGGACGGGCTGCTGCAAAGTTGGCCCGTGCGGCGGCTTGTGATCCTGGGCGACCTTTTCCACAGCGATTGGAACAGCGACTGGCACGCCTTTGCCCACTGGGTGAGCCGCTGGCCCCAGTTGCAAGTGGTGCTGGTAAAAGGTAACCACGACCGCCTGCCCGATGCCTTGTTCAAAGACCTGGACGTGCAAGTATGCCCCCAGTGGCTGGTGGAGCCACCGTTTGTGTTTAGCCACGTGCCCCTGGCGGGCGGCCAGCCTGAGCCTGACCTTGGCCCCGCCCGGCCCCGCCCCGAGTTGCCGCCCGACCTGTACTGCCTTAGCGGGCACCTGCACCCGGCCGTGCGCTTCCGGGGGCGCGGGGGCCAGTCGGTCTCGTTGCCTTGCTTTTACTTCGGCGAAAAACAGGGGTTGCTGCCCGCCTTTGGGCGGTTTACGGGTACGGCCGCCCTGCGCCCCCGCCCTTCCGATGCGGTGTTCGCCATCCTGGGCCAGCAGGTGCGGCAAGTGGTGTAGCAGGGGTTTATAGTAGAATGACTAAATGATTGCATGATTGCATGATTGCATGATTGCATGATTGCATGATTGCATGATTGCATTATTATTCTATTTGATTGTCAATTATTTACAAGGTATGAAACATCCAACCGCTATTTGGTTTTGGTGTTATATGGGCGCGGAAAGGTGGGGGCGGCCCCGCCAATGGGTTTAACCGGGCGGCCGAGGCGGTAACCGGCTTAGGGGGGCGCAAGGCGCGACGTAAGGAGCGGTGCGGGGGCCGGGCGGGGGCCAAAAAAACCGCTGCCGGGGCTTTAGCCGTGGGCAGGTGGCCCCCGCCCGGCCCCCGCACGGCAGGCTATGCCGGACCCTGGAGCACCCCAGCCCCCGCGCGTGAACGCCCGGCCCTCCCCCGCACCCGAGTGCCCGCGCGGGGGCAAGCCCCAAAAGGTTGAAATCAACGGCTACCCATTAGCTTTTGGCCAAGCCCAAGTAACGGGCAGGCGGCCAGTAGGCCAGGTGTCGGGAATTTTCCGCCCTGCCCAGTAGCCACCACCCCCCACATTCTCTGGCCGCCAAGGTTTCACATTTGCCGGGCTTTGCCCTATTTTTGGCACCCGATACCTACAACCAACTTAGCGCGCAAAAATCCCGATAACGATATGGCGGAAATTATCCGAATGCCCAAAATGAGCGACACCATGACCGAGGGCGTGATCGCCCGCTGGCTCAAAAAGGTGGGCGACAAAGTAAAAAGTGGCGATATTTTGGCCGAAGTGGAAACCGACAAGGCCACCATGGAACTGGAAAACTACGAAGACGGCACGCTGCTGCACATCGCCGTAGGCGACGGCCAACCGGTGGCCGTGGACGGCACCATCGCCATCATTGGCCAGGCCGGGGAAGACATTAGCGGCCTGCTCAGCGGGGCGGCCAACCCCAAGCCCGCCGTTGAACTATCGGCCCCGGCTACCAACGCCCCGGCCCAGGTGCAAGCTGCCCCCGCCGTGGACTTAAGCAGCATCAAGGCCACCGTGGTGCGCATGCCCAAGATGAGCGACACCATGACCGAGGGCGTAATTGCCCGCTGGCTTAAAAAGGTAGGCGATAAAGTGAAAAGTGGCGATATTTTGGCCGAGGTGGAAACCGACAAGGCCACTATGGAACTGGAAAACTATGAAGACGGCACCCTGCTGTACGTGGGCGTAGGCGACGGCCAGTCGGTGGCGGTGGACGGCATCATCGCCATTATTGGCGAGGCGGGGGCCAACTACCAAGCCCTGCTCACCCAAGGCAGCCCCCAGGCCGCTCCGGCCGCCAGCAACAACCCGGCCCCGGTGAATACCCCGGCCGTGAACCCCGCCCCCGCCGCCCAAACCGGCGGCCCGGCCCCGGAGGTAAACCCGGCCGCCACGGGCGGGCGCGTGGTGGCCTCGCCGCTGGCCAAAATGCTGGCCAAGGAAAAAGGGCTGGACATCAGCCAGATCCCGGGCACGGGCGAAGGTGGGCGCGTGGTTAAGCGCGACGTGGAGACCTTTGTGCCCACCGCCAAACCCAGCGAGAAAACCGCTGCCCCGGCCGTGGCTCTACCCGCTGCGGTGGCTGGCCAGGAAAGTTTTACCGACCTGCCGGTGAGCCAGATGCGCAAAACCATTGCCCGGCGTATGGGCGAAAGCGCGTTTGGAGCCCCCCATATTTATCTCACCATCGAGATTGATATGGACAAGGCCGTGGAAGACCGCGCCAGCCTTAACGAGGTAGCCCCGGTCAAGCTGTCGTTCAACGACCTGGTGATCAAGGCTACGGCGGTGGCCCTGCGCAAGCACCCCAACGTAAATAGCTCTTGGTTGGGCGATAAAATTAGGGTGAACCACCACATCCACATTGGGGTGGCCGTGGCCATTGAAGACGGCCTGCTGGTGCCCGTGGTGCGCTTTGCTGACGGCAAGTCGCTCAGCGAAATCTCGACCGAGGTGAAGGAACTGGCCACCAAAGCCAAGAACAAGAAACTGCAACCGGCCGAAATGTCGGGCAGCACGTTCACCATCTCCAACCTGGGGATGTTTGGTATCGAGACTTTTACCTCCATCATCAACCAGCCGGACTCCTGCATTATGTCGGTGGGGGCCATTAGGCAGGTGCCCGTGGTGGGTAAAGACGGCCAACTAAAAGTGGGCAACGTGATGAAGGTAACGCTGGCCTGCGACCATCGCTCAGTGGACGGGGCGTTAGGAGCGGCGTTTTTGCAAACCTTTAAGCAATTGATGGAAGACCCGATCAGGATTTTAATCTAATTATTAAATGACTACATGATTAAATGATTGTTTTATTTGATAATCAATCATTTGCAAGTGTAGAAATGCCCAATTGCGGTTTGATGGTAGGGTAAACAACCATCTGGTTTTTTTGCGAGGGGCGGCGGTGGCTGCGCTTCGTTTTTTGTTGATTAGACCTCTTGCATATTAGCCGTAGTCAGGTCGAGATTGCGTCCCCTGCCCGACGGACGACCAAAAGCGAATGGGCTTTTGGGGCGAGCCAGTGCTGCTGGATAGGGTGGCGGATTATGAACGAAAATCCCGGATTTGGCCAGGTCACAAACCTAATATGTAAGAGGTCGATTTTCAAAGTTGGGGAGATAGAAGTGATGTTTCCTGCCCGGGCAGACGGCCGTAGGGGCAACCCTTGTGGTTGCCCGTCCGCCGAGCAATTTTGAACGGATCACCCCTGCCCTTCATCAAAGACTCGCCAAAAAATCGCCCGTTGTGGCCTATTTTTGGCCCCTTTCCACTTTTTTGCCTTTTGCAAACCCTGCCATCATGACGGTTATCAACAAATACAGCCGCACCTTTACCCAAGACGACAACCTGCCCGCCGCCCGGGCCATGCTCTACGGCATCGGCCTCACCGACGACGACATGGCCAAGGCCCAAGTGGGCATTGCCAGCACCGGTTTCGAGGGCAATACCTGCAACATGCACCTCAACGCCCTGGCCAGCCGGGTCAAGGCCAGCCTCAATGCCACCCAGCGGCTTATCGGTCTCATGTTCAATACCATCGGGGTCAGCGACGGCATGACCAACGGCACCGATTGGATGCGCTACTCGCTACCCAGCCGCGACCTTATTGCCGACTCAATCGAGACCGCCGTGGCCGGGCAATGCTACGACGGCACCGTAGCCCTGGTGGGCTGCGATAAGAATATGCCTGGGGCCATGATCGCCCTGGCCCGGCTCAACCGCCCGGCCATTGTGGTATACGGCGGCACCATCAACTCCGGCCGCTACGACTACGGGCAGTACAAAGGCAAAAAGCTGGACATCATCAGCGTGTTTGAAGCCTACGGCAAGCGGGTAGCGGGCACCATCAGCCAAGAAGAGTACCACGGTGTGATCAAAAACGCCATCCCCGGCGCGGGCGCCTGCGGGGGCATGTACACCGCCAACACCATGGCCACCGCCATTGAAGCCCTGGGGCTGAGTTTGCCCAACAGTTCGTCGTTTCCGGCGGTAAGCCCCATGAAACAGGCCGAGTGCGACCAAATTGGCCCGGCCATGCTCCACGCCTTAGAGCTAGACTTGAAACCCCGCGACCTGATGACCTTCGAGGCGTTTGAGAACGCCATTACGATGGTGATGGCCCTGGGCGGCTCCACCAACGCGGTGCTGCACTTGTTGGCTATGGCCAAAGCGGCGGGCGTAAAGCTCACCCTGGCCGATTTCCAGCGGATCAGCGACCGCACGCCCTACCTGGCCGACCTGAAGCCCAGCGGCAAGTTTTTTATGGAAGACCTCTGCAACGTGGGCGGGGTACAGGGGGCTATGAAGATGCTCCACGCCGAGGGCCTCATCCACGGCCACTGCCTCACCGTAACGGGCCGCACCGTGGCCGAGAACCTGGCCGCTTCGGCCGGGCTGCAACCGGGGCAGGAAATTGTGCGCCCGCTGAGCCAGCCGCTGAAGCCCACGGGCCACATCCAGATTTTGTACGGCAACCTGGCCCCCGACGGGGCGGTGGCCAAAATCACGGGCAAGGAAGGCGAGCGTTTTGAAGGCACCGCCCGCGTGTACGACTCCGAGGCGGCCCTCAACCAGGGCATTGCCGAGCGGGAAATTCAGCCCGGCGACGTGGTGGTGATCCGTTACTGCGGGCCTAAGGGCGCCCCCGGCATGCCCGAAATGCTCAAACCTACTTCGGCCATCATGGGCGCAGGCCTCGGCGATCAAGTGGCCCTCATCACTGACGGTCGGTTTTCGGGCGGCACCCACGGCTTTGTGGTGGGCCACATTACCCCGGAGGCCCAGGTGGGCGGCCCGCTGGCCCACGTGCGCACGGGCGACCGCATCGTGATCGACGCGGCCGGCCGGGCGTTAAACGTACTGGTGGACGAGGCTGAGCTGGCCCGCCGCCGCGCGGCCTGGGTGGCCCCGCCGTTTAAAGTTACCAACGGGGCCTTGTGGAAATACATTAAAAACGTTAGCCCCGCCTCGGAAGGGTGCGTAACTGATGGGTAAATGAGTGTATGATTTTCCTTCTTTATTGATTTACAGCGTGTTAAATCCCTAAGGGTTGCCAAAGCCCTTAGGGATTGTTGCTTTAGCCGACATGTCAACAAAAACCCCGAAGGTTTGGAAAATCTTCGGAGTTTTGCCAAAATCGAATAGAGATCGCGAATTTTCTCTCAGGTAAATGATTGATAGTCAAATGGAACAATCATTTAATTATGCGATCATTACGTCATTTTGGTGTTACATGAGCAGTTCGTTGAGGCGATCCTCCAGGGCTTGGCCGCGCAGGGCTTTGGAGATGATCACCCCTTCTTTGTCGATGAGGATGGTGAGCGGGATGCCCTCGATGCGGTAAAGCGGCACCACGGTGGAGTTCCAGAATTTGAGGTCGGAGACGTGTACCCACGGTAGGCCGTCTTGCTGGATGGCGGCTTCCCAGGCGCTCTTCTCTTTGTCCAACGAAACGCCGAAAATCTCGAAATCCTTGTCTTTGAACCGGCGGTACATGCGCACCACGTTGGGGTTTTCTTTACGGCAGGGGCCGCACCACGAAGCCCAGAAATCGACTAATACGTATTTGCCCCGTAACGAGGAAAGTTTGACCATTTTACCCTCGGGGGTGGGCAGTTCAATGTCAGGGGCGGGCTGGCCCACGGCAAGGCGGGCCAACTTATCGAGCTCGGCCCCAAAATGCTGCACGTATTCCGAGCCGGGGTAAGCCTCGGCCAAACGTTTATGTACACCTTGGAGGTAGGGCATTTCTTGGTCGGTGTTGAGCAGGCCCGCCACCATCACGGTTACAATGGAAGGCTCGCTCTCGTCGATCATCTGCTTGATTTGCAGGGTGGAGCGGGCTTGCATTTCGTGATAGATTTTTTGCAAATAAGCCATGTCGTGGCCTTGCATGGCCAGGGTTTGCAGGCTATCGTTGCCCCGTTTTACATTTTCCACCAATTTTTTGTAGGCGGCCAGGTAGTCGTTGTCTTTTGAACCTTTGACCGTGAACGCGCCGTAGGGATTGCGGCCGTCTGCCTCCACCTCGAGGTTGGCATTGCCAATGACGAGCTCATTGCTTTGGGTGTTGTAAAAATTGAGCACGTAAATGGCCGGGGCGTTCTGGCTCACCTGGAACTTGAAAAGCCCGGCCTCGTCGGCACAGGCCGAGTCGACGATCTCCTTTTTGTCCCAGCCGATGCGCTCGAGGTAGATCATGGCCTTGGGTTGGGGGTGCTGGACCCGGCCCGAGACCAGTACTTTACCTTCTTCGGAGGAAGATGGGTTGGTTTGGCAGCTAACCAGCAGCGGTGCGCCGAACAGCCCGCACATGGCGGCCTTGGTGAGCAAATTCATGGTTGATGTTTAACTTGAAAACGGCCCGGAAACCCAGGGCCAGGGAAAATTTAGGTCCGTTAGTTACTGAATGGAAAAGCCCAATAAAAACGGTGAGTTGTGGTGGATCAATATACAAATTTCCGCCGCAGTGGCCTACTAATCAATCATTTTGCAAAGTTTAACAACCAATTGACCGGGCCGCCGGGCCTCAATTATGCGGGAACACCGGCGGGCGTTTTTCGCGGGCGGCGGCCAGGGCCTCGTGCAGGTCGGTGGAGTCGAGCAGGGCGGCGTTCCAGGTGGCCACGTAGTCCAGGCCGTCGGGCACGGAGTGGTCGCGGGTGTAGCGCAGCATTTGCTTGATGCCCCGCACGGCCAGCGGCGACTTGGCGGCCACTTGCTGGGCCAGTTGGGTGGCGTGCTGGAGCAGGGCGGCCTCGTCTGGTAGGCAGTGGTTGGCCAGCCCCCAGGCCGGGGCCTCGCTGCCGGCAACGGCCCGGCCGGTAAAGGCCAGTTCGGCTACCAGGCCGGGGGCCATGAGCTTGGGCAGCCGTTGCAGCGTGCCCAGGTCGGCCACCATGCCCAGTTCCACTTCTTTGATGCTGAACGTGGCCGTGGGGCAGGTGTAGCGCAGGTCGCAGGCACTGGCGATGTCGAGGCCCGCCCCCACGCAGGCCCCGTGGATGGCGGCGATGACCGGCTGGCGGCAGTTTTCCAGGGCGTTGATGGGGGCTTGCAGTTGCAACACAAATTGACGCAGACGCTCGCGGGCGCGGGCGGCATCGGGGTGGGCGGTTTGCTGCCGCAGGTCGGCCAGCAGGCTCAGGTCGATGCCGGCGCAGAAGTGCTTGCCCTCGCCCGCGAGCACGATGGCCCGCACGTGGGGGTGCGCGTGCAGGTGCTCGAAGAGCTGGCGCATTTCGGCCCAAGCGGCCAGGTCCATGGCATTGGCTTTGTCGGGCCGGTGAAAGCGCACCTGGGCCACTTGGTGGGCCTCGTCGATTTGGAGGGAAAAACGGGTGAGTTGCATGGCTAAGTGGTTTGGCGGGCAAGGTAGCTAAACATTGGCAATGACAGGCGGGCCGGGGCACCAAGGCCGGGCCGCGCCGCTGACCGGAAGGCGCGACGGAAGGAGCGGTGCCAGGGCGGGGGGCCAGCCGGGCCTGGCCCCGCCGGCCTGGTTGGCCCCCCGCCCTGGTACGGACGCTTACGCATACCCTGGAGGGCAGCGCACCGCCGTGGGCGATGGAAACGAACCGCCCCCGCGCCCTCAAACGAAAACGAGGGGCCAGCGGCCCGGGCATGGGCCGGGAAGGTTAATCGAAAAACTTGCGTTTGAACTCGTACTTGCGGCCCAGGTAGGCGGCCCGTACCAGTTCGTTCTCGACCAGGATTTCGGGCTTGTCCGACACCAGGATTTTGCCCTGGGTGAGGATGTACGCCCGGTCGGTGATGGACAGGGTTTCGTCCACGTTGTGGTCGGTGATGAGGATACCGATGTTTTTTGACTTTAGTTTCCAGACGATGTGCTGGATTTCTTCCACGGCCAGGGGGTCCACGCCGGCAAAAGGCTCGTCGAGCAAAATGAACTTGGGCGATACGGACAAGGCCCGGGCGATTTCGGTGCGCCGCCGCTCGCCGCCCGACAGCACGCTACCCTGGCTCTTGCGCACGCGGGTGAGGCTAAATTCCTCGAGTAACACTTCCACCCGCTCTTTTTGCTCGGCCTTGCTCAGCGAGGTCATTTGCAGGGGGGCCAAAATGTTTTCTTCCACCGTGAGTTGCCTAAACACGGAGGCTTCTTGGGCCAGGTAGCCCACCCCGCGCCTGGCCCGGCGGTACATGGGCAGGGGGGTAATGTCTTCTTGGTCGAGGTAAATTTGCCCGGCGTTGGGTTTGATCAAGCCCACGATCATGTAAAACGTGGTGGTTTTACCGGCCCCGTTTGGCCCCAGCAAGCCCACAATCTCGCCCTGGCTCACCTGCACCGACACGTCGTTGACCACGGTGCGGGCTTTGTACTTTTTAATCAAATTGTCGGCTTTGAGCAACATGCGGGTTTTGCAAAGGTAGGTGGCGGCCCATTTTGCCGGGGCGGCTTTTAAACCCGGCCCGGCCGTGTAAATTTGCCAGGTGCAGGGGCACGTCCGGGCCACGAAATTAGCCTGCCCGGCCCGCACCCCGGCTTTTGGCTAACATAATTTAACTACCCTGGCCATGTTTTATCCTGATTTTTCGCCCCTAAGCACGGCCCTGTTGTTGGTGGACCTGCAAAACGATTTCTTCTTCAAAAAAGGGGCCTACCCCCGGGCGGGCCTGGCCGTGCCCGAAGGCCCCGAACTGCTGGACCGCCTGGCCCAGGTGGCGGCGGCCCTGCGCCGGGCGGGCGGGTGGGTGGTGAGCACCCACTTTACCCTGCTGCCCGGCCGCGACGGCGAGCCGCTCATCAGCCCCAGTTTGCGCCAGGCCCGCCCCTTTTTGGCCAAGGGCGACTTTGCCCCCGGCAGCTTTGGCCACCGCCTGGTGGAGGAATTGGCCCCCGCCGATTTCCAGATCGACAAAATCGCCCCGTCGGCCTTTTATCAATCGTTTTTGGACCACGTGCTGCGGGCCAGCGGCATTAGCACCCTGGTCATCGGCGGCGTAGTTACCAACAGCGGGGTGGCCGCCACCCTGCGCGACGCCCAAAACTACGGCTACCAAACCGTGCTCCTCACCGACGGCTGCGCCGCCTTTAGCCCCGAGGCCCACCAGCACATGGTGCAGGCCCTCCAGCACGTAACCCCCGCCCTCACCTGCGAGCAGGCCGTGGACGTGCTGGAAGGGTATAAATAACGTCTTTTTAGGGCGCGGCAACCCATCGTTTCCATTGTTTACGGCGGTGCGCTGCCCTCCAGGGTATGCGTAAGCGTCCGTGCCTGGGCGGGGGGCCAACCCGGCCGGCGGGGCCAGGCCCGGCTGGCCCCCCGCCCAGGCACCGCTCCTCCCGTCGCGCCTTCCGGTCAGCGGCGCGGCCCGCCCCCGGTGCCCCGGCCAGGGCCGTTCCCTTCTATTTTTGACGGCTTGGCGAAAACCATTTGTACCCAGCTTGGCACGGTTAAAAGCCCAAAACCACCTTGGCGGCTTTGTGTCTTGGCGAGAAACACTTTTGAACGGCCCGTGCCCCGAACCCCCGAGAAGCTGGGCTTGGCGCGGTCAAAAGCCCCCAACCACCTTGGCGACTTTGCGTTTTTGCGAGAAACATTTTTGAACGGATCAGCCCCACCCCCGGCGAAACAAACTTTCTTCCCGGCCGTTTCCTGGTTAACTTGCCAAGGCTTACCGCCAAAGTCAAACAGCGGCTGCAGGTTCCAGGTGCTATAAATAATTGACAATTAAAATGTAAAAATCATTAAATCATTAAATCATTAAATCATTAAATCATTAAATCATTAAATCATTAAATCATTAAATCATTAAATCATTAAATCATTAAATCATGCCGGGCCGTGGCCGACCTGGTTGGCCAAACCGTGGCCACCAAGCCCGGTGCCATCATTTGCCTGCCCAGCGGCGACACCCCCGTGGGCGTGTTCGCCTGCCTGGCGGCCGATGCCCAGGCCGGGCGGTTGGAACCCACCCAGGCTACTTGGGTGGGGCTGGACGAGTGGGCGGGCCTAGGCCCCACCGACGAAGGCTCGTGCCAGTTTGTGCTGCAACAGCACCTGTTTAGGCACTGGCCGCCCGTGGCCACCCGGTTTTTGAACGCCCAGGCCCCCGACCTGGCGGTCGAGTGTGCCGCCATGAACCACTGGCTGGACCAGCGCGGCGGGCTAGACTTGATGCTGGTGGGCCTGGGGATGAACGGCCACATCGGCCTTAACGAGCCGGGCACGCCGTTTGGGGCAAGGGCCCACGTGAGCGAACTGCACCCCACCACCGTAACGGTGGGGCAGAAGTACTTTTCCCGGCCCACCGCCCTTACCCAGGGCGTTACGCTGGGCTTAGGCCATTTTGCCCAGGCCCGGTTGCCCATTTTAATGGCGGCGGGCCTGGGCAAGGCCCCGGTGGTGCAACAAGCCCTCCACGGCCCGGTAGGCGAGGCGTTACCGGCCAGCATTTTGCAAACTCTGCCCCACGCCCAGGTGATGTTGGACGTTCAAGCGGCTGATTATCTGACAATTAAAAAAGATTAACCCACCGGGGCAGGCGGGGCTTGTCCCCTCTATTTTTGGCGGCTCGGAATAGGCCATTTGTGCCAAGCTGGGCACGGTTAAAGGCGCAAAACCACCTTGGCGACTTTGCGGCTTGGCGAGAAACACTTTTAAACGGATCACCCCACCGGGGCGGGGGGGGCTTCCAACTCAGGTACGGGCAGCAGGGTAGTAATGCGCGTGCCCTGGCCCGGGGCCGTGCGGATGATCACCTGGCCGTTGAGCAGCCGGGCGCGATGTTGCAAATTACTGAGGCCGTTGCCCCGGCGGATTTTTTCCAGGTCGAAACCCTGGCCGTTGTCCTCGATGATCAACTGCAACTGCCCGGCACTGGCCGATAGCTCAATCATTAAATGCTTGGCCTGGCTGTATTTCTGCACGTTGTTGATCGCCTCTTGGGCAATGCGGTACACGGCCACCTCGGTCTCGGGGCTGAAACGGCGGCCGCCCAAGTCCCCAAAAAAATCGACATCGATGCCGGTGCTGGTCTCGGTAGTGTGGGCCAAGTTTTCCAGGGCCTCGGCCAGGCCAAAGTCGCTGAGCACGCTGGGCATCAGGTTGCGCGAAATGCGGCGGATCTCCTGGTTGGCATCCTGGGCCAATTTTTCGGCCTGTTCAAAATCGGTTTGCAGTTGTTGGCCGGGCGCGTCGGTGTGGTTGGCCAGGTAGCGCAGCTTCATTTGCACCGCCGAGAGCATTTGGCCCACCCCGTCGTGGAGTTCGCGGGCCACCCGCTCGCGCTCTTCTTCTTGGCCTTTTACGATGGCTAGTGAGCGCACCCGCTCCTGCTCGCGCTCCTGCTCGCGCAGTTGCTCGGCCATGCGGCGTTCCTCGGTTACGTCGTCGGCGGTGGCCAGTACGCCCATGAGCTGGCCGGTGCGGTCGCGCATGGGGGCCACTTTGAGGTCCAGCCAGTAGGTGCGCCCCTGGCTGTGGGCCTGGGCCGAGTATTGTAGCAGCCCAGCGTTAGCCTGGGTGATTTTGCGGGCCTGGGCCTCGAAATGGGTCAAAAACTCGCCGGAAAGGGGCAGGCCCTGCACTGGTTTGTCAATAAAATCGGAGATTTGGCCGCCCAAGGTTTCGGCAAAAATGCGGTTACAGCCGATCACGGTCAGGTTTTTATCCACAAAAAACATCCAGCCGGGAATATTGTCCGAAATGAGTTGGAGCGTGCGTTCCAGCTTGGAGGCTTCTTCTTCGGCACTGGCGTAAGGCGTTTTGTTGGTGCAAAACACCAGCACCTCCGGCGCGTGCCCCGTGGGCGCGGGCACCACCCGAAAGGTAACGTCCACTACCAGCGGTCGGTTATCGTGGTTGGTTTGCCGCAGCTCGCCTTGCCAGTAGCCAGTCTCCATCAGTTCGGCAAAAAAAGCCTCGAAGCTGGGGCTAGGGTGATACGTGCCGGGTAATAGCTGGTCCCAACGTTGGCCAAGGGCCTCTTCGGTGGAGCGGCCGTAAAGCTGCTCGGCCCCGTGGCTCCAAAAAATGACCTGGGCGGTAAGCGGATCCAGCACCACCATGGCCTCGGTGGCTTGGTGGACGAGGCTTTCCAGCCGTTTGATCTCCAACTGCTGGTCGGAGAGGGGGGCGGCGGGCGAGTCGACCTGGTGTACCGTGCCCACAAACCGCCGGGGCTGGGCGGCGGGCCGGGCGGCCAGCTCCAAGTACCGCACTTGCTGGTTGGGCAGCACAATGCGGTAGTGCAGGTGCAGGGGGGTTTCCCGCTGGATCGCCACTTCAATCTGCGCCAGCACCCCCGGCCGGTCGTCGGGGTGGATGCTATCGAAAAACACCTTGGCGCTGGGGGTTTTGCTATTGGGCAAGATGCCAAAGATGCGGAAGGCCTCCTCGGTCCACTCGAAGCGGCCGGTGCCAAAGTCCAAGCTAATGGAACCGATTTTGGCCGCTGCCTGGGTTTCGCGCAGCACCCGCTCGCACTCGGCCAGGTTGTAAATGGCCCGCACCTTTTGGCTCACATCGGTGTAGTAGCCCAGCCAGTAGGTTTGGCCTTGCCAAGCGTGGTAAGCGGTTTTGAGCTTGCAATACACCAGGCGGCCTTGGCGGTTGGTAAAGGCCAGGTCGTAGGCGTTGGTGGTGCCCCGGATAAAGTTGAGCCTTTGCACGGCGGCGGGCTGGCCCACCAGTTCGTCGGGCGGGCAACCGACCAAGCGGGCAAACTCCGGGTTTACGTAGTGCCAAAAGGCCGGGGCCTGGGGGTCGGCCAGCACCAGGCCAATGGGCAACTGGTCTGCTTGGGGCAGGCCAAATTGGGTGGCGGGGCTAACAAGGGCGTTTTCGGGCATGGCAGGGCCGGGCAATGGCTCGGCCAAAGGTACGCCGCCCGCTTGGGAAAGCCAACCCGGCCCGTGCGCTAGGGCAGGGGTGATCCCTTCTACTTTTAGCGGCTAGTAATAGGCCATTTTTAGCACGCTTGGCCCGGTCAAAAGCCCAAAACCAGCTTTGCGTCTTAGCGGCTTTGCGAGAAACATTTTTGAACGGATCAGCCCGCCCGCTAGGGCGTGGGCACCTGCTGGCCGCTAAAGGCCAGGGGCCGGTCGGCAAACAGCAGTTTGGTGGCCGCCCAGGTTTGTTGGAACAACGCACTTTGGCGGTATTTTTCCAACGCCTCGGGGCCGGTCCAGTGGCTGTGGGTGATAAAAACCGTGGGCTGGTCTAGGTCGCGGAGCAGTTCTAGGTGCTGGCAGCCCTCAAAGGCACGGATTTTGTCTTTGCTTGACCGGAAGATTTCCAAAAAAGCGGCCACGGCATCGGGCCGGAAGGTCATGCGAACTATCCTGACCAACATAAGCATTTGGTTTTGAATACACTAAAACAGACGATCCCGTTTTTTGGGCAAACTTACTTGAATTAAAACGTTATTATCCTTTGGTAGCAAAAAGCAACATGAAACGTTTATTTACTTGGGCCGCCCTGCTTGGCCTGGCGGCGTTGGGGGCTTGTACCTCCAGCCAGATCGAGCCTTTGGAAGGGCTGGACTTTGGGCGCGACTATTTCCCGCTCGCGCGCGGCCGCTACGTGGCCTACAACGTGCGCGAAACCAGTTACCAGTTGAACCGGCCCCCGCAAATTACCACCTACCAAGTAAAAGAAGTGCTGACCGAAACCTTTACCGGGGCCGCCGGGGAGCAACTGTGGCGGCTAGTGCGCTACCGCCGGGCCAACGGGCGGCAAAACTGGCAAGTGGTGGGCAACAGCGCCCTGCGCGCCGACGAGCGGTTCGGCATCCGGCTGGACGACAACCAGCCCTACGTGCGGCTCAACTTCCCGTTGCAGCGCGGCCAAACCTGGGACGGCAACCTGTTCAACAACCGGGGGCGCGAGCTGTACCAACTCACCGACCTGAACCGCGCCTACCGTTTCGATGGCCGCAGTTATACCGAAACCGCCACCGTGCTGCAAAGCAACGACTCCAGCCTGGTGGACAAAGACAAACGGCTGGAAGTGTACGCCCGCAACATTGGCCTCATTTACCGCCTGCAAGACCAAGTGGCCTACTGCCAAGACCGCACCCAAAACTGCTTTGGCCGGGCCGTGATCGAGAGCGGCACCGTGGTGGAGCAAAGCATCTACGAACACGGGGTGGAGCAGTTTTAAGTTCTCATTTTTGTTTACAACCCAAAACGCCCGCTTGGCAACATGGTGCCAAGCGGGCGTTTGCAACTAAGGGTTGAACGCTTACTTGTAACTCCTGGAGACAAGTAAGAACTCGGGAGCAGATGGATACCCAAGAACCTTATCCAGGAAAGCGATGAGCCGAGTTTTTTCATCGCCCTGTCCCCTCACTGGATTATACATTACTTTTATTTCGCTCGAATACTTTAAAATACGTCCATTTCTGCTCAAGTAATCGATGTATCCGCTAATAAAAGTAGTGGGATATTGATCATCCTTGATTATTTGTTGCAATAAGCCAGCCACCGAAGAGCTTAACAAGCGAGCACTCAATCCCTGGGCGGCCAAGCGGCGGTCCATGTCTTCATAGAAACCTTCGGGGCTGCTAATGTAGGTTTCCTCGCCCTGGATTTTATTGATGGTCTTTTCGTAGATGGACGCTAACTTTTGTTTGATCGAAAACATGAGATGATGGATTGAATGGTTTAATATTAGATATGAATTTACTTTTTAGGCCACACAGAATGGGGCCTACTATGGCCAGGGAGCAGCCACTAGCCCCTCAAGGGTTCCAAACATAGGCTCCCATTTGCATATCCTGACCAAAATCTATTATTCCTTGTGGGGATTGCTGTATGTTTTGCTTGGCCAAGAGAAGATCGCTGTCAGAAACGCCCCTTAAAATTTTAATTTTGTTGGCATTGAGTTGGGCAATGATCCAGTTGCCTCGGGTACGGAAGTTGCCCTGGGTGGTGCCCATCACCAAGCAATTTCCCAGCGCGTCGGAGCGGTCACTGGCGGAAGCCTGGCGACACCGCTCCAACACTAACAAATCGGCCATATTACCATCCTGGAAAGCAAACTGTTGACTTAACATGTCGTACAGATCGAAGTAGCCGATCACATTTTGGTTGCTGCCGCCCACCGAGCTAGGCCCGTGGGAAAACTTGTGCTTTACCTTCTTGAAAAATTCTTTGATACCCATGATTTTAAAGTACGTTGAAGTGAAAAATGAGGGGGAATTGCCAATTTAAGTTTCACCCTGGCCTGGGGTCGGTTTAAAGAAACCGATCTCACGGCGGCGAGTTTTACGGAGCGGACTTACAGGTGGGGCCAGTTTCTCAAAACTGACCCGCTGCGGCGGTAAAATCACCGGTGGTAAATTGTTATGCTTAGCCAGTAGCTTGCCTTAATTAGCTCCCATTGGGTAGATAGTAACTTCGCGGTTATCTACGGCGTCCACTAGGTCAATCATATCGAGTTTGAAGCCTGTTGGGTTGCTTTGGTACCTAAACAACTGGCTCAATGGGATTACCATTCCGTCGCGCCGGAGCATCCGGTTATCTACCAAGTAACGCACTAAATATTTGAGGCCCTCGTGATCGTTGCTGTCAATCATCTGACTGGCATAGCGGCTAAACTGCTGCCGACGCCATTGTTCCCCGTTAAACCCCCCGCTGAACATGCTGCTGAGCGCATTGGTGGCTCCGGTGGTAGCCGTGCCCGTGTCAAAGCCCAATTGTTGGATGTTTAGGCCCTGGCTAGGGTGGCCCGTGATTTTGTTGTAGATTTTTTTAATGAAGTTAGGCATGGCGGTATGGATTAAAGTTTTAGTGAAATTTTGGGGATAAGTGGATGATTTAGCTACCCGCCCCGATTGGGACGGGTAGCCCACTTGCGCATGCGACAAAGTGCAACTGTTGCAAGTGGATAACATAAAGGTTTTAGCTAGCCCGGTAAGGCAATACGAGTACTTTACCGTGACTGGCATCGTCCACCAATTCTACCATATCCAGAAAAAAGGCAGCGGGTATATTCTGATTTTTGAATAATTCCGCTAGAGAAATGTATTTCCCGTTGCGGGCCAGCATCCGGTTATCGACCAGGTAGCGTACAACGTATTTAGCTTCCGGGATGCGGTTCTGCCTTAGTAGGTTTTGTAGGTAGAGTGCAAAGGTCTGTCGCCGATGGCTTTCGTTGGGTTGGAGCGCAATCATGGCCAACAAATTGGTTGTGGCTTGGGTGTCCGTTCCAGAATCGAACTCCACGTGCTGGATGGTGAGACCGGGGGAAGGTTTTTTCTTAAAAAAGCCGAACATAAAAGAGAAGGATTAAGTGGTTTAAAGGGCCAAGCTAGCCGGGCTAGCCTGGGCGGAGGTGTAAGTAAAATTGTTAGTCGCTTAAGGTTAGCCCGCTGGTGGGGCAGGTTTGAGTTAGTTAGAATGATTGCAAAAATCGGATGAAATTAATTAAAAAGCCGATCAAATTTGGTTTTTATCCGATTAATACTCAATTATACTGTGCCTTGGCCAAAAAGGTTGCACGGTTGGGCCGATTTTTTTTGAAAATTTTTTTCGGCGGGCGGCTGGGCTGGCTCACGGGCGGGCGGCCACGTGTACGCGCCCCTGTTGTAGCTCGTGGCACAAGGCGTAAACCTCCAACACAAAAGCCGTGGGGTTGCGTTGGTGGCCCAGCAGGTCGGTGGGGCCCAGGGCCTGCCCCTGGCGTGCCAGCAACTGGTGGGCGGCCAGGTAGGCCAATAGCTGCCGCACTTCGGGGAGCCGCTTGGCCCGTAGCAGGTTTTGGAGGTTGCTGGCCAGGGCCAGTCGCCGGTCGTGGGGAAGGGCCAGGGCCAACACTTCGGCTAGCAAGGCGGTGGTGTCAATTTGGCGGGGCACGGCCTCGCTAAGAAGATGGGCCTGACTTTGGTGGCGGCTAATGAGCGGGATTTCGCCCTTGGTTTTGAGCCAATTTACGTAGTTGAACATGGTGGGTGAGGCAGATAAAGGTTTGAAAAAACCGCAGACCTAACTAGGGGCCAGGGTATAATTTTATCTTAATCCGGCCAGGCCTGGGGTACGGCAATGAATTTGAGCAGATGGGATGGATGCCCTCCTCAAGAGCGGCCCCGGGTAGCGAGGCGGCTAGCCAGGGGCGGGCCCGTGGGCCAATAGCAACGTGAACATATAGAGCAGAGGGATTATTTAGTTTAATAAAGTCAATACAAAGCAGCCTTGGGCGACAACCCAAGTTTGGCAACGGTAAAGTAGCGCTTCAATTATTGGTAACTCGGCTTGCGTACTTCTACATCTTCGGCAAAGGCCAGGGGCTGCAAAAACAGGTACAGTTCTTTCTCCACGTTGGCGTTTTGGGTAAAAATGTCGTCGTACTTCAGGTACCCCTGGCGCGACTTGCTGTAAAAACAGCGTTGGTTGGCCAAAAAACGGATAAACTCCTTCAGTTGAGTAGGCGGAATAGGCTTATTAAGCAGCCAGTATAGGAGCATCCCCGCCGAGGAGGATGAGTAAGGGACGTATTTGTTGTTGAAAAGGGTATCATAGAACTCGGCAAAATCGAAGACTTCTGACTGCGGCATGGCCAGGGGCTGACCGAAATCAGGGCTTTGTACACGTAGCGGACTTTTTTTATAAAAAAGTAGCTTAAAAATGTTCATTAGGCAATTATCTGAAGAGTTAAAATGAATGAATTATCAGTTGGGCAAATTTAAACGATGTTTTACGCTGTTAGTAAAATTCCGGCCGAAATTGAGCGATTTCCCGATGAAACTACCTATTTATCCTATGAAATATCATTCCGATGTGCAATTATACCTGAGTTAGATGAAAAAAGTTGCTTTGGGAGCATTTATTTTTACTTTAAAATGATTTGAAATATTACGTAAGTGTTATTTATTGTGTTTTTAAGGTAAAAAAATATCTTTTGTTAATAAAAAAAACATATTGTTTATTTTATTAACTATTCTTCATCCAAGAAAAATTGGGGATGAACCGCTTTTTGTTTTGAGAAAACGGTGGAATAAACCTCGGGTGAGAAAGTGGGGCGGAAAAAGGGGACAGGTGAAAATCGGCTGGCGGGAAAATGGTGGAGAAATCTCCGCAAATCGCTTTACCTAAAAATCCTCCTCATGTTTGACTTTAAGCGTCTCTGGCTTTGCGGGTTAACGTTGTTGCCCGCCGCTGTCCTGGCCCAAAACCCCGACCCCCAAACGGGTTGGTTCGCCTTTAGCCCGAAAAACGATTTCCGGCCGGGGGCCATCGGCTTGGCCCATTGGCTACCCCGCCCGGCCGGCCAGCACGGCTTTGCCCAAATGCAGGCCGACCGGATCGTGTTTGAGAACGGTACGCCGGTGAAGTTTTGGGGGGTGAACATCGGGGATCGGGCCTGCTACCCGCCCGCCGCCCGGGCCGACAGCCTGGTCAACTATTGGGCCAAGTACGGGATCAACGCGGTGCGGTTTCACAAAATGACCTGGCACCAACGCCAAGGCGATAGCTCCACCGTGATGAACCAGTTTTTTTGGGAACGTTTCGATTATTTCCAGACCCAATTGCGCCAGCGGGGCATTTACTATGGCTGGTCGCACATTTATGGCCACCGGGTAGCCCCCGCCGATAGTAGCCGCCTGCTGGCCTATTCGGAAGTCCGCAACCTCAAGTACCCCTGGGCGCACCTCAACGGCACTACCTCGAGCCTGGTCAATTTTGCCCCTGATTTGCAGGAGCTTAGCATTGAACTGACCGTGAACATGCTCAACCACCGCAACCAGGCCACGGGCCTGCGCTACGCCGATGACCCCGCACTGGCGTTTGTGGAACTACAAAACGAGGACAATATTTTCTGGTCGGCCATTGGCGAGAGCCTGAAACAGGCCCCTACTTACCGCCGCCTGCTGGGGAGGCAGTTTGCCGCCTGGCTGGCCCGCCGCTACCCCAACGATGCCGCCCTGCGCGCCGCCTGGGGAGCCGAGCACCTGCCCGCAGGCGAGGGCCTGGCGGCGGGCGAGGTGTCGCCTGCCCCTAACCACGGCCTGTTTGGCTGGGAGTACGAAACGGCCCTGAAAGAAAACCGGCCTATGCGCCGCCATATTTTGGATAAAATAGCGTTCCTCTACCAAACCCAAGCCGAGTTTTACGCCCGGTTTGCCAAAGCCATCCGGGCCACGGGTTACCGGGGCCTCATTGTGGGGTCTTGTTGGCAGGCGGGGTCAGGGCCTAGCCACTTTTTTAACCTCCATGCCGACTACCAGGTCGGGATCATCGACCGCCACAATTATTACGGCGGCGGCGGCGGCCACACCCTTAAGCCGGGGCGGTTCCAAAGCGCGCCGATGCTGGCCCAGCCGGGCAGTGGGCTGTTGAGCACTAGTTTACAACAGGTGGCGGACCGGCCCTTTGCGTTTTCGGAATGGATGAGCCTGATCCCCAATGAGTACACCGCCGAGGCCCCGCCCCTGATGGCCCTGTACGGCATGGGCCTGCAAGGTTGGGACGCTTCGTTCCACTTTTCCGCCAATTGGCCGGGGTTCACGCCCGGCCTGGCCCTGCCCGGCGGCAACATCTACAACGCCGACTCGCCCAGCCAGATCGGGTTGTACCCGGCCCTGGCCCGCCTGGTGTACCGGGGCGAAATTACCGAAGGGGCGACCTTGGCCACTCGGCGGGTAAACCTCGACAGCCTGGCCCAGGGCCGCGTGGGCTTTACCGAACGAGTGGTGCAGGGCTACGATGTAAAAAGTATCGAGGGCGAGGTTTCGCCGCGCACCTTGGCGGCGGGCCGCAACGTGGTGGCGTTTGGCAACCAGGCGGGCAGCGAGCAAAGCCCCCAACTGACCACCCTCATCGATGAAACCGCCAAAATAATCCGCTCCAACACCGGCCAACTGGCCTGGCACTACGGCGAGCGGCCTTATGTTACGGCCAACACGCCCTTTACAAAGGCGGTGGTGGGTTTTGCCCAGGGGCGGCCCCAAGCCTTTGCCGAGGTAGAACTGGAACTGGCCACCCCGTTTGCGGTGGTGCTGGTTACCGCCACCGACCAGGCCGCGCCCCTGGCCACGGCCCGCCAGTGGCTGGTTACGGTGCTGGCCCGCAGCCAAAACACCGGCATGGCCTTTAACCCCGCCCGCGATACCCTGCTGGCGGTGGGCCGCCCGCCCCTGCTATTGGAACCCGTGGACTTGGCCCTCAAGTTTAACCGGCCGGGCCGCCCCCGCATTACCGTGCTGGACCACGACGGTTTGCCCACTCCCCGGCAGGTGCCCGTGCGCAACGGCCGCGCCCGCCTGCAAGGCCAGCGCGATCAAGCCCTTTATTATTTGGTAGAGTTTGACTGAGGCTAAAATGACTTAATGATTGCATGACTAAATGATTTTTCTACTTGATTGTCAATTATTTAGGTTATCAGCAACCCGTAATCGTTATTTGATTTTGGTAAGATAGCAGGGTGGGTTTCGATCGCCCGAACTGCTAATTTGGGGGCATTTACTCTCATTCATGCGTTTTTTGCCAGGGTCGATAGGTGGTTGGCGTGCCTCGCCTAATCGGGCCAATTTTTTGATGGAGTGGAGGGCTTAGATCGCTTTTTGTAGTGAGCTAACAAAAGTTGTAAAAAGCACTTCTTTGCAATCACTTGATGGTGAATGGCTCATGGCTTTTTTCGGGTTTTTTTCTGCGCTTAAAACGACCTGGCTACACCTTGTTAAGTAATAAATAAAAAACTTTAGTAACAACACAACCTTGTTTACCAGATTTGCGTTATCTAACTGTCAATTAAATAATCAACCCAAAACTTTTTGCCTATCGATTAAAAAGCTACACTCTCCCTCCATTTTCGTGGTCTTATTCAAATTAGCTTGAAAAACAGTCCCTTCTGTTTTGTTGCCTTTGAGCGGTGCGTAGCTTCGCTTGGGGCAGGGCTGCTCATCGTTTGCTAATTTTATCGTCATTCTAAAAAATGACGTTCGCAGATCATCGGCATCTTTCAAGATGGCGGGGTGGGCGGGTGGCCATTTTTTGCCCGCAAAGCCCCAAGTCCGACTTTCCCCCTGTTAATGCATGAAAACAACTTTTACTTACTTATTCATCGCCTGGCTTTGGGCTTGGTTTGCCGGGCCGTGCCCACCCACAGTTCAAAGTCGTTTCTGTACCCACTGGACAGACGGCGGCTGGCGCCTAGCCAGTTTTATAGACGGTGGCACCACAGCCAGGCTCAAATTACCCATATCAGTTGGCTACGCTCCAACCATCCCCGATTAAGGGCTTGGGGGTTAGTTCCTTAATTGGCGGTGGTTTAAAGTGCCAGCCGAGCAATGCTTTGGGCCGAAGGGCAGGCCCCAGTAAATGTGCCCACTTCGCAGTTTCAACGGGGCAGCGCCCGCTAGGTGCAAGCGCCTCACCTCAAGTTCGTTACCAGCTATAACGATCAAGTTAAACTTACTTTGGGCAATCGGGGGTATTTTTAAAGACCGCCTCCATATTCGATCTTGGCTGAGTTTGGCTCCGAGTTTTCGCTCAACTCGCCATTTCCAGCCGTCCCCTGGCCAGCCGCATCAGCTCGCTCCCCAAGCTCATTCGCCACGGGGGCGGGCTGGTGGGTTGTTACGTAATCTCGGCCCGAGGCGTGGACTTTGCGCCCGCCCCCGTGGCCCACTGGCAAACCCAAGGGCCGGGCGGCTCGAGGGGGATAAGGCCGCCCCAAGGCCCCGGCTGGTTCCACATTTCGCGGCAGGGGCGTTACTTTTGCGCGTCTTAACCCCTTGTTATGCTCGCCCCGCCCGTGGATTTAAAGCTCGAAGTGGCCGTTGACTCGCTCGAGTCGGCGTTTACGGCGGCGCAAGCCGGGGCCGACCGCCTGGAGCTATGCGCGGGGTTGTTCGAGGGTGGCACTACCCCCAGCGCGGGCTTTTTGGCCGTGGCCCGGGCGCATTTAGACTTGGACCTGTTCGTGATCGTGCGCCCCCGGGGCGGCGATTTTGTGTATTCCGCCGAGGAAATCCGCCTGATGCGCCACGATATCCAAGTGGCCAAGCAAATGGGGGCCAACGGCATTGTGGCCGGGGTGCTCACCGCCGATGGCCAGGTGGACACCGCCCGCACCGCCGAACTGGTGGCCGAGGCGGCTCCGTTGCCGTTCACCTTCCACCGGGCATTCGACTGGGTGGTTGACCCGCTGGCGGAGTTGGAAAGCCTCATCGCTTTGGGCTGCCACCGGGTGCTCAGCTCGGGCCAGCAGCGCACCGCTTACGAAGGCCGCCCCCTGCTTAAGCAAATGGTGGAACTGGCCGCCGGGCGGCTCATCGTGATGCCGGGCGGTGGGGTCAACGAGCGGCTGGTGGGCAAGCTCTGGCGCGATACCGGGGCTACGGAGTTCCACCTCTCGGCCCGGATGCAGCGGCCCAGTGCCATGCGCCACCATAACCCCCAGGCCCTCATGGGCGGCGGGTGCGTGCCCATGCCCGAGCATACGCGCTTCGTGGCCGATGGCCAGCGCATTGCCGAAGTAAAACAGATTTTGCGCGACCGGGGCGGCGTGTAACCGCTTAGTTATCCTCGCCGTCGCTAATGAGGCGCAGTAGGCCCTTTACCTCTTCCACCTTGTCCGGTTCCCCGATTTTCTCGTAAGAAAGCGAGAGATTGCGCAGCACCCGCCGCACAATGTCGAGGTGCGAACAAGGGTTGTAAAACGTGGGGCTGGGGTTCAGGTTCAGTTGCAGCAGGTAGTTGTCGATGTCTTTCCGGTTAAAAATCAACCCCCGGTTAAAGGCGTTGATGTAAAACTGGACATCGGGCGTTTGGTAGGTGAGGATGAACAAATTGGGCAAGTTGACCCCGTAGATGGGCAGGTCAAAACGCCGGGCCATCAGCAGGTAAATGACGCAGAGGCCAATGGGGTTGCCCCGGCGGGTTTCTAGCAAAGTGTTGATGAGCGAATTGCCCACCGCATGGAAATTGGTGGTGTTGGCCTTGAACTTCAGCTTGTTGTAAAAAATATCATTCAACAGTCTAATTTGGTCAGAAGGCCGCAAGTCGGGCTTGAAGTCGAGCCAGGCCTCGAAAAACAACTGCTGCATCCGGGCGTTAAGCTCCTCGAACGACAGATCGGGGTACTGGTAGTTGGCCACGATCCACATGCCGCGCAGCAGGTCCTCGCCGCCCTCGGCTTTCCATTGGGTAAGGTTTTGGCCCACCAACCGGTATTGAAGTTGATGCACTAGGTCTTCAATCCGTTTTTGTAGCTTGGCATCAAACTGGCTGGCTTGCCACTGCTCCTCCAAATAGGGGATCATGCTAGGGCCTAAGGAAAATATCTTCTCCTCGATGTGCTGGCGCACCTCCCGGTCGTCGTCGTCCAGCAGGGCCACGATGGCCTTCAGTTCGCTCTCAGTCATGGGGGATGGTTATCATGATGGATGGGTGGATGGCAAAAAGCCCCACAATAAAAAATGGGCCTACGGTTACTAGCACGTGAAAATAACCCAGCCGGGGCAGATAATGTTTTTGGAACCTAACAGCACCGGTGGCGATGCCAGTAGTGTTGGGCTATTGAATTGCAATCATGTTGATGGGGATCGCCACGATGTTTTTGAAGTCGCCCCCGCTATCGAGCATGTCTTCGTCGTCGGGTTCGTAGTACCAGTTGATCACGACCGACTGTGGCGGTAGTTTCTCTAACCGGCGGAATATCTCCACCAAACATTTAGACGAACTGGTATTGAAATATTCCAATTTGATATCGAAAACCGTGCGGGGTTGGGGGGCGGTTGAGTAATGGTCCAGCCAGTTGAAAAGCGGTTGGTAAAACTCGATGGAATTTTCCGGGATGGAGCGGCCGGCCATCACAAAATGGCCAGATTGCCCGTCAAAGTTGAGTTGCGGGGTTTTGTTGGTTTCGGCTAGGTAGTAATTGTTGGTCATAAAATAGATCCGCTTTTACCTTAGGGTTGAGGGGCAGTGATGTGGACAGTGAGGCTGAAGAAAGAGAATTGGTGATCGTAAGGTTTAAACTCATATTCCAACTTGTTGCCCGATTTACGGGCCATGTCCAAGAAACCCAGGCCAGCGCTTTTTTGCGTGAGGGTCCCGTTATTGAGAACTTGCTGGTAACGAGCGCGAAGTTCATCGGCGGTGGCCTGGTTCACGGTGTCGAGTTTGGCTTGTAAACGAGGTACCTCGGAGTTGCTCACGTAGTTGCCGGTGGAAACGTGATAGCCGTTTGGATCGCGGGCCAGCACAAAAATAATGGCATCGTCCTCCTGCATGCTCAAGTAGCTGGTATCTTGAAAATGGTGGTAGATGTTTTGCAACAATTCTACCAAAATAGAGAACACCCGCTTTTTTACCTGGCCTTGCTCGGTAAGCAGGCTGAGGCGGGTTTGGGCCACGTCGATCATGCTGTTGAGCAGGCTGGCCGTGGCCGCGCCTTTATACGACATGATGATGGCCTCCGACTGAATTTTGCGATAATAGTTGTCCAATGGCTAGCGTCGCTAGTAACGATGATCAATTTACCTAAACCGAGGCAATTATTGTGCAATTATACGGTTTTTGGCGTATTTGCCTACTTGCCCAACCGTATTATCGATCTGCCGTTACCAACGCCAGCCCAGGCGCAGGTCCATAAAGTCGGCAGTGTAGGTGTGGGCTTTGAGGTTTAGGCCCAACCAAAACCGCTCGGTGGCCTGGAACTCCAGCCCATACCGTTGGAAAACCCGCTGAAGGGCCGGGGCGGGGCGGTAAAAGTAAGTACCTAATTGCTGGGTAAACCGGAACCGACCCAGCAGCAATTGGTGGCCCACCAGCCCGGCTGCCCAGTAGTAGTCGGTGGTGTCGTTCTGGCGGCGTACCTGCTCGCGCACTGCGTAGTCCACGGCCCATTCCAGCCCGGCGCTGAGCGCGCTCAACCGCCCCACCACGCGGGTAACCCCCACGGTGGCTCCGGCAATGAGGTAACGGGCCGGGTCGCCCCGTTCGGCGGTTTTGGCCGTGGCGTAGGCGGCCGCGTGCCAGTGCGTGCGCCGGGCAAGGCCCTGCCGCCAGTTGGCTTTTTGGTAGCTTGGCAGGCCCACCGGCCGGGGAATATAAGCCAGCCCCAGGCCCACCGTGGGGTAATTGATGCCCTTGTTGGGTTCTTGCAGGCCCCCGTTAGAAATGTGGTTGAAACTGCCAAACGCCCGCAACCGGTAGTGCGGGCTGAGGCCGTAACTGGCCTCGGCCCCCATCAGCAGCACAAAACTGACGGGCGTGCTGTAAAACAGGTTGGTGGGGTTGGTTTGCGGGTGATACACCCGGTTGAGGTAGGCCAGCCCCGCCCCCGTGCGGAACGATACGTGGAACCGACGCTGGGCGGCCAGCACCGGTTCCACAAAGGCCAAGGCGGCTAACGACGATCCCAGAATGGCCTGGTTATCAAAGTTAATGTACATAATCGACAGCCCCATTTGCGGGAAACACTGGCAGTATTGCCAATGGCGGCGGGCGGTCAATTGGCGGCTCACTTCCAGCTCGGCCCCCCACGGGCGCGAGTAGGCCAGTTCGCGGATACTCTCCGAGTGGGGGATGATGAACCCGTAGTGCGCCCGCAGGCCCACGCGCAAGGGGCGAGCCGTGCTGTCAACGGGTTGGGGCTGGGCTAACAAAGGGCCGCCCAAGCTGAGGGCGGCGAGGTAGAGCCAGAGTTTCATGAGAAATGGTGGCCCGCCTGGGGCCTAGCGGGGGCACCGCGTTGGCGACCAAGGCAAGGTTGGCTAGTTGGTGAAGATGTAAAGACAGATTACTGATAATATGCGGCGTACCCGGAGCGATGGCCGAGTAGCTGGGGCTTGGGCGACGGAGCCGCCCACCCCTAATGGTCAATCGTTATTAATCATAAACGGACTCATTTTTATTTGACGGAATGATCGTTCACAAGCTATTTGAATCAATGTGTTAATGAAATAATGGATCAGGGTTTACTTTCCCTCTATTCTGTCGTTTTGGTTAAGACAACTGACCGGGCCTTGACCCCTACGTAAGTTGATTGGTAAATTGTAAGCGTTTAGTTGTTAGCATGTTGATGATATCATGAAGCGATAAATTGATAACTACCCATTCACAACTCGGCTTTGCAATTTTAACGCAAACGCGGGCGGGCTTGTTGCGCCGGGATAGGGGAATGGGCGGCCGCGCCGCCCAGCTGGTTCACTTTTGCGGTTTTGGCTTAAATTGAGGCGACAAACGCCCGGTTTTAGGGTGGTAATCGGCCTTGCCATGATCCAACGTTCCACTTGGTTGCACCTGCGGGTGCCGTTTTCGTTTTTTTTGCTGCCCATGTTTTTGTTTGCCCTGAGTTTGGCCGGGCCGCAAGTGCAATGGGGCCAGGCCGTGCTGGCGTTGATAGCTTGGCATTTGTGCATTTACCCGGCCAGCAACGGCTACAACTCTTACTACGACCGCGACGAGGACAGCATCGGCGGGCTGGAAAAACCGCCGCCCGTGAGCCGGGAACTTTGGGCGGTGGCCCTGGGGCTGGATGCGGTGGGCATTTTGTTAGGGCTACTGGTAAGCTGGCCGTTTGCCCTGGCCCTGTTTGTGTATGGGTTGGTTTCCAAAGCGTATAGCCACCCGGCCGTGCGGCTCAAAAAGTACCCCGTGCTGAGCCTGCTCGCCGTAGCGGTGTTCCAGGGCGGGTTTACGTTGCTGGCCAGCTACCACGCGCTCACCGGGGCGGGCTTGGCCCAGTTGCTGGAGGCCCGGCTGCTGTGGCCCGCCGGGCTGGCCTCGCTCATGCTGCTAGGCTCGTACCCGATGACCCAGGTTTACCAGCACGCCGAGGATGCCCGCCGGGGCGACCTGACCCTGAGCCGTTGGCTGGGCATAAGGGGCACTTTTTTGTACACCATGACGGTGTTCGGGGCAGCCACGGCCGGGTTTGGGATGTATTACGTACACTACTATTCTTGGGCGGCGGCGGGCTTGTTTGCGCTGGCCCTGGGGCCGGTGCTGGGGTTCTTCCTCTGGTGGCTGGCCCGCACCTGGACCGATGCCGCCCAAGCCAATTTCCGGTACACGATGCGGCTCAATGCCCTGTCGGCCAGTTGTTTAAATGGATTTTATGTGGTTTTTTGGGCCTGGTTTGGGTAGGAAAATGCAAGGATGCCATCCCCTGCTAGCGGCTAAAAGCCCTGGCAGCGGTTTTCCCGAGAAACCTGCCCTGCCAGACGCTGAACCCCTGTCAGCAGCTTTACATCGTTACCTTTGAAATCGTTTTAAGATCAAAATGCGGACGTTTCGCGTTGTTTTGTTGATGGACAGTTGGATAAAATGGCCGATGGGGTGGTTAAGCCTCCTCGCCTGGGGCGGCCTGCTGGGCTGCGAACCTCGGCAGGAGGTGCTCACCACCAGCCCGGAGGCCCGGCTGGGCTTCTCCCGCGACACGGTGTTGTTCGACACCCTGCTCACCGACCGGCTGAGCCTGACCCGCCGCCTGTGGATTTATAACCCCAGTGCCAACGCCGTGGAAACCGACCTGCGGCTGGCGGGCGGGGAAAATTCGCCCTACCGGCTGGTGGTGAACGGGCAGGAAGCCCGGCCTACGAGCCGCCTGCGCCTGCTGGGCCGCGACAGTGCCCTGCTGCTGGTTACGGCCCGGGTGCCGCCCGGCCAGCGCGACTTGCCGTTTGTGGTGCGCGACTCGGTGCTGTTTACCACCAACGGCAACGCCCAGAAAATTTTGCTGCTGGCTTACGGGCGCGACGCGGTGTACCTGCGCAACGTGCGCCTGCGCGGGGCGCACCGCTGGAGCGGCTCGCGGCCCTACGTGCTGGTGGGCAACGTGCTGGTGGACAGCCTGGCCACGTTGCAGGTGGCCGAAGGGGTGCAGGTGCTGTTGGATGCCGGGGCTAACCTACTGGTAGCCGGGCAGTTGCGGGTAGAAGGTTCGCCGGGCCGCCCGGTGGTGTTTACCAGCAGCCGCCAAGACGGAGCCTTTGCCGACGCGCCCGGCCAGTGGGGCGGGCTGTATTTTTTGGAAGGTTCCCGGCCGCATTACGTGGGCCACGCCCGGTTGCGCAACGGCACGTTTGGGCTGCGCCTGGGCCGCCCCGACGCGGATACCCTGCCCGATTTGGTGGTGGAAAACACCATCATCGAGAACATGCGGGAGGTGGGCATTGCCGCCTTCACGTCCGACTTGCAGGCCACCAACACCGTGGTGAGCAACTGCATTGGCCAGTTGGTGCTGTGCGTGGCCGGGGGCCATTACCGGCTGCGGCACTGCACGTTGGCCAACAGCCAAACCCGGTTTTTGCGCGAGGGGCCGTCGGTGGTGGCCAGCAACACCCTGCTGCTGGACAACGGCCAAAACTTGGACGCGCCCCTGGGCTTTTGGCTGGAGAACAGCATAGTGTGGGGCGACCAAGCCGACGAGCTGGGCCTGGTGGACGGCCGCCGCAGTCCTTACACGGCCGAAGTGCGCAACTGTCTGGTGCGCAGTAGTTTAAACAACTTGGCCGCCAACCGCAACCTGGCCAACCAGAACCCGCGCTTTGTGAGCGCGCCGGAGCGCAACTTCCGGCTCGACTCGCTCAGCCCGGCGGTGAACCTAGGCGCGCCCCTGGGCATCCGCACCGACCTGCTGGGCCGCCCCCGCTCGCCCGCCCGCCCCGACGCGGGGGCGTACGAGCGGCGGGATTAGCCGTCAATTTTTTCGCCGAAAAACCATATTTTGCCTTTTTTTGCTAATTTACGAGCGTGAACGCCCCGCCGGGGCCTCTTGCGCCTGTACCTGCCTGCACCATGCCTGAAAACGAACGCGGCACCCAACACTTTAAGCCCAAAGAAAATCCCCCGCCCGTGGGGAAAAATTATTTGTTGGCGATTGGGATAGACCAGTACGCTGACCAAGGAATACGCAACCTTCGCAATGCCGTAAGCGACGTGAAGGCCGTAGTCGGGTTGCTGGCCGAGCGATACTATTTTTCCCCGCCTAACAACGATCAGGAAACCGTATTACTGCTTGACCAAGCGGCCACCCGGGCCAAAATCATCGGCCAACTGAAGGCATTTGGCAACAAAGTGAAAGAGCCGGATAGTTTGGTCATTTATTTTGCGGGGCACGGCGAAATGGACGGACCGAGGGGCTACTGGATTCCGCACGACGGGCTGGCCAAGGATACGCCTGATGGCGAGCACAGTTGGGTCATCAACTCCGATTTAACCTCTTATCTGGGCGATTGCACGGCCCGCCACATTTTCTTTCTGGTGGATTCGTGCTTTCCGGCCACCTTGCTGCGCGAGAGCCGGGACACCGGAACTAAAAACGCTCAGCTTCTATATTCCCGGCCCTCGCGGATGGCCCTGGTTTCCGGGGGATTAGAGCCGGTTTCTGACGGGGTGCGGGGTGGTCATAGTCCTTTTGCTACCTGTTTGCTCAACTTTTTGGGCAGCCACGACGGCCCTTACTTGCGAGCCGCCGAGCTGTGTTTAAAAGTAGAGGAAGAAATACCCAAGTACATTCCGGGGCAGCACCCCAGCCACGGTAACGTAAACGATCTTTTAGCCTCCTACATGGGCAAGCCTAAGGGCGAATTTGTCTTTTTTACCCGCCCCAAGCCGCCTGCCCCAAACCCCGCCGAGGCCGCCTGGCAGGCCGCCCTGGCCGCTTACGACGATTTTTTGGAGCAACACCCCGATAGCCCTCACGCCGAGGAAGCTGAAACCCGGATACGCGCCCTGGAAGAGGCCCTGGCAAAGACACAGTTAGATGAACTGACCCTATTTATCCAGACCCAAGACAGTCATTCCCTATCCGATGTCCGCGACTATTTGAAAACGTACCCACAGGGCCAGTATATAAAAGAAGTCCAAGCCCTTCGCGAGCGATTGAGGAACCAACTACCTTCCACCAGCTCCCTAGCCAACGAGAACCCGCCACCTGCCGAATCACCTGTAAATCCAGCCCTACAAGTAACCAAGCATGTTCCTCATGTCAACTTCACCGAAACTGTCAGTGGTGTGAGTTTTAACATGATATACGTAGAGAGTGGCGAGTTTATGATGGGCGACACCTTTGGCGAGGGTAATAGAGATGAACTGCCCGTCCACCCCGTTATTCTGGACGGCTGCTACTTGGGCGAGACGGTGGTAACCCAGAGCCTGTACCGGGCCGTGACGGGCCGGAACCCCAGCTACTTCAAGCTCGGCGACGAACACCCTGTCGAGCAGGTGAGCTGGGATGACGCCCAGGACTTTATTCAAAAGCTGAACCAGTACACGGGCAAAAAATACACCTTGCCCACCGAGGCCCAGTGGGAGTTTGCTGCTAGGGGAGGCACCAGTAGCTTGGTACGACGCTAACTATCAACAAAGCCGCCACGGGAGCCAGGGCACTACCCACCCCGTGGCCACCAAAAAGGCCAATGAACTGGGCTTTTACGATATGAGCGGCAACGTATGGGAGTGGTGCCAGGACTGGTACAACGCGAAATTTTACGACAACCCGGTGGCCCGGACGCGCAACCCAGTTAACTTAGAGAGAGGCTCCAACCGGGTGTACCGTGGGGGGGGGGTGGGGCAACGTCCCGCAGTTCTTGCGGGTTGCCAATCGCATCAACGATGTCCCGACTTACTGGAGCTACAACCTAGGGTTTCGCCTCGCCAGGATTGCTTAACTTTTAGCTTTCTTACCTTTTTACCTTTTGGCCAACCTTTGGTTTTTTTACCAATAGTGTTATTGTGAATTGATAATGATTGACTTATTTGCATTCGGAGGAAGCCCCTCCCCGACGGGGAGGGGTTGGGGTGGGGCCAAGGCGATTGGATTTAGATGTGATATTATCAATAAAAATTTCTAAGTAG
>JALONO010000181.1 GCA_025454895.1 Bernardetiaceae bacterium
TAGTGAGTGCCCAAAGCGGCGGTGAGCAACAACAGCTTGGGCACATTGACCGGCTGCCGGTGCGCCAGCCGCCAAATTTGCCGCCCCAGCAGCAGCACTAAAAAACCCAGGAACAACGCCCAAGTAATCTCCGTGATCTCCTCGGGCAGGGAGGGGAACACCGCCTTGATTTCTTTGTACACCACAATGGGTCCGCCAATGTCAGTGTAGTCGTTAAAGAAGCAGGCGAACATGCCGCTGTAAAAGGTGCCGTAATCGAGCCAGTTGTCCAGCGGCTCGGTGTCGCGGTTGATGCCCTTGTAAGCCCGCAAAAAGCCATAATGCTGGCGGATGATGTGAAAACTGCCAAAAATCGATGCGCCCACGATCAGCTCACTTTCCCAGCCCATGGCCGTAAACCCAAAGCCCGCCAAAATAAAGCCCAGCAAGCCCCAGGTATGTAAGGTGCGGCGTTTGGCAAACTCCTGCTTGTCCAAGTGCGTGCGGGCAAACGTTTGGAAAATATGCGGGTGGTCCAGCAGGGCGGTAAAGAAGAAATAGGTGATCAGGATCGAGTCGCCCCGGAGCATGAAATCGAGGTGGTGGGCCACCCGGTACAGCCCAAAAAACGCCAAGGTGAAGGCGCAACTGCCGATGAAAAAAAACAGGTCGTAGCGCGGGCCGACGATCCAGCGGAAGGCGGGGGCCGCAGACGGAGCAACAGTGGGCATGAGGAACAAAGCGGGGGCAACCCTTGCATTGCCCTTCGGCCCCTAAGTTAGCGAGGCCGGGCCAATTTGCAGCCGCCCGAGTCGTTTTAGTCCTTCGTTTTCCTTAGCTGGTTTCGCCGTCGGCCAGTGGGTTCCTGGAAAGTAGCGAGCGGGGGAAGATATTGATGCTCAGGGTTTTGAGCTTGGCGATCAGGTCTGATTTTGAGGAATGTCTGCTTAACGTTTGCATTGATGCCTGTCAAACGCAAGAGTCGGGATTACTGTTGTGAGACGGTTGTCAACTATCTGCTCCGCTTTTGCTAAATCGAAGTTTGTGTTAGTGGTTGGTTTTCGTCAATGTGTCTAATAGTTTCAACAAAGTCGGTATCCGGTAACCGCCACTCATCCTTCCTATCAGTTTTGTGGCTTCCTCGATGTCTATTCCAATCGCGGTTATGTAAAGCGGTTTTCGGCTTTCTCCCCTCAAAAGATGCCTTTTGTTGTTTTCTAGGGTTGCAAAATTTGTTTTGGCAACGCCGATGATGGGTATCCGGCCATTCAGTTGGTGGTATAAATGCCCACCTAGGCCAAGTTTGTCGCTATCGTTCAAATACACGTAGCCGTCAACGATGATCGCTTCTACGTCTTTAGTTTCAATTTTACTGTACAAACTTACAATGCAAGGCAGTTCCCGCTTGTAAAATTCGCCCGATTGATACTCGGCAACCCCTTCGGTTATTTCGGTGTCAACCTGGTAATTCGCTTCATCCGACCAGTTCTCAAACGAGATACAAACAGTTCTTGCCTTGTTTTCAAAGTAATAGGTGTCAAACGCTAGAATCATGTTGAGTTTGTATGGTCGTTGAGAACTCGCTGACTGAAACAAGAACTAACGTTTGGCCTTTCCCAAAATCCACCGCCCATTGCATATGATAAAAAGTTACGCGGCTTGGCTAACTCACTTGCGCCCCACCAACAGCAGGTAGTTGTCCACCTTCTCCAGTTTTAAGTGCGAGACGCCCTGCTGGGCCAGCAATTGGCGCAGGGTGGCTTCGTCTAAATGACGGCCCGCCCGCGGGTTGGCCACCAGCGACACCGACACAATCACAAACCGCCGGGCCACCCGGCATAGTTCAGCCAAGGTGGGCACCAGTTCGGGCGCGGTTTCCAGGGTTTGCAGGGCTAGCACCACGTCGAAATGCTGGGCGGTAAAGCTTTCCAACTGCCCGGCGGCCAGCAGTTGGGCCCGGAGGTTGGCCAGCCCGCCGCGTTGCACGGTTTGCACAAAGTCAATGTGCCGGGCTTCCAGGTCGGTAACGGTGGTGAGCAAAAACGGGAATTCTTGGAGCAACTTCCACAGAAACATCCCGTGCCCGCTGTCGGGCAGCAATAGGTTATCGGGTTTGATGCCCCGCAGGGCGGCCAAAATCCGGTCGGCCAGGGGCCACTCACCCACCTGCCTAAACCGCTGCATTTTAAACCCGTGCCGCAGCCCGCCTTGCAGCAGGGCCGTGTGCTCGTGGGCGGCCAGTTCTTGGAACGGCTTTTTCACCAGCGGTAACAGTTCGTCGCCCGCGTAATGGCCGTTGCCGTTGAGCAGGCGCCCGCGCACGTAGGCGGCGGCCAGGGGTAAATAATAACTTTCGGGCAGCATCAAAATACGCTAATTGGCCCGCTAAGTTAGCCAAAACTTGCTTGCTTTGCCTGCTCAATCGCTTAATCCGCGTCGATGTCCGCCTCTTCACCGCCTACCGTGCAGCAACTGCTCGGTGAATTTTACGCCCGTAATCAGTTTGACGATGACGGTGGGGCCGAGCAACGCCTGGCCTGGATCAAGTTCGGTTTTTTCTCGATCCCCTTGCCCAACCTGGCCAGCCGTCGGCAAAACGTTTACCTGCACGACCTCAGTCATTTGGTAACCGGCTACGACACCTCCTGGCGCGGCGAAAGTGCGGTTTCGGCCTGGGAGATCGGGGCCGGAGGCTGGCGGAACCTGTATTTTCCGTGGGTGCTCACCCTATGGGCCATGGGGCTGGGGGTGATCTTATACCCGCGCTCTACCTGGCAAGCCTTTGCCCAGGGCCTGCAAATGGACAACGCCCTGGTTTGTGGCCGGTCCCGCGCCCTGGCCCCGCTGGGGCTAGGCCTGGGTTGTTTGCTCGCGGTTTTTAGTTGGGTGGGGTAATCATTAAATGACTTAATGATTGCCTGATCAAATGACATTTCCATCTGATTATCAATCATTTAAAAAATAGGTAATGCGTAATCGCTATTGGATATTGACATTCTCTCCTTCAAAGTCAAATGAGTGGAATTGTTCTGCTTTTTTACCTAATTTGCCCACATGCTGTCATTCATCAAAAAACTGCTGAGCAACCCGGAACCCCCAGCCGAAAGCGCGGCGGGCAAAGCCCCGCAAATGAACGACCTGGACGGCCAGCCCCTGGCCGAGGGCGACTGGGTGGAGGCCCTCCGTTACGACCTGGGGCCTTGCCAATTGGTGCGGGCGGGCCAAACCTGGGTTTACCAAAACGCCGACGGCCAACAGGCAAGCTGGGCCAAAATGGTGGATGCCGCCACGGGTTTTCAAAAAGTGCCTCGGCCGTTGGCCCGCTGGGCACTTTGCCCACTTTTACCAATTGCAGCACCAGGAGCCCCGCCACAAAAAATACCGACAACGCCAACGTGCTGTTGCGCATACCGCCAAAGGTTTGGGCAATGAGGCCGTAAATGGCCGTGCCCATCACGGTCGACACTTTGTCCAGCACGTCGTAAAAGCTGAAGTAAGAGGCGGTGTCGGGCGTGTTTTCCGGCAATAGCTTGGTGTAAGTAGCCCGCGAGAGCGACTGCACCCCGCCCATTACCAGCCCCACGCCCCCGGCCAGCACGTAAAATGCCGTGGCCGAGTACACAAAATAAGCCGCCCCGCACACTGCCACCCAAATGGTTAAAATGACCGTGAGGGCAAACCGGTTGCCCCGCGCGTGCGACAGGCGGGCGAACGCAAACGCGCCCGCGATGGCCAACACCTGCAACAGCAAAATGGTGGGGATCAGTTGGTCGGAGGTCATCTTCAATTCTTCCGTACCAAACAAGGTGGCTAGGTAGATGGTGGTTTGCACCCCGGAATTGTACAAGAAAAACGAGAGCAAAAACCGCTGGGTATTAGGCAGATGTTTCAACTGTTGCCACACCTTTTGCAACTCGTGAAAGCCCTGGCCTAGGGCTTGCCCGGTCAAGGGCCGCCGGGCCGCGCCCCGAGGCAAGCGGGCAAAGGTAATCTGCGAAAAACCTAGCCACCAAAGCCCCACCGTAACAAACGCGAACCGGGTAACTTGCCCCGTGGTAAAGCCCAAAGCCTCGGCGTTCACGATCAAGGCCAGGTTGAGCACCAGCAAAAGCACGCTGCCGCCGTAACCGAACGAAAAGCCCCGCGCGCTCACCCGGTCGTACTGGTCCGGGCTGACGATCTCGGGCAGGTAGGCGTTGTAGAACACCAGCGCGCCCGCGTAGCCCACGCTGGCCATTACCGAGGCCAAAATGCCCAACTCGATCCGTTTACCCTCAAAAAAGAACAATACCAGACAGGCGGCGGCCCCCAGCCAAGTAAAAAACCGCATAAAGGGCGTTTTATAGCCTCCGTAGTCGGCAATGCCCGACAGCACCGGCGAGAGCAATGCCGCCAGCACAAACGAGGCCGAGATGGCAAACGAGTAAAGGGCCTCGCTGGCCAGGCTGATCCCAAAAAACGGGACCTGGCCGCTACCATACTCGGCCTGGACCAAACTACCGTAATAAACCGGGAAAATGGCCGAGGTGATCACCAGCGAGTACGCCGAGTTGGCCCAGTCGAAAAAGCACCAGCCGTTAATGGTTTTAGGGTCGTTGAGGGCGGCCATGAGTTTTTATGTGTTGTGGGCGAAAATTAAGCCGAAAACCCCAACATCGGCCATGATGCCTAAAACTAGCCCTTTAACGGCCCAAATTGCCCACCGGAGGGCTTTCTTTGCGGCCAAGCCCCGGGCTGCGGCCCGCCGGCACTTTTTGACCATCTCTTCTTTAATATGAACGTACTCATCATCGGTTCGGGCGGGCGCGAGCACGCCTTTGCGTGGAAAATCGCCCAAAGCCCCCTTTGCGGCCAGCTTTACGTGGCCCCCGGCAATGCGGGCACGGCCCAAGTGGCCACCAACGTGGCCCTGGGCGATGACTTTGCCGCCGTGGCCGATTTTTGCCACCAGCGGCAGATCGGGTTGCTGCTGGTAGGCCCCGAGGCCCCGCTGGTGGCCGGCCTGGTGGACCACCTCCGCGCCGACCCCCGGTTGGCCCCAATGGGCATCATTGGCCCGCCCCAGGCTGGTGCGCAACTGGAAGGCAGTAAAGATTTTGCCAAGCAGTTTATGCAGCGGCACGGCATCCCCACCGCCCGCTACCAGAGCTTTACCCTGGCCACGCTGGACCAAGGGCTGGCCTACCTGGGCCACCACCCGCTGCCCGTGGTGCTCAAAGCCGACGGGCTGGCCGCCGGGAAGGGCGTGCTCATCGTAACCGACCACCAAGAGGCCCGCCAGCGGCTCCGCCAAATGTTAGAAGAGGCCCTGTTTGGCCCGGCCAGTGCCACCGTGGTGGTGGAGCAGTTCCTGGCTGGCATCGAGCTGTCGGTGTTTGTGCTCACCGATGGCCAGCACTACTGCATTTTGCCCGCCGCCAAAGACTACAAACGGGTGGGCGAAGGCGATACCGGCCTCAACACGGGCGGGATGGGCGCGGTGTCGCCCGTGCCCTTTGCCGATGCCGCGTTTATGGAAAAAGTAGAAAACCGCATTGTTAAACCCACCCTGGCGGGGTTGCGGGCCGAAGGCATCCCTTACGTGGGCTTTATTTTTATTGGGTTGATGAACGTGCAGGGCGAGCCTTACGTGATCGAGTACAACGTGCGCATGGGCGACCCCGAAACCGAAGTGGTGGTGCCCCGCCTGCAATCGGATTTGCTGGAACTGCTGCACCTCACGGCCCAAGGCCGGCTGGCCGAAGCCACCCTCCAAGTGGACCCGCGCACGGCCACCACCATCATGCTGGTATCGGGCGGGTACCCGGGCGGCTTCGCTAAGGGCAAGCCCATGACCGGCTGGCCCCAACTTACCGAGGTGCTGCCCTTCCACGCGGGCACGGTGGCCCACGGCGACCAAGTGCTGACCAACGGCGGCCGGGTGCTGGCCCTCACCGCCCTGGCCCCCAGCCTCCCCGAGGCCCTGGCCCGCGCCAATGCCGCCGCTCAAACCATTGATTTTGAGGGCAAATATTACCGCCGCGACATCGGGTTTGACTTGTAAAAAGTAAGTTTAAAAAGTTAGATTGACCACCGAACCAGGCCAGTGTTGCTAGCCAACGGTGCGGCCCGACGCCGCGGTGGCCGCGCGTTGGGCCGGCGCAGCCCCGGAGCCAACCATCATTGCGTCATTTCCCATAACTTGCCCGGCTTATCCCGTTGTATTTGCCTATGCCGCCCACCCCTACCCCAACCGCCCCGCTGTTCACCAACGATGCCGTGGTGCTGGGCTTGCTCATGCTCATCCTGGCCGTGGTTTTTTACACATCCAACCTCAAAAGCAAGGCTTGGCAAACGTTTTACACCTTTGTGCCCAGCTTATTGCTCTGCTATTTTCTACCCTCGCTGCTCAATAGCTTTGGCTTGGTGGATGGGGCCAATTCTGGGCTTTACAAAATGGCTTCGCGCTATTTGCTGCCCGCTTGTTTGGTGCTTCTCACCATCAGCCTGGATTTTCAAGCCATTGTAAAACTTGGCCCCAAGGCCTTGGTGGTTTTTTTGGCGGGCACCTTGGGCGTAATGCTGGGCGGCCCCATTGCCATATTGGTGGTGGGCCTGTTGGACCCCAGCATTTTACATGGCCAAGGCCCTGACGAGGTGTGGCGCGGCCTGGCCACCATTGCCGGCAGTTGGATCGGCGGCAGTGCCAACCAAACCGCCATGAAAGAAGTGTTCCAGGCCAGCGACGGCCTGTTTTCGGCCCTCATCGCGGTGGACGTGTTCGTGGCCAACCTCTGGACGGCCTTTTTGCTGTTCGGGGCGGGGCGCTCAGCCCAGTTGGACCGCTGGCTGCGCGCCAACAACCAAGCCATCGAGGAAACCAAGGAGCGCATCGCGGCTTACCAGGCCAGCCAACTGCGCATCCCCAGCTTGCAGGACCTGCTGCTCATCGGCGCGGTGGGGCTAGGCTCCACGGGCGTGGCCCACTACCTCGCCGACCTGATCGTGCCCGCCCTGGAGGCCCACCGGGCCTTTTGGGAACGGCTTTACCTCGGGTCTATCATCTCAGGTTTTTTCTGGATCGTGCTCATTGCCACTACGTTGGGCTTGCTGCTGTCGTTTACGCGCGCACGCACGCTCGAGGGCGCGGGGGCCTCGCGTATCGGCTCAGTGTTCATCTACATTTTGGTGGCCACCATCGGCCTGCAAATGGACATAACGGCCATCTTCAAAAACCTCTCCCTGTTTTTGGTAGGGGTGGTGTGGATGCTGGTCCACGTGCTGGTGATTGGCCTGGTGGCCCGACTCATCCGCGCCCCGTACTTTTTTGTGGCCGTGGGCAGCCAGGCCAACATTGGCGGGGCGGCTTCGGCGCCCATCGTGGCCTCGGCGTTTCACCCGGCCCTGGCCCCGGTGGGCGTGCTGCTGGCCGTGCTGGGCTACGTGCTGGGCACTTATGGGGCCTGGCTTAGCGGCCTGGTCATGCAGTGGCTGTTTGGCCAATTGCAGTAACCCGGACCAGGATTTTTTGACGGCCCCGCCCGCGTTAGCCGGATTTGCCTAACTTTGCGGCCTCATTTTCACCCTTTTAATTTTTATGGCAACCAATAGGACCTTCACCATGATCAAGCCCGACGCTTACTTGGCGGGCAATAGCGGCGCAATTATTAAAATGATCGAGGAAGCGGGTTTCCGCATCGTGGCCGCCAAGCTCACTAAGCTCAGCGGCGAGCGGGCCGGTCAGTTTTACGCCGTGCACAGCGCGCGGCCTTTTTATAACGACCTCTGCACCTACATGTCCAGCGGCCCCATCGTGGCCATGATTTTGGAGAAAGACAACGCCGTGGCCGATTTCCGCAAGTTGATCGGGGCTACCAACCCGGCCAACGCCGAGCCGGGCACTATCCGCAAGTTGTTTGCCAAATCCATTGAAGCCAACGCCATCCACGGTTCCGACTCGGACGAGAACGCCACCATCGAGGGGGCTTTCTTCTTCTCGGGTTTTGAACAGTTTTAAGGAGGCCTTCTCTTGCTTAATCGAAAAGCCCCCGTTCGGCGGGGGCTTTTTTTATAGGTTTGATCAAAAGAATTTTTCATCCAAAGAAGCAAAATAATAGACCCCTTGCACATTACCCGTAGTCGGTTCGAGATTGCGTCCCGGCCCACAAGGCTCGCCCCAAAAGCTCATTCGCTTTTGGTCGTCCGCCGGACGGCAAAAACGGGAGTTTTTGAGCGAGTAAGTGCGGCTGGACAGGGTGGGGCCAAAGAGAGCGGATCTCGAACGAAAACTTGGGCTTCCGTCTAGCTAAAATCTAATGTGCAAGAGGTCTAATGATTGGGCTAATCCCGAAATTAAATAGAGATTGGGTATTTCCTATCTTTTAAATGATTGATCATCAAAGAGAAAAACATGTAATCACTGAGACGTTTTTGTATAATGCGAAAATCAATCACCGATCTCGATCTTCCGTTGATAAATAACGGATAAACAAACCAAAATCGGTCAATTGTTCTCGGGTAACGCCCCTTACCCGTTCATCGCCGATACGTAGCTGGGCTGGCCCACGCGGGCGTACAGGCGCGCCAGCCGGTGGGCGTGCTCATCGTACGCGGCCTCGAACACCTCGGTGGCCCGCTGCGCGCCCAGTACCGCCGCCGCCGCCAGGGCATGGGGCGGATGGCCCGCTTCGGTAAGGCGACGGGCGGTTTCGGCTTTGAGGCAGTTGACCAGCACGGCCCCGCCCACCGTGGAACCCGGGGCCACGGGCATTTCCATGCCGGGGATTTGGATCATCGCATCGCCCACGGGCGCGCCGGTGTCCAGCACCAAGTCGCAAAAATCGCCCAATTTTTTGCCATCGGCCCGCTTGCTGCTGCTCCGGGCCGAGTGCACCGTGGTGATGAGGCCCACCGTTTTAATGCCCGCCTGCTGGAAAAGCTCGGCCATTTCCACGGGTACCACGTTGGTGCCCGACGAGGAGATGATGAGCGCGCTGTCTTGCCCCGACAAATCGAAATTGCGCAAAATGCGGGCGGCCAGGCCGGGCACATTTTCCAAAAACATGGCTTGCCGCTGGCCGTTGGCCCCCACCACCAGGTTGTGGAAGGTAAGCGAAAGCTCCACAATGGGGTTAAACCCGGCAAACGAACCGTAGCGGGGCCACATTTCTTCTACCATAATCCGGCTGTGGCCCGAGCCAAACACGTGGACCATGCGCCCGGCCAAAATGGTATCCGCGAACCAATGGGCGGCTTGGGCGATGGCGGCCTCTTGTTCGGCCACCGTTTGCAAGATGGCTTGGCATTTCTGCAAATATTGCTGGGTAGTGGTCATCAGCTTAATTTTGAATGGGTTAAATTGGCAGCCTTGAGTGGGCCTACCGCAAATTTAATCGATGGCCCAGCTTGTATATACAAGTTGGATCGATTTTATTTGCAAGCAAGCAAAAACCTCAACTGGTTAGGCTAAGGCGTTTCGGTTGATGCTTCGGTTTAGTAAGTGCCTCAAAATTGCCGTTTGCCCACCAAATTTGCCGTTAGCCAACAAAAAAGTGAGTAGCATGGCCGAATACCACTACCAGCGGGTGTACCGCGAACTGAAACAACGCATTTTGCAAGGCGACTACGAAGTGGGCAGTGCCCTGCCGTCTGAAAACGAACTGAGCCTCAACTACGGCCTCACGCGCGTAACCGTGCGCCAGGCCCTGGCCACTTTGGAGCGCGAAGGGTACATCGAGAAACAACACGGCCGGGGCAATTTTGTAAAGGCCCCCCGCGAAAGTTTGAACCTGCTGTCGGTGCGGGGTTTTAGCGAGGTGCTGGGGGAGACCAACCACGCCGTGCGCACCCGCATCCTCTCGCCCCCGGCCCATGTGCCCTGGCCCGACCCTTTTTTTTACGAACTGCCCGCCGCGCATTTGGCCAAGCCGTGCCTGAACCTGCAACGCCTGCGGTTTGCCGATGAGAACCCGGTGATGCTGGAAAGTGCCTGGCTACCCGACACCGGGTTGAGCCGCCTACGGCAAGAACCGTTTGTGGACGGCTCGTTTTTCAAGAGCCTGCGCCGCTGGTACGGCATCGAAATTACGGGCATGGAACAGCACCTGCGGGCCGTAGCTGCCGATGCCCCCACGGCCAAGGCATTACAAATGCGCAAAGGCAACCCGGTGCTGTTTATCACGCGCCAATACACAACCAGCCAGCCAGGTTTGGTTATTTACGGTACTATTTATTGTGATACAACCCACTACGCCATCGGCAGTTGATTTTTGGATGATTAGATAGTTGATCACTCATTATAAATACTTGTTTATCAGTTTATTATATTTGAATATACAATTAATTTAAGATCAAAAACCTATTCCTTTCTTATGAAATTTCTTCTGTTTTATTCATAATTAAGATGTTGGATGAAACCAAGCCGACCGCTCTTTTTCATCTGTTTTGATCCTTCTTAAACTTTAACCGATTTCTTCACTTTTTCCCACCCCCACTTTTTTATGGAAGCTACCGTGCATGAACTTGCCAAAATGATCGACCATTCGCTGCTGCACCCCACCATGACCGATGCCGAGTTGAAGGCTGGCTGCGAATTGGCCAGAAAATACGACGTGGCCTCGGTGTGCATCAAGCCGTACGCCGTGCCGGAGGCTGCCCAATGGCTCAAAGGCTCCGAGGTGCTGGTGTGTACCGTGATCGGGTTTCCGCATGGCAACAGCACCACCGCCATCAAGGTGGCCGAAACCGTGCGGGCCTGCCAAGACGGGGCCACCGAAATTGACATGGTGGTCAACGTGGGCAAGGTGCTGGGCGGCGACTGGGCCTTCGTCCAGGCCGAAATCGCCCAAATCCAGGCCGCGTGTGCCCAGCACGGGGCGATCCTCAAAGTGATTTTCGAGAACGACTACCTGCCGGAAGACAGTTACAAAATCCGCCTTTGCGAAATTTGTAGCGAGGTGGGCGTGGCTTTTGTAAAAACCTCCACCGGCTACGGGTTTGTGAAAGGGGCCGACGGCCAGTATAATTACAAAGGGGCCACCGATCACGACCTGGCCCTCATGCGCCGCCACTCGGCCCCGGCGGTGCAGATCAAGGCGGCGGGCGGGGTGCGCACCCTCGACGATTTGCTGAAAGTGCGCCGCTTGGGCGTTACCCGCATCGGGGCCACGGCCACCGCCGTGATGCTGGAGGAAGCCAAAAAACGGGCCGGACTGGCCGCCGAGGCCGTAACCGCCGATCCGAAGGGATATTAACTACTTAACTGTGAACGCAAAACGCCCCGGGCTGATGGTTTGGGGCGTTCGTTTTTCAGGAGGTTCGCAACCGCGCTACTTGCTCGGGGCTGAGGCTGATCTACCTGCCTCCCTCAACCCAACCACCCCCCACCATTTCGCCCTAAATTGCTATGTTTGCTACCAACAAACCCATCAATCGTCAAATGCAAACGCGCGTTCTCCAACGGCTGGGCATCTTGGCCCTGGCCACCCTGGGCCTGGCCGCCTGCCAAACCGCCCCCTCCGACCAAGCCCAGACCAACATGCCCCCGCTCAACTACCCCAAAACTGCCAAGGTGCAGCAGGTGGCCCCTACCGCTGGCTCGAGCACGATACCGCAGCCAACGTCAAAGCCTGGGTGGACGAGCAGAACACGGTAACGTTTGGCTACCTGGCGGGCATCCCCTTCCGCGACAAAATCCGCCAGCGGTACGCCGAGCTGTACAATTACCCCAAGTATTCGGCCCCGTTCCGGGCGGGCGAGTACTATTTCTTCCGCAAAAACGACGGGCTGCAAAACCAGTCGGTCATCTATATCCAAAAGGGCCTGGACGGCCCGCCCGAGGTGTTCCTGGACCCGAACACCCTCTCGGCCGACGGCACGGTGACGGCCAACATCGTGGGCCTCTCGCCCGACAAGCGGCACCTGGCCTACGCCATCAACAAGGCCGGCTCCGACTGGCAGGAGATCCGGGTGATGGAGGTGGCCAGCAAGCGCCAACTGCCCGATGTGCTCGAGTGGGTCAAGTTTAGCGGGGCCTCGTGGGATGCCCAGGGCTTTTACTACTCCCGCTACGATGCCCCAAAACGAGTACCAAAAAGTATATTACCACCGCCTGGGCACGCCCCAAAGTGCGGACGTGCTGGTGTACGAAGACCAAAAACACCCCCTGCGCTATTACGGGGCGGGCCTCACCGAAGACCTGTCGTTCCTGGTGCTGTACATCTCCGAGGGCACCGACGGGGCCGAAATCCACTACAAAAACCTGAAAAAGGGCGATAAAGATTTCAAATTGCTCTTTAAAGGCTTTCAATACAATTATAACGTGATCGACAACGTGGGCGACAAGCTGCTGGTGCAAACCAACCAGGGCGCGCCCAACTACAAAGTGGTGCTGGTGGACCCGGCC
>JALONO010000182.1 GCA_025454895.1 Bernardetiaceae bacterium
GCCCGCCAGCCCCTGGGTTGGCGCAGTTGGGTGGCTGGGGGAATTTTTGCCGCCTCGGCGGTCTCGCTCTTCTTGAGCAGTTTGGCCAGCTACCCGCTCAAAAACACCCCTTTGCCCTACTCCGACCAGTACCTGCAACGGGTGGAAGCCTATTTGGCCCAGCAACCGGGAGACTGGCTCGCCGGGGCCTCGCTCAAGGGCAGCGGGGCGTATTATGACATTTTCCAGAAGTATGTAACCCTCTACACCAACGGCGGTTACCTGGCCTACCTGGGCAACGGCGGGGCCATGACAGTGAGCCTCAACGACCTGGAAATCCCCCTGGCCACCGACCCGTTGGTACGCGAGCGCGAGCAGCAGGCCGTGGGCATGGGCCTGTTCTACCGCTGGGTGGCCCGCGAAAAGGCGGCGGGCACCTTCCGCGACGTGCCCACTAGCCAGTTGGCCTTTGTGCGGCACTACGGCCTCAAGTTCCTGATCCTGTCCAAAGGGGTGGAGGTGCCCGCCACGCTAACGCCTTTGGTAGTGGAAAAATTTGCCGATGAGCTTTCGGGCGAGCGGTTTTTGGTGTTAAATCCCCTAAAATGACCGAGAGCGACTTGGTGGCATTGTCCCTAGTTCCTGAATTAAGGACATTTGTAGGGGCTATTTCGTGAAGGCTTCAAAAAAAAATGAAACCCGTTGCATCCGTTGGCCTGGCTCTTGCGTCATGATAACAAGCCATTGGCTGATAAAGGAGAAATTAACCTAAAACCATTGACTACTTAGTACAACGACGAGCCACATTGAGCGACATTAACCCAGCCTGGGAGGAGCAACTGATACGTGAGTGTCGGGGAGGCAAACTCAAAGCGCAGGAAATGCTGTATAAGCATTACTATGGGTATGTCATGGGTATATGTTTGCGTTACACCAATAACCGCGACGAGGCAGCCGAAATTTTAAACGATGGGTTTTTAAAAGTTTTCCAAAAAATTGACCAATACGAGCCGGGCAAGGCCTTCCGGGCTTGGTTACGGAGGGTGGTGGTCAACACCGCGATCGACCATTACCGCCGAAACCGCAAACACGCCAACCAAACCGAGTTGAAGGAGGCCCGCCAAGAAGAGCATGCCGCCAATCCGTTGGATCAGCTATCGGCCGAAGAGATATTGAAACTGGTACAGCAACTGCCCGATATTTACCGGCTCGCCTTTAACTTATATGAAATCGAGGGCTATTCTCACGAAGAAATAAGCGAACAATTACAAATACCCGTAGGTACTTCCAAGTCCAACCTATCGCGGGCTAAAAAACGCTTGCGCGAATTATTAACCGAGAAGTTTGGCACCATCAGATATGAGCAAGTTTAACGAAGAGGAAATGGATGGGCAGATCAGTCGGCGGTTTAAGGAGGCCCTCGAGCACTACGAGGCCCCCTTTGACCCCCAGCCCGACTGGGAGCGGCTGCGCGCCCGGCTCCAGCCCGTTGCCCCCTGGTACAAGCGGTGGTGGCTCGGCCTGGCAGGTGGGGCGGGTATGGCCCCGGTAGTTTGGTGGCGGCCTGCCCTCGCCACTTTGACCCTGGCCGGGTTAATGGCCGGGCTTTGGTTTTGGCTCCCTGGACAACCCGTGGCCAACCAAACCGCCGAGCAAGTTGAGGCCCGGTCCAAACAGGCTGACGCAACGGAGGATAGGACCGTCACCCCCGAACCGGTCCCTTTAGTGAAGGGCCTGCCCCAAAACAACGAGGCCGAAACCCGGGTGTCTTCAACTGATCCTCAGCCCAATACCCCGCAAGTAAATGACCAAAAACCGATTACCACTAAACGGAACATCGCCTCAAGTTCGCGCAACCAGCCCGTCAAAAACCGCACTTCTAATGGCCACTATGTACCAACGCACCAAGCCGCCCCGGTAAACCTGCCCAGTCCGCTGCCGAGCCCCAGTGTGGCCCGCCAACTGGCCTCGGCCAAGCCGGTGGGCGAACAGCTAACCTCGGCCGTGCCCACCTTGACCGCCCAACTTTTGCCCACGGCTCAAAACGACGTGGCCAAGCCCGCCCCAGTCGATTTGATACCTGCCAGCTTAGGCCCGCGCTGGCGGGTGGGCCTCAACTTTGCGCCCTACGTTGGCCTGGCCCAGCAAGCCGACGAGCGCCAGAGCTACGGCGGCATGGAGGCTGGCCTGTGGGTAGAACGCCGGGTAGCCCCCCGCCTATACGTGGGGGTGGGCGCGATGTTGCTTGGTTACAGCTTTAACCTAGGCGGCAACTCGGAGCCGATTGCTACTTCTTTTAACAATGCACAGTTGTTTACAGTGCAGACCGATAACTCCGCTGGCTATACCAAAAGCCAAATTACGGGACTCAACCTGCCGCTGGTGGTGCGCTATGCGCTGGCCCGTTCTCGGCACAACGAGCTCTCGGTGGCTTTGGGTATCAACAATTTTACTTACCTGCAAGAGTATTACCGCACGGGGGTGAGCCGCCCCTTGGCCAGCAACGAAGTGTTCAGGCAAAACCCTCTACCCGGAATCACGGTGGGCACCAACAGCCAAGTGGATAACCAGGTGGGCCACCTGTTTTCCGTAAGTGAGCAACGTTATCCCGCCTTTGAACGGTGGGACCTGGCCGCCCAGGCCCAACTTTCGCTGGCTTACCGGCGGAACCTGGGCCGCAACTGGGGGCTTAACGTGGAGCCTTTTGCCCGGTTGCCGCTGCGTTCCACTACCCATGCGGGGGTTTTCTTACACCAGTTTGGCTTGCAAGTACGGCTCGATGCGAGCTTCCATTGATAAAACAGTACAGTTTTTGTAAGATATAAGAAGGACAAAAAAATCCCCTTTTAGTCTTATGAAAAGCCTTAAATTGATGAAGTCGGTTTTGTGGGCCGCCTTGGTTTGGGCCAGCCCATTAACCGCCCTGGCCAACGAAGGCGACGAGCCTTGCCCCTGTCTCAGCGAAGCCGCTGGCAAACAGCCGCTTTTTTGCGACATTAAAAAGTGTACCGTAGAGCGTGGCAAAACCACGTATTTCTTCGAAATCGCCAAACGGGGCGGCAATAAGTACGACCTGTTGGTGAAAGCCGTGGTGGGCGGCAACGCCAATGTGGTGTTCAGTTCTTTCGTAACCGTTACCGACAACCGCAGCGGGGCCGGGGGCGAGTTTGAGGTAAAAATCTTGCATGCTATTAACGAGGGCTACCGCTGGACTCCCTCCGGCGGCGATTTTCTCAAAGGCATCTACGACAACCGTACCGGCCGGATGCGCTACGAAACTGGCGGCCGCATGGGCAACTTTGCTGACAGCCAGCACGGGTACACCGAGGCCGAACTAAACAAGGGCCTCACCCCGCCCAAGTTCGACATCGGGTACGTCATCAAATCGACCGTTGCCTATTTCATTTTGCAATATCCAGGGGCCATGCCCTTAAAATAACCAGGTCTTATAACTGACCAAACAATCACTTCGGCCGCTTGCCCTCTTGGGTAAGCGGTTTTTTATTTGCTAACTTTCGCATTACTCATAATCAGGTAGAGGTTACGCCTCCTTAACAAGGGGATCGAGTGGGGCCAACAAAGGTGGTTTTTTTGGCTAAATTTGCCCTCTGTCCACTAAGCCCAGCGGTGCGCCCACCGCCAATTTACCATGTTCGAGAATTTAAGCGACAAGCTCAACCGGGCCATTAAAACCCTCAAAGGCCAAGGTTCCATTACCGAAATCAACGTAGCCGCCACCGTCAAGGAAATCCGCAAAGCCCTGGTCGAGGCCGACGTGAACTATAAAATCGCCAAAGAAATTACCGACGAGATCAAGGCCGAAGCCCTGGGGCAAAACGTGCTGATCGCGGTAAAACCTGGCGAGTTGTTCGTCAAAATCGTGTTTGATAAGTTGGTGGACCTGATGGGCGGCCAGGCGCAGAGCCTCAACCTCAAGGGCGATCCGGCCATTATCATGATCGCGGGCTTAAACGGGGCCGGCAAAACCACCTTCTCGGGCAAGCTGGCCCGGCTGCTCAAAAGCCAGGGCCGCCAGGTGCTGCTGGCCGCCTGCGACGTGTACCGCCCCGCCGCCGTGGAGCAACTGAAAACCTTAGGCCAGCAGATCGGGGTAGAGGTTTACGCTGACGACAAGGGCAGCACCAACCCCGTGGCCATCGCCCAAGACGCGGTGAATTATGCCAAGCTGATGAACAAAAAGGTGGTGATCGTGGATACGGCCGGCCGCCTCACCTTGGACGAGGCCCTCATGCGCGAAGTGGCCGATATTAAACGCCTGCTGCAACCGGCCGAAACCCTGTTCGTGGTCGACTCGATGACCGGTCAAGATGCCGTCAACACCGCCCAGGCTTTTAACGAACGGATCGACTTCGACGGCGTGGTGCTCACCAAACTCGATGGCGATGCCCGGGGCGGGGCGGCCCTGTCCATCCGCCGGGTGGTGGAAAAACCCATCAAGTTCATCAGCACGGGCGAGAAAATGGAGGCCCTCGACCTGTTCTACCCCGACCGGATGGCCCAGCGCATCCTGGGCATGGGCGACGTGCTCTCGCTGGTGGAGCGCGCCCAACAAGTGTACGACGAAGAGGAAGCCAAGCGGCTCACTGCCAAAATCCGCAAAAACCAACTCGACCTCAACGACTTCCTCTCCCAAATTCAGCAGGTGAAACGCATGGGCAACCTCAAGGATCTGGTGGGCATGATCCCCGGCATTAACCAAATGATGAAAGGAGTGGAAATCCAAGACGATGCCTTTAAACCCATCGAGGCCATCATCTACTCCATGACCAAAAAGGAGCGCGAGCGGCCCGAGATCATTGATCAAAGCCGCAAAAAGCGCATCGCGGCCGGGAGCGGCACTAGTATCCAAGAGGTAAACAGCCTGCTCAAGCAGTTTGACGAGATGCGGCAAATGATGAAAAAAATGAACCAATTAAGCCCGGCCCAAATGCAAAAAATGGCCAAGGGCCGCCGCTAAGCAACGCGATCGGCAATATTCATAAATCGTGATCTTCATCCTTTTAAGATATTGATTTTAATAGGATTATGCGCATTTGATTAGCCAATTATTAGCATTATTACATGATTTTTATGCAAAAGGGCCTGCTCAGGTCTTTTTTTGTTTGCCTGGTGCGCCGCCAGATGCACCAACGCCTAGGTAGCCGGTTAGTGGCCTGCTTTACCGGCCCAGGCCAACTTTAACGCGCTAAATAACGTTAAACCGTCAGGTATAGCACCGCTTTTGCTATATTTGTTCAGAATACCTATTTTATGCTGACTTCCCGTATGAGAAAAAGGTTGATTATTGCCACAGCGGTGGTGCTGCCGCTGATCGCACTGGGTTCTTACATGCTCCCTTTCAAAAGCGGTTTCGAGGAACTCACCAAGGAGCAAATCGTAACCAAGATAGTCGTAGAAAGCCTCCTCCGCAACCACTACGCGGCCCCCGCTCTGGACGATGCCTTCTCAAAGAAAGTGTACAAAGAATACCTCCAAAACCTGGATCGCGATAAACTATTTTTGCTCCAGGCCGACGTGGACGATCTGGCCAAGTTCGACACCAAGATCGATGACGAGTTGGCCGAAAGCGACAGTAAGTTCTTCAATTTGTCTAACGATTTGTTTAACAAGCGGTTAGACGAAGCCCAGGCTTTTGCTAACGAGGTGCTGGCCCAGCCGATGAACCTGGAAAAAGACGAAGCTTACGAAACCAACGACGACAAGCGGAACTTTGCCCGCAACGCCGCCGAAATGAAGGCGAATTGGCAAGCCTATCTCAAACTGTTTGTGGTGAGCCGGGTAACCAGTGCCCTCGAACTGCAAGAGGCCCAAGAAAAGCAAGTGAAAGAAGGCAAGAAAAAAGCCAGCGAAGTAACCATTAAAACCGTGGCCCAACTGGAGAAAGAGGCCCGCGAGGGCTTGGCCAAGGATATGAAAAACATGTTCGACACCTACCGCGAAATGGACAAGCAGGAACGCCTAGCCCGTTTCCTCAACGCGGTAACGGCCGTGTACGATCCGCACACCAGTTATTACGCGCCCCGCATCAAGGAACGTTTTGACGAAGATTTCTCCGGCAAGTTCGAGGGCATTGGGGCCATGCTCAACCAACGCGACGGGGTGATCAAGGTAGCCGAAATCGTGGTAGGCAGTGCCTCGTGGCGGCAAGGCCAGCTCAAAGCCGGGGACGTTATTTTGAAAGTGGCCCAGGGCGAAGCCGAGCCTACCGACGTAACCACCATGCGGTTGGATAACGCCGTGCGCCTCATCAAAGGCAAAAAGGGTACCGAGGTGCGCCTCACCGTCCAAAAACCCGACGGCACCATCTCTATCATCCCCATCATCCGCGATGTGGTGTTGAAAGAAGAAACCTACGCCAAGTCGGCCCTGTTGCAAACCGATGCCAACGGCAAGAAAATCGGCTACATTTATTTGCCCGGCTTTTACGCTGACTTTAACGGTGGGCCTGGTGGCCGTAACTGCGCCGAAGATGTGAAAAAAGAACTGGCCAAGCTCAAGGCCGAAGGGGCCGAGGGCGTGGTGCTGGACCTGCGTAGCAACGGCGGGGGCTCGCTCCAAGAAGTGATCAAAATGATGGGCCTGTTCATCGACAAAGGCCCGGTGGTGCAGGTAAAGTCCTCGCACGATGAGAATGCCACCGTGTACGACGACCGCGATCCGGCCCTCCAGTACGGCGGCCCGCTCGTGGTGATGGTGAACTCCTACAGTGCTTCCGCCTCCGAGATTTTGGCCGGGGCCGTGCAAGACTACGGCCGGGGCGTGGTAGTGGGCGGGGCCTCCACCTTTGGCAAGGGCACGGTACAAACTATTATTGATCTGGATCGGTTGCTGCCCACCAAATACAACGAAATCAAGCCGTTAGGCTCGCTGTTCCTCACTTTCCAAAAGTTTTACCGGGTGAGCGGCGGCACCAACCAGCTCAAAGGGGTAGTGCCCGACGTGAATCTGCCCGACAATTACAAGTACCTGAAAACCGGGGAGAAAGAAGAAGACTATCCCTTGGCCTGGGATGAGATTAGCCCGGCTAAGTTCACCCTCTGGCCCGGCGTGCAGCCTAAAATGGCCGCCATTAAGGCCAACAGTGCCGCACGGGTAGCCCAGAACCCGACCTTCAAGCTCATTGACGAAAACGCCCAGCGACTAAAAGCCGACCGCGACCAAACCGTGGTATCGCTCAGCTTGGCCAAGTTCCGGGCCGAGATTGCCAAAGACCGCGAAACGGCCAAAAAGTACGAGGCCATCAATCAATACACCAACAACCTGCTGGTGAACACCCTGCAAGCCGACCTGGCCGAGGTGAACCTCGACAGCAGCCGGGTAGAGAAAAACAAAGCGTGGCACCAGGGCCTGAAGAAAGACATCTACCTCAACGAGGCCCTGCTGGTGATGAAAGACCTGATGAACCCCGCTTTGCCCGTAACTAAAAACTAGTGGTTTGAAGATAAACATAAAGGCCCCGGCGAAAGCCGGGGCCTTTCATTTTTTTGCAAAAGTGGCGTTGTCTTAAAATCAAACAAAAAATACGGCTTTTTGAGGGCAAATAATTGATTGTCAAATGAAAGCAATCATTTGATCATGCAATCATTTGATCTCTATAACACCCCTTTAGTGCTGGGTAAATCTTGGCTATTGGGTTGGCGTTGTACCGCCATTTTCAAGGCCCGGGCCACGGCTTTGAACACCGCCTCGACCTGGTGGTGGTCGTTTTGGCCGGTAACTTGGATGTTCAGGTTGCAGCGGGCTTCGTCGGCAAATGATTTGAAAAAGTGCTGGGCCATCTCGGTGGGGAAGTCGCCCACCCGCTCGCGGGCGAACCGGGCTTGCCACACCAGCCAAGGGCGGCCCGAGAAATCGAGGGCCACTTGGGCCAGGGCCTCATCCATGGGCAAGGTGAAATGGCCATAGCGGGCCAGGCCCCGTTTGTCGGCCAGGGCTTGGGCGTAGGCTTGGCCAAGGGCCAGGGCCGTATCCTCGATGGTATGGTGCTCGTCCACGTGCAGGTCGCCGCGCACGGTAAGGCGCAAGTCGCAGCCCGAGTGCTTGGCCCACTGGTGCAGCATGTGGTCAAAAAAGCCGAGACCGGTACGGAGGTCGGCCTGGCCGGTGCCGTCCAAGTTGAGGGTGAGTTCAATGTCGGTTTCGGCGGTGGTGCGCCGCACTTGGGCGGTGCGCGGGGCCGGGGCCACCGTGGCCAACGGCAGTGGTGGGGGCGCGGCCAGCCATTGGTAAATCTCGTGCCAATCGCTGGTGCAGAGCACGGCCCGCTCGTCGCGCTTGCCGCCGATGAGGATGGCCTTGGCCCCCAAATTCTCGGCCAGTTGCACGTCGGTGATGCGGTCGCCGATCACGTAGCTGTTGGCCAGGTC
>JALONO010000183.1 GCA_025454895.1 Bernardetiaceae bacterium
GGGCAGGCCAAACAGGGCGCGGTCAGCGGCCGAATAGGCACTGGGCACCAGGCGGCCGTCGATGGGCGGGCCCCAGTTCAACTGATCCTGGTTGGGCTGAAACACCGCCGGGGCCGGTTGGCCCAGCGCATTCAGCGAGGTGCCCTGGGCAAACTCGTTTTGGTAGTCGGGGAACCGGTTTACCTCATTAATGTTATAAGAGCCGGTATAGGACAGCGTATTTTTCTGCTTGCCGATCTTGGCCTTTTTGGTGGTGATGATGATCGCGCCCGAGGCTGCCCGCGAACCATAAAGCACGGCGGCGGCAGGGCCTTTGAGCACGGTCATGGTCTCGATGTCGTCTTGGTTAATATCGATGCCCCGGTTGGAGTTCGACACCCCGGTTTGGGAGGCGTTGCTGCCGCCGTCGTTGTTAATGGGCACGCCGTCCACCACAAACAGGGGCTGGTTATGAAAATGGCCGACGAGGAGCCGACCATCCCGTTGTTGCCCGCCACGCGCACGCCCGCGATCTTGCCTGAAAGGGCATTGACAACGTTGGTGGTGCGGGCCACGGTGAGCTCACTGTTGCTTACTTCCTTGACCGAGATGCCCAGGCCCTTCTTGTCCTTCTCGATCCCCAGGGCGGTTACCACCACCTCGGTGATTTGCTTGGCATCGCTTTGAAGGACCAAGTCGATCGTGGCTTGGGCGCCCACGGGGATTTCCTGGGTCAAAAAACCCACGAACGAGAATACCAGGACGGGGTCGGCCCCACTAATTTCTACCTTGTAAACCCCGTTTACGTCGGTTACGGCCCCTCTGGTGGTGCCCTTGAGCAGCACGTTCACGCCGGGCAGCACCGAACCGTCTTCCGACGAGGTTACTTTACCAGTAACGGTTCGGTTTTGGGCCATTACCTGGCCCGCCAAGAATGCGCAAAGCATTCCAGCAATCAATAGTAAACGCTTCATAGTCAATATTGAATGGAGTATTTGATACGAAAAAAAGTTGCATCGCCAGGGTCGTCAACGGAAACGACCCGGGCTAACCGCCAACCGTATTTGCCCAAGCAAAACGGTTCCGCTGGCAGACCGGGGGAATTATGCCATTAGGATAGGATTGAGCCGGGGGCAAGCCCGACCAGGCACCTAGCTTAAGCTTGGCCAGTTATGAGGAGGTCGGATGGGTTATTTTGTTTCATTCGGGTTGGCTGGGGGGAAAATGAATAGATTTCAACAAAACCACTTTTAAATTGTCATCCATCAAAATAAAATGAACATATGTTAACTTTTTTTGCAAAAAAATTAATAAAACTTGCTTGTTAGAGGACTAAAGTAATGATTTTGCGCCAAAACAAGTAATAAACAGAAGATTGGCTTAAAACTTTCCCGGGTAGGCCAATACCAAAATCAAATTCAGACTGTGTATTCTAAATAACATTAGCAACTGATAGTCAAGCAAAATATTCAATCTTCCAAGCATGAAGTTATGGCAATTGTTAGGGGCACATTCAATCAACTTATTGATTGTCAGATATATAAAAAATCATGCTGAACCTCTTTCAAAAAAGGCCCTTCAAGAGCTTATTCATTGTCAACTGATTAGTTTCACTTTTATACTCGCATAAGCAACTTTTTAATTTTCAAACGTCAGATTGTCAAGGATTTAAAACGCCAAAATAGTTGCAAGTCGTTTAGGTATGAGGCCTCAACGCATTCACCAGCGGGAAAAGCAAAACAACCGCCCCTCAACAAGGAACGGTTGTTAGTGAAACGATTAAGCGAATATGCAAATATTGCTTTAGCCGGGGAAAGTGAAAATGAAAAAGGTGAACGTTAATGGCGACTAATTCTGCTGCATGAGCCTATTGGCCAGCAGCTCGGCATCCGGGATGGGCCAGATGTAGTTGGGGTCGTTAGGCGGGACGGCGCCCGGCACCCCGGTTTTGGCGGGCAGGGGCTGCAACAGCCGGCCCAGCTCCAATGAGCGGTGCCCCTCGCCCAGGAACTCGATGCGCCGCTCGAGCGAGAGCGCCCGCAGGAAGTCGGCGGGGCTGGCAAATGAGGCGTAGGTGGCATTGGGGGCCGACCGGCCGCGCACCGCATTGAGCAGGGCCAGGGCCAGCGGGTCCACCGTGTTGGTGGAGCGCACCAGGGCCTCAGCATAGTTGAGCAGCACCTCCGAGTAGCGGATCAGGGGCACATAATCGATAAAAAGCGGTTGGGGGAACTTGGTGATGAACGTGCGGCCGCCCGCCGTAGCGGTCATCGCCCGCCGGGCATCGGCCTCGGTCCAGGCGGGGTTGCTTACAATGCCCGCCGGGTCCAGGTTGTAGTCGGCCAGGGCGTTTTGGGGCGGGGCCGGCACGCCAAAGTAAGAACCGAGGGTTACCTGCCCACCCGGTTGGTCGTTGAGCGACATGGGCAATGAAAAAACCGACTCGGCCGTGAGGGACGGCACCGCAAACACGCTGGCAAAAGTGGGCATGAGGCGGTGGGGCACCCCAGCCCCCGCCGAGAACGGAGCCGCGTTGCCGCTCACTAGTTTGCGGCACTCGGTCAGCACATCGGGGTAGCGGGCCATGCTCAGCAGCACGCGGGTTTTCATGGCCACCACGGCGTTGCGGTGGGCCCGGGTTACGTTCAACAGCGCGCTGGGGTGGGTGGCCAGCACGTTCTGCTCGGCAAAATTGAGGTCGTCCAAAATTTGGGCGTACACCTGGGCCACGGTGCTGCGGGCCACGTCGGAGTTTTCCGGGCCGGTTTCGGCGCGGAGGCGCAGGGGCAGGCCGGGGCTGCTCCCGTTGTTGAGCGGGAAGGGCCGGGCAAATAAATTTACCAAATAATAATAAGATACCGCCCGCAAGAAACGGGCCTCGGCCCGGTACTGGGTCGCTACTGCGGCGGGCACCACGTTGGGGTTGTCGTCCAGGCCCTGCAAAAACACATTGGCGCGGTTGATGGTCAAATACCCTGCCGCCCAGGCATTTACGGGTTCGGCGTTGCTCGAGTTTTGGTTGTAGCTCCAGGCAAACAGGGCGGTAACCCCATTGCCGGTGCGGTTTTGGAAGTCCTCGCCCCGCACGTCCATGTACACGAGCATGCGCGAGCCTAGAAACTGACCGCCTTTAAGGGTGGCGTACAGGCCATTGAGTTGAGCCAGCACCCGGTCTGGGGTGGCAAACGCACTGCCGTCCGACAGGGCGGTTAGGGGCGTTGGTTCTAACAGGGCCGTTTGGTTGCAAGCCGTCAAAGCTGAAAAAAACAGGGTCAACCAGGCAGTTTTAATATATAGGTAGAATTTCATTTGTGTCCGATTTAGAGGTGCTAGAAAGTGATATTGAGGCCAAAAGCATAGGTGCGGGCCTGGGGCAAGCTGTTGCGGTCCACCCCGGCCCCGATGTTGGTAGCGCTGGCCCCTAAGCCACCATTACCGTTGGCGCTCACCTCGGGGTCGCTACCGGTGTAGTTGGTGAATACGAAGGCGTTTTGCACCTGGGCGTACACGCGCGCATTGGTCAGCGATAATTTTTTGAGCACCGAAGCGGGCAGGGTGTAGCCCAGGTTCAGGTTGCGCACCCGCACAAAGTCGCCGCGTTCCACGTTGCGCGTCATCGCAAAAGCCGATCCGTTGGAAGTATTGTCGGTGTACACCAGCCGGGGCACCGTGGTTTGGTTGCCGGGTTGGCGCCAGCGGCTCAGTATCTCGGTGCTGTTGTTCCACATCCGCTGGTCCAGCAAACCCGCCCGGGTGCCGTTGTAGAGGTAGAACCCAAAGGCATACTGCAAGAAGATGCCCAGGTCGAAGCCCTTGTAACGGAACGTATTGTCAAACCCGCCAAAAAAACGCGGGTTGGTGTTGCCCGCAATCACTCGGTCGGCCCCGGTGGGGGCCACGGTGGCTTGGCCGTTGTCCACAAAAGTCCAGCGGGCGGTGGCCGGGGAGGCGTGGTTGTACTGGATGAGGCGGCCCGCCGCGTTCACAAACATGGCCTGCCCGTTTTCGGGGTTGACCCCGGCCCAGGGCACGGCAAAAAGGCTGCCCACCGCGTGGCCCACCCGGGCAATGCTGGTCAGTTCCAGGTTGCCGGTGGCAAACGGGATGTCGTCGTTATTTTGGTTAAGGGCCGTAATCTTGTTCTCGTTGGTGGTCAGGTTCCACGAAGTAGTCCACTTGAAACCGCCCTTGTCGATGTTGACGGTGTTGATGGTTAGCTCAATGCCGCTGTTGCGCATGGAGCCGATGTTGGTTTGGATGGAGTTACCCGGAATGCCCTTGGAAGGCGGCTGCGGGTTGCCAATGATCAGGTCGGAAATATTGTTCAGGTAATAGGCAAACTCGAGCGTAATGCGGTTGGCGAGCAAAGCGGCATCGAAACCGAGGTCAAGCTTTCGGCTTTGTTCCCACTTGAGGTTGGGGTTGCCCGCCTGCCCGTACACCAGCATGGGCGTGTCGCCGTAAAGGCCCGAGCCGAAAAAATTAAGCGAGCCAAAGTTATTGGGCAGGTTGGTGTTACCCGTGGTGCCAAAACTGCCGCGCAGTTTGAATTCAGAGAGGAAATCCCACTTTAGTTTTTTGAAGAAATCTTCTTCGGACAACCGCCAGCCCGCCGAGACGGCCCCAAAAATGCCGAACTTGTTGTTGGCCGAAAGGGCCGAGAAACCGTCGCGCCGCACGGTGGCACTGAACAGGTATTTATCAGCAAAGGCATAATTGACCCGGCCAAAGTACGAGATCAACCCGTTCTCGGTCTCGAGGTTGAACGGCGGGGGGTTAGTGGTGGTAAAATTGCCCTGGTAACTGGTAAAGAAATCGTCGGCCACCCCCTGCCGCGACCCGCTCCAGCCATCTAACCTATTTTGCTGCACCTCGGTGGCGGCCAACAGGTTTAGGCTGTGCTTAGTGCCAAAAGTGCGGGTGTAGGTGGCGGTGTTTTGCCAGTTCCACAGCAGGTTGCGCTGGTACGAGTTAATGGCCAGGCCCTGGGGAACAAACCCGACGCCGTGGGCCCGCACCTGGAACAGGTTGTCCTCGGTATTCAATCGGTCCAGGCCGTAGGTAGTGCGCAGGGCCAAACCCTTTATCGGCCGCACCTCGATAAACACATTGCCCAACATCCGGTCGGTGGTGGAGGTAGAAGTATTCTGTTCCAGGTCGTAAAGGGGGTTGGGCCAATTGAGCCCTACCGCGTTAGGAAAGTTGTTGCCTACGCTGGCCCGGTTGTTCACCGCGTCGATGGCCGGGGTGCCATCGGGGTTGCGCACCGGAATGTTGGGGGCCAGGGTCAAGGGCAACCGGCCCAAGCCATTAAGGCCAAAAGCCCCAAAAACGCCCGTGGAGGGGCTACTAGTGAGGGTGTGGGTGTATTGCACGTTGCCGCCCAAGGTGAGCCAATTGGTGGCCTGGTGGTTGATGTTCATTCGGGCGGTGGTGCGCTGGAAGTCGTTGGCCCGCAGCATCCCTTCCTGGTCGGAGTAGCCCACCGAGAAGAAGTAGGAGGTTTTATCGCCAGCCCCGCTAATGCCCACCGAGTGGTTGTGTTGGAACCCCGTGCGCAATACCACGTCGTACCAATCGGTATCGACCGGGTTGCCGTTGGCATCGTTAAACGGCCGGGCCACCTCCGTTACCCCGGCGTGGATGGGGTTGTTGCGGTAGCCCTCGTTCTTGATCTCGACGTATTGCGCCGCGTTGAGCAAATCGAACCGGCGGAAGGCTTCCGTGGCCCCTACCCAGGCATCGTAAGTTACCTGGGCCTTGCCCTTGCGGCCCGACTTAGTGGTGATGAGGATGACCCCGTTGGCCGCCCGCGAGCCGTAAATGGCGGTGGCGGCGGCATCTTTGAGCACTTCGAACGACTCAATGTCGGCATTGTTGATCGCGGCCAGGGCATTGTTGGCCGCGTTGCCCGTGCCCGTGGCATTCCCCGAGGTGATAGGCAGCCCGTCGATCACGATAAGCGGGTCGGCCCCGGAGGTGATGGAGTTGGTGCCCCGGATACGGATCACGGGCGCGTTGCCCAGCACCCCGTTGGGCGTGGTGATGTTGACCCCGGCGGCCCGGCCTTGCAACGCCTGCTCAAACGACTGCACGGGCAGGCTCGTGATCTGCTCGCCGCCGATCCGGGCAATAGAACCAGTCAACTCGCGCTTGGCCTGCACGCCGTAACCGGTTACCACCACCTCGGTCAGCACCTTGGTGTCGGGCACTAGGGCCACATCCACTACGCTGCGGGGCCCCACGGCCTGCTCTTGTTTAATAAAGCCCACGTAGCTGAATAGCAGGGTGGCGTTGTCGGGAACAGTGATTTTATAGTTCCCCTCCACATCGGTGGTGGTGCCATTGGTGGTGCCCTTCACTACCACCGATACCCCCGGCAGGGCGGAACCATCCTCGCCGGACGTTACTTTGCCTGACACCATCCGCTGGGCCTGGGCCGCAAAAGTGAAAAAGAGACCCAACCAAACACTCAAAAGTAGCGATCGCTTCATAGTTAATTATGTTGATTTGGATGAAAAATTGAGTTGAATTTGCCTTAAAAGTATTTCGCTAAACCACCCGGCCAAGCGGCCCGCTACTGCTCGTTTAACTTGCTTTTACAGCAAAAAAATCGCTGGATTTACTTCTGTTAATTCCTCATAAATAATTGATTTACAATATTTTAATAAAAAATGTTTGCTTTCAAAATAGCCTTAATTTCATCCAAACCTCTGAGCGCAAAATGTAAGTAAGCCAGCTTGTGTCCACCACAAAAAGGTTAGCCCCGGCCCAGCATCTCTTTGGCGGTGGAAATGGTTGTTGGGTCGTCGCAACCCGCCGTTGGTACCCGGTTGGGCCTGGCCCCGGTTTTTCCCCGTATTTTTGCCTAGGCTTAACCCGCCGCATCACCAATGGCCCGCTGGCAACTGCACTTCCTTTTCTGGATCGCCTACTTGGCCCTCGAGACCTATTTTGGTTACGCTTGGATCCGTACCCAAATGGCCGACCAGGCCGCCTGGGTGGTTTTTGGCCGGGCTTGGCTAGGCGAAGCCGCCCTGTTGCCCCACAAAGTGGCTATGGTGTACGCTTGTTTCTGGATTTTATCGCCGGGGCGGCTACGCACTTGGGGGCCACGTGCCGCTTGGCTGGGCTTGGTCCTGGCGGCCGCCTCGGTGGTACAGCGGCTGGTGCTGGCCTATTGGGTAGGCCCGGTGGCCTATGGGTCAAACGAGCCGCCCGTGCCGTTCGACCTCAACCGGCTCAACAACACCCTGGGCGACTTGCTGTTTGTGGCCGGGCTGGCCGTGGCGGCCCAGCAGTACCGGCTGCAACTGCACGCCCAGGCGCACGAGCGCAACCTCACCCGCGAGAAATTGGAGGCCGAGTTGCGGTTTTTGCGCAACCAGACCAACCCGCATTTTTTGTTCAATACGCTGAACAACATTTACGCCCTGGCCCGCAAAAAATCGGACCAGGCCCCCGAGGTGATCCTCCGGTTGTCGCAGTTGCTGCGCTTTATGCTGTACGAGTGCCGCCGCGAGCGGATCTCGGTGGCCGAAGAGGTGAAGGTGATCGACGACTACCTTAGCCTGGAGGCCATCCGCTACCAAAACCGCCTGCACATAGATTTTCAGCGGCAAATTGACGCCGAGGCCGAGCCAATTGCCCCGTTGATTTTGCTGCCGCTGGTGGAAAACGCCTTCAAGCACGGGGCGGGCGAAAGCCGGTTTGCGGCCTCCATCCGGCTGGCCCTCACCCTGGCCCAGGGCCACCTGCATTTCGAGGTAGAAAATTCCAAAGAGCAACCCGCCCGCGAAGCCAACGAGCAGATTGGGCTGGCCAACCTGCGCCGCCAACTGGAGCTGCTTTACCCCGGCGCGCACCTGCTCATCGAGGACGGGGAGCAAACGTTTCGGGTAGTTTTAACCATCCAACTGCGCCAATATGCCACCTTGGGAGTGTTTGATCATTGAAGACGAGCCGCTGGCCGCCGAAGTGCTGGAAGACTACGTGCGGGCCGTGCCTTTTTTGCACCTCCGGGGCGTGTGCCCCGATGCCCTCTTTGCGCTCGAGTTTTTGCAAACCCACGCGGTGGACTTGCTGTTCTTGGATATTCACCTGCCCAGGCTCAAGGGGCTGGACTTTTTGAAGGCCCTCCCCCACCCGCCCCAGGTAATTTTGACCACCGCTTACCACGAGTACGCCCTGCAAGGCTATGAGTTTAACGTGGTAGATTACTTGCTCAAACCCATTGCCTTTGGCCGCTTTTTGCAGGCAGTACACAAGCTGGCCCCGGCCAAGGCGGCCCAGCCCGTCAAGGTTGAAGCCCCGGCCGCCTTGGCCCCGGGGCGGCCATTCCACTTTTTTAATGTGGATAAAAAAATGATCAAGGTGTATGAAGACGAGATACTGTACATCGAGAGCCTGAAAGAATACGTGCGGGTGTTCACGCCCGGCCAGGCCCTGGTTACCAAGTTTCAGTTGGGGCAAATGGAGGAGCAACTGGGGCCGAGCCGGTTTTTGCGCATCCACCGCTCGTTTTTGGTGGCCCGCGACAAGATTAACGCCTACACCGCCACCCATGTGGAAGTAGCGGGCCGCGAGGTGCCCATTGGCCGCCATTACAAAGAGACGGTGATGCGGGCCTTGG
>JALONO010000184.1 GCA_025454895.1 Bernardetiaceae bacterium
CCCCCCCCCACTAATTATCAATGGATCAATGCATTTTTTAACATAAATTAACTTTTTAATTCCTCATATGTAAAATAGGTTTAATATATCCCTTTTACGGAGAAAATAAGCTAGAAGTAAACTTAGGAATCATCTCTACTTCTTTGAAGGATTGCTGAAGGCGGCTACGAGTGCTGGTCTAAAAAAGCAGTGTTGGAGAATGTACGCTAATCGATCCAGCCTCATGGCACTTCACTGAGCCAGGTCCGGAGCGAATCAGCAGCCTGCGTTAGTGGCCATAGAAATCTTTGACACTTAGCGTAAAAACAAGCAGCATACATCCTGAAGCACTATATCTAAAAATAGCGGGTAGGCAATCCTTATTTGACCCCACAACGATTCAAAAAGGCTTTATTCAGCCATTCCCACCTCATTGAACCACCTCCAACGGCACTACCTGGCCGGGGTTCACCAGCAATAGCTCGGGGCCAATTTGGCCGCTCTTTTGCAAACGCTCCAGCACTTGCCGGGGGTCGCCGGGCGGCTCGTCGGCCAGGTCGTAGGTGCCGTAGTGCATGGGCAGCAGGCGGCGCGCGCCCAGGTCGCGGAAAGCCTTGACCGCATCGGTGGGCGACATGTGGCTACCCCCCATGAACCACTCGGGTTGGTAGGCCCCCACGCCCAGCAGGCTGTAGTCGATACCGGGAAAACGCTGGCCAATTTGTTGAAAATGGCTGCCGTAGCCCGAGTCGCCGCCAAAGTAGATGGTGATGCCCTTGGCCTGGATGAGATAGCCGCCCCAAAGCTGGGTATTGATGTCCAACAACCCCCGGCGCGCCCAGTGGCGGGAAGGCAAATAGCTGATTTTAAGGCGAGTAGTATCGGTTTGGTATTGCTGGTACCAGCCCGCCGCCTGGATGTGCCGACTGCCCGTCCACTCGGCCAGCAGGGTATCCAACCGCAGGCCGGTGAGGTAGGTGGCCTGGGGGTTTTGCTGGGCCACTTGGCGCAACGAGGTCTCATCGGCATGGTCGCGGTGGTTGTGGGAAACCAGCACATAGTCCAAATCGCGGAGCAGGGCGGGGTTGATGGGAAACGGGTGCAGCCGTTTCACGGTGGATACGTTGCCGAACACCGGATCGGTCAGCAGGCGCACCCCGTTGAGCCTAATGTAATAGGTGGCATGGCCCAGCCACACCAGCACGTCATCTTCCCCGGTTAAAAAACTGCTGTCGGTTACCACGGGCATTTGCCAAGTGGTTTGCTTTTTCTCGGCCCGGCGGGGGTTGGCTTGGGTTTGCCACTTGAGCAAGGCGGCCGCTTTGGGCAAAAAAGGGAACTCTTGGTTCACAAACCGGCCTTTGGCATCTACCGGGGTGCCGGGCCACTCGTCGGTAGGGAGCAAGTTGGGTAAATCGGGGTTACTTTCATGGCCCGCCAACGGGGCCTCCGAGGGGTCAGTGGCGAACATCAGGGCCAGAGCCGCCAAGGGCACTAACAATAAAACCGCCAGCAGATATAGCAGCATTTTACGAGAACGGGAAAAACGATTCATAAAGAATTGAGCAGGCCTTAAAACTCCCACAGCCGCTGAGGAATGTTGAGCCGCAAAGCTAGCGAGGTGAAAGTAAGGGTTTGGTTATCGAACAAACTAGGCTCGGCGGTGCGGTAACGGCGCACTACCTGCTTCACCTCCAAAAACGCATTGTGGCGCACTTGGTAACTGGCCGTTAAGTCAAATAGGTTGATATCGGTGCGTACGCCCTGGCCCACGGTGTTGCCATATTCTTGTTGACGGGTGCCGTTATCGGCCAGCAAAAAACTGCCCCAGTTTTCGCCGGGGCGGTCTTGCCCGGTGCGGATCAGGAACGCCTTGGCCGTGAGTTGTAGCCGGGGCGTGGCCTGGAACCGGCCCACCACCAGCAACTCCGAAAAATTGGCCCCCAACGGATGGGCCAGCGGCTGGTTGTAATGGGTAAAGTTCGACAGCGCAAAGTTGGAACCAAAGTGGGTGTACGTGTAAGGCCGCACCAGGTTGTACTCGGCCTGTAGGTCTAGGTTTTTGATCCCCAACACGTCGATATACTTAAACCCGGCTTGCAGTCCTTGCTTGTTACCCCACCAGCCCTGGCCCGAACGCACCTCGCCCACCACCAGTTCATCGATCACGATTTGGCCATATAACTGCAAGGTTTTGAACAAGTTCCAACGCAAGTCGGCCCCGATCATCGAGTTATCGCCACTGCCCACGCTTTGCTCCACACTCCGGTAAAAAATAATGGGGTTGAGGTACCCAAATTCAAACGCATTATCGGTGCGGCCAAACATCACGCCCTCAAACAGGCCGATGTTCAAGTTGGGCAGCACATTCATGCTCAGGTGATGAAACACCCCGTGTTTTTTGGGGTACACCCGGTTGGTGCCCACCGTTTGGGCGTTCATCTGGCTAAAAATATTGGTGTAATTGAGTTTCCAGATGCGGGTGTTGAGCTTGAGGAAGGTGTAATTGCCCGCAAAGTCCGACAGGTTGAGCGACCGGTAGCCGTTTCCGAAAAAGTTTTTGTCGTTGCCAAATTGGAGCGACATTTTGTCCTTAATGATATCGAACACCACGTACCCCCGCGCCGTTAAAAACGTTACCCCGTTGGCCAACGAGTTGCCCGTAGCCTCGCGGGTTTTCCAGAAGTTCTCGTAAGGCATGGCATCGTACTGGTCAATAAAGCGGTTCACGTAGCCCACGGGCATCAGCGGCGTGTCGGCCAGGTAGGTGTAAAAGCCCACCCGGCGGGCAATGGTGCCCCGCAGTTCGGCCCCCCGGGTGTTGATAAACGGGCGGTTGAGCCCGTCCTCATTAGTATTGCCCACGGCCAGGTGCAGCACCGGGTTCACGTGCAGGTCAAAATCCTTCGTTTTCACCCTAAACAAATCAGCCTTGTACTGGTAAAACGTTTTCAAAAACGCCCGTTTGGCCTTGCCCTGCTCCGGGTCGGCCGCCCACTCGGCGTTGTCGTTCAGCAGGTACTCGAGGTTGAATTTGTCCGCCGCCGACAGCCCCAGGCCCGCAGCCAGCACGCTATCGGCCAGGTTGGCCACCCCCTTGCGGGGCAACGGGCGGCTGCTCAGGTGCATCCCCTCGCTAAACTTGCCCCGTTTTATCTCGTACCGCTCCACCAAGTGAAAGTAGTCGGCGTTCATGGGCACCAGCGCGCTCTGGGCTTGGGCGGCCAGGCGTACCAGCCCAGCTAAAAAAATAACAAGCAATAATTTTCGCATGGCAAACGGGGTTATAAGCCGGGGCAATGATAACCCACCCCGGCTTCACATCGGCCAAAACCCGGCAAAAACCATACTAAGCCGCCGGTAGCCGTACTTTCCACCGCCTTTTCCCGCAAAAGCCTGGGGGCCAGGCCCGGTGTGGCTGCGTAGTGGAACAGGTGCGCCGCCTTCTAGGGTGCGCTCACGCTCCCGTGGGCGCGGGCGGGCGGGAACGTGCCCAGCGCTATCGCGCGGCCCCGCCCCCGCCCGACCGCGCCCACCTGGGGGCCCAACCCCAGCCTTCCAGTCGGCGGGCCGGGCCAACGGTTAGGCCCCGGAGCCACCGCTCCCCAACCTCATTCTAACAATAAACCTCTTGCAAATTAGATTTTAGGCTCGGAATAAGCCATTTATACCCAGCTTGGCCCGGTCAAAAGCCCAAAACTAGCTTTGCGTCTTAGCGGCTTTGCGAGCCATATTTTTCAACGGGTCAGCCCTGCCTGGTGGGGAGTGAATGTGATCTACACCCGAATTTTGGTATTGAGCAAGATGTCAGATAAAACATTGATTACCAGCAAAAAGCCCTTATACCTCTTAAATTCTCCAGGCTAAGAAGCCGAAACTGGCTCGCCGAACAAATCGAACTCCGCCGCGCCGGTAATGCGCACTGGGGCCAAATCGCCCAGGCGCACAAAGTGCTGCTTGGCATCCACCAGCACCTCGTTGTCCACCTCCGGCGAGTCGTACTGGGTGCGGCCCACAAAGTAGCCGCCCTCCTTGCGGTCGAACAGCACGGGCAAAGTTTGGCCCACTTTGGCCTGGTTCAACGCCAGCGAGATGCCCTCCTGGGTTTCCATGATCAGGGCGGCGCGTTCCTGTTTTACCTCCTCGGGCACGTCGTCGGCCATGGAGTGCGAGTGGGTATTCTCCTCGTGCGAGTAGGTGAACACGCCCAACCGGTCAAAGCGGGTGCGCTCCACAAAGTCGAGCATCTCGGCAAAATCGGCCTCGGTTTCGCCGGGGTGCCCGGCAATGAGGGTAGTGCGCAGGGCAATGCCCGGCACTTTGGCCCGGATGGTGGCCAGTAGTTCCTCGGTTTTGGGGCGGGTAATGCCCCGGCGCATCAGTTTCAGCATTTTGGTGGAGCCGTGCTGGAGCGGCATATCCAAATACTTGCAAATGTTGGCCCGCTCGGCCATCACGTCCAGCACCTCCAGCGGAAAGCCCGCCGGGTAGGCGTACTGCAGGCGGAGCCAGGCCAGGCCGGGCACGTCGCTCAGGCGGCGCAGCAAGTCGGCCAGTTGGCGGCCGTGGCCCAGGTCTAGGCCGTAGTAGGTCAGGTCTTGGGCGATCAGGATGAGTTCTTTCGTGCCGTTGCGCACCAGGTTGGTGGCCTCGGCAATAATTTGCTCGGTGGGCTTGCTCACGTGTTTGCCGCGCATGAGCGGGATGGCGCAAAACGAGCAGGGCCGGTCGCAGCCCTCCGAAATTTTGAGGTAGGCAAAATGCCGGGCCGTGGTGGTAACCCGCTCGCCGATGAGCTCGTGTTTATAATCGGCGTTGAACTTCTTCAACAGCAGGGGTAGCTCCATGGTGCCGAAAAAAGCATCCACTTCGGGGATTTCCGCCTCCAGGTTGTCTTTGTAACGTTGCGAAAGGCAGCCCGTTACGTACAATTTGTCTATCCTGCCCTCGTTTTTGGCATCGGCATAGCGCAAAATGGTGTCGATCGACTCCTGCTTGGCCCGGTCGATAAAGCCACAGGTGTTCACGATCACGATGTTGGCATCGTCTTTCGCCGTTTCGTGGACGGCCTGTAACCCATTGCCGCGCAGTTGGGTGAGCAGCACTTCGCTATCCACCGTGTTTTTCGAGCAGCCCAGGGTAACGATGTTGATCTTGTCTTTTTGGAAACTCTTGGTTTTCAAGGCGCCGCGTGGTTAATAAGGCCGCAAAGTTACGCGAATTTCCGGCAATGGCCTGCGCTGAGGTTGCTAGGTTAGCTAGGCGCGGGCCGGGCATTATCAAAGCTTGACAGCGGGCTAAATCCACGGTGGAGAAATCGTCCAGAAGTGCCGCCCCCAGTTATAACCAATTGATTACAAATGGCTTAATAACTATTTAGATGATTAGGTTTATTGCGGTAAATTTGCATGGGGCGGCAAATCTCTAAAATTGCTTCGCACTCAAAGTTGTTGTTTTGATTAAGAGGGCACAATTAACCTCACCACCAAATGGACTACCTAGAAATTAATGGTTACAAATCAATAAAGTCTGCTCGGATTGGCCTCTCTCCAATCAACATTCTCATTGGGGCCAATGGCAGCGGAAAGAGTAATTTCATTTCGTTTTTTGAGTTTTTAAATCGCCTTTACCACCGAAAGCTTAGCGAATACATCAACCTAAACGGTGGCAGTAGCAAGTTTCTTCACAAAGGCAATAAAGTTACCGACACGATTTCGTTCCGAACCGAATTTGATAACGGGCAGAATGGCTACGCAGCCACTTTGACTTTAGGCACCGATCGTTTCATTTTTACCAAAGAACAGCTCATCTACCAAAGCGAAGAAGGTGCGGATATCGGCCGTTCTGATTATGAAGCGCAAATAAAAATGACTGACAATTTCAGGGCAAGATATATCATTAAACACCTTGAAGGTCTGCGAAAACATCACTTCCACGATACTAGTGCCCAATCTCCTTTCACCCAACTCAGCCACATTGAAAATGATATTTACTATCTGTACGAAAAGGGAGGGAATTTAGGTGCTTTTCTGTTTGCAATCTATCAGCAGGATAAAATCATTTACAACAAAATCTTAAAAACAATTCAATCTATCGCGCCCTACTTTTCTGATTTCTATTTTCAGCCTAATGCTGAAAACTATCTACGCTTTCAATGGAATGATAAGTATAGCGATACGATTTATGGGGTTAATGATTTATCAGATGGCACTATCCGGTTCATTGCCTTGACCGTTCTTTTCATGCAACCGAATTTACCCCATACTATCATCATTGATGAGCCGGAGCTAGGTCTTCACCCAACCGCTATTGCCAAGCTCGCGGGGATGATCAAGTCAGCAGCGGCAAAAGACTGTCAAGTTATCCTAGCCACCCAATCAACCGATTTGATCAGTCATTTTGACGCTGAAGATGTTATTACTGTTGACCAAGTTCAAGGCGAAAGCGTATTCAAACGGTTAGACCGCCCCTCATTGGCCCAGTGGTTGGAAGATTACACCATTGACGATCTATGGAAGCGAAATATCATCACTACTGGGCAACTCAACTATTGATATGAAGAGGGTAATCATTATCTGCGAAGGCGAAACCGAAAAAGAATTTTGTACGAAACTCCTTAGCCCATACTTTATCCAAAAAAATATTCTCATCCAGTCTCCCCTAATCAAGAAGTCAATGGGCGGCGTGGTAAAGTGGAACGAGCTTAAGAAACAAATCCTGCTTCACCTGCAAACTGATCACTCAGCCTTGGTTACAACCCTCATCGACAATTACGGTTTATATCAAAAACATCAATTCCCCGGTTGGGAAAAAGGCTTGAAAATCCAAGATAAAAAACTGAGAGTGGGCTTTTTAGAACGTGCTATGGCGGATGATATCATTGCCGAGTTTCGGTATCGTTATTTACCTTATCTGCAATTACACGAATTTGAAGGTCTTCTTTTTAATAACCTACAGATTTTCTATGACCAAATCCCCAAAGATGAATTGGTCGGCATCGAGGAGCTAACCAACACCCTAGACGAGTTTGCCGACCCCGAAATGATCAATGACCAGCGAGAAACTTCTCCCTCTCACCGACTAAAACGGATTATAAAAGGATACAACAAAGTCATTTATGGCAACTACTTGGCCTAAGCCATTGGGCTTGATAACCTACGAGCCAAAGCCAACCGATTCAACAATTGGCTAACCGAAATTGAAAATTTGCCATAGTTACCCTACTGCCGAGAACTCCGCCGCCGTCCAGCGCTGTTGCACCAGGTAATGCTGCCGTTGCAAGCCGAGCTGCGCGGCGGCCCGGGTCAATTGGGGCAGGTCGGCTTCGTAGAACCCGCTCATGAACAACTGGCCTCCGGGGGCCAATAACTGGGCGTAGAGCGGCAGCTCGGCCAGCAGCACGTGCAAGTTGATGTTGGCAAAAATAAGGTCGTAGCCCTGGTGGTGGGCGGCGAACAGGCTGGCCGTACCCAACCGCACATTCACGACTACTTGGTTGAGGGCCGCATTCTCAAGGGCGTTTTCCACGCACCAGTCCTCAATGTCGCAGGCATCGGCGCGGGCCGCCCCGAGCTTCATGGCCAAAATGGCCAGGATACCGGTGCCACAGCCAAAATCAGCTACCCGGCGGCCTTGGTGCGGGCAGGCCAGTTGGTGCTGCACCATTAGGGCCGTGGTGGCGTGGTGCCCGGTGCCAAACGACATTTTGGGGGTAATGAGCAACTCGTGCTCAAACCCAACGGGCGGGTGAAACTCGGCCCGGATGCGGACCCGCCCCGCGATTTCCACGGGGGCGTAGTTGGCCTCCCAAAGCTGGTTCCAATTCTGCTTGGCCTCGGTCCGAAACTCGTACTGGGGCTTCACTAACGGGGCGTATTGGGCCAACAATTGGTCGAAATCCTCGGCCACGAATTGGCTTTGCTCAATCGAGGTCTCAAACGTTTGGTCGTCGATGTCTAAAAACACATCGAAACCCAATTGGGCGAGTTCGGCGCGGAAAATATCGCCGAACTCACCGGGGGCGGTCATCATAAGGACGAGGTAAGCCATCAGGCCACCATTTCTTTGTTGAACACCGCGGCCAGCACGGTTTCCAGCTTGGCGCAGAGGGCGTTCAATTCGGCCTCGGTCCAGGTTACGCGCACCACCATCGAGATCAGGCGGCTCATCAGCGCGTCCGATTGCGGGAACTGCACCGTGGCGTAATCTTGGGGCACGTCGAACATTTGCATGGGCAGTTTAAACAGGGTTTTCATCTGCCGCAGGTGCTCCCAATTGCGGATGTAGTGGTAGTTGTTATCGTACCA
>JALONO010000185.1 GCA_025454895.1 Bernardetiaceae bacterium
AACCGCTAGCTTTAGCGATTATACCGCTAAAATTGACGGCAAAAACCCTTGAATTAGCTAAAAAACCCTGAATTAGCCAATAAACCGCTAACCCATGCCTAACTCGCTCCAAACCTTGGCCGACCAATATGGCTTTAGCCTGGGGGCCATTACCATGCTATGGACCGGCCTGCAGGCCAGCCAGGGCCGCCAGGTGCAGTTTAACCACCCCGAGCTGGGCGGGCTGGGCCAATGGCAGCCCGGCCAAACCATGATCGGCGACCTGTTCAACGGCCCGCTCAAAGTCCGGGTGGAGCAGGTGTGTGCCGCCCTGGCCCAGCAGGTGCGCCAGCTGCCGCCCCCGCCCTTGCTCGATAACTTTATGGCCCTTTACGGCGAGCCTCGGTTTTCCGGCTTGCAAAACGGGCTGAAGTATGCCTATTTTCCCCAGCATCAGTTGCTGGTGGTGCAGCAGGGCGAGCGGGTGCGCAAGTTCAACACGGCCGGGGATACATGAATTACGATGAACTGCCCCCGGCCGAATAGGCTTACGGCGGCCATCGAGAACCAAATCCGCTTGGAGATGGACGGCAGCGATTACTGGCAAGCCCGGAGCCTGTGCCGAAAAATCCTGCAAAGCCCGACGGCCCGGTGGTACCTTTAAAAAATTGTGCCCAAGTTGGGCTACTAAACACCCCGGGGGCGCGGCAACTTTCCCCTTTAAACATCGTTTATAAAGCATCGGAATGAACGGCTCTATTCGCTAGAACAACGGAGTGGTAGATTAATCAGCAGATTTTCAATAGGTTGATTGATTTAGGTAGTTAACTCGCCCGTTGCCGTTATTCCCGCATCAACCTTCTTTTTCAACAAACATCTAAAATCATGTTACAACCAATCAAAAAAAACCGGTTTGGTTTGTGGTTACTGTTAGCTTGGCTGGCCCCGGCCACGTTGCTGGCCCAAACCAACCCCGAGGCTAAATTTTCCGGCAAGCTGGACAAACCGCTGCCCCTCGACCCCGCCGTTAAAATGGGCAAACTGCCCAACGGCCTCACGTATTACATCCGTAAAAACCCCAAACCGGAAAAGCGGGTGGAACTGCGCCTGGCCGTCAACGCCGGGTCGATGCAAGAAGAGGTGGGGCAGGAGGGCCTGGCCCACTTTACCGAGCACATGGCCTTTAACGGCACCAAAAACTTCCCCAAAAACGAGTTGGTGAGTTATTTGGAAAGTGTAGGCGTGCGTTTCGGCAACGACCTAAACGCTTACACCAGCTTTGACGAAACGGTGTACATCCTGCCCATCCCCACCGACAAGCCCGACGTGCTGGCCAAAGGCTTCCAAGTACTGGCCGACTGGGCCGGGGGCCTGGCCTTCGATGGCAAAGAGATTGACAAAGAACGCGGCGTGATCATCGAGGAGTGGCGCATGGGCCAGGGCGCAGGTCAGCGCATGCGCGATAAGTATTTTCCCATCTTGTTCAAAAATTCCCGCTACGCCGAGCGGCTGCCCATTGGTAAAAAAGAAGTGATCGAGGGCTTTGCGCACGATAAAATCAAGCAGTTTTATAAAGACTGGTACCGGCCCGACCTCATGGCCGTGGCGGTGGTAGGCGATATTGACGTGGCCGAAACCGAAAAAGCCATCCAACAGTATTTTGGCCAGTTGCCTGCGGCCAAAAACCCGCGCCCCAAAACCAACTACGAAGTGCCCGACCACGCCGAAACACTGGTGGCCATTGTAACGGACAAGGAAGCGACCAACGTGCAAGGTCAGGTGATTTACAAGCAGCCTAGCACCGAGCTAAAAACCGAGGGCGACCTGCGGGCCAATTTGGTGCGCCAGCTCTACAACAGCATGTTGAACGCCCGCCTGGACGAGCTGCGCCAAAAGGCCGATCCGCCGTTCGTATTCGGCTTTTCGGGCTACAGCGGCTACGTGCGCACCAAGGATGCCTATTTTGCCAACGTGGTAACCAGCGAGACGGGCCTGGAACGCGGCCTTAAAACCGTGTTGGAAGAGAGCGAGCGCGTAAAACGGTTCGGCTTTACGGCCACCGAGTTGGATCGCGCCAAGAAAAACCTGCTCAATGGCATCCAGCGGCAGTTCAACGAGCGCAGCAAAACCGAGAGTGAAAATTATGTGGACGAGTACGTGGAAATGTACTTGGAAGGGGCGGCTGCGCCCGGGATCGAGTTTGAATACCAGTTTGCTAATACCTACGTGCCCACCATTGGGCTGGACGAGATCAACGTACTGCCCAAAAAATGGATGACGGAGCAGAACCGGGTGGTCATCATTACCGCCCCGGACAAGGAAACCGTGAAACTGCCCACCGAGGCCCGCGTGCGCGAACTGCTGGCCGAAGTGGCCAAGGCTGACCTCAAGCCTTACGAAGACAAAGTGGTAAATACCAACTTGATGACGGCCCGCCCAGCCGCCGGTAAAGTAACCGCCGAGAAGGTGATGGACAAAATTGGCGTAACTGAGTGGACGCTGTCGAACGGGGCGCGGGTGGTGTTCAAGCCCACCGATTTCAAGAACGACGAGGTGCTGTTCAGCGCGTACAGCTTTGGCGGCTCTTCGCTTTACCCCGATGCCGACGTGCTCAACACGGCCAACCTCAACCAAATTATCGGGGCCAGCGGGGTGGGCCAGTTGGCCGCCACTGATCTCACCAAGGCCCTGGCCGGGCGCACGGTGCGCGTTTCGCCCTCGGTAAACGAACTGACCGAGAGCCTTAACGGCAATGCCGCCCCCAAGGACTTGGAAGCCCTGTTCCAACTCGTGCATTTGTATTTTACCCAGCCCCGGCAAGATGCCGAAGCCTTTCAGTCGTTTGTGAGCAAGGGCAAGCAGCAAATGAAGTTCATGAGTGCCAACCCGCAGTTTTACTTCTTGGACCAAGCCCAGAAAACGCTGTACAACAATAACCCCCGCCGCAAAGTGCTGCCCGACACGGCCGATTTCGACAAAATCGACCTGGCCCGGGTGTTCCAAATTTACCGCGAGCGGTTTGCCAATGCGGGCGATTTTACCTTCATGTTCGTGGGTAATTGCAAGCCCGAGCAACTGCGCCCCTTAGTAGAAACCTACTTGGCCAGCCTGCCCGGTAGCCCGGCCAAAGAAAACTTCAAAGACCTGGGCATCCGGCCATTAAAGGGCATGCACGACAAGGCGTTCTTCAAAGGTTCTGACCAGAAGAGCCTCGTCAACCTCATGTTCATGGGCGAGGCCCCGTACAGCCGCCAAGAAAGCTACTATCTCAGCTCCACCCTGTCGTTGCTCAACATCAAGCTCATCGAGAGCATCCGGGAAGAACAAAGCGGGGCCTACAGCGTGGGCGGCTACGGCGGGCTTAACAAAAACCCGTACAACAGTTTCTCCGTCCAAATCAACATCCCTTGCGCGGCTACGCGGGTAGATACGCTCACGCAGGTGGCTTTGAGCCAGATCGAGAAACTCCAGGCCGAAGGCCCCACCGCCGCCGATTTGCAGAAAATCAAGGAAACCCAAAAGCGGGAACGCGAAGTGAGCCTGAAGGAAAACCGTTTCTGGCTCAACCAGTTGGCCTCTTACTACCAAACCGGCGACGATCCCAACGGCTTGCTCTTGGGCGATGCGGCGATTGATGCCCTCACGGCGCAGAACATCCAAGCGGCGGCCAAAAAGTACTTCAACACCAAAAGCTACGTGCGCATGGTGCTTAAACCGGAAGCCACCGAAGCCTCCAAAAATGGGAAGTAACCTTTTTTGACTTGCCCTAACCGTCCGTCCCGTCTAGGGCGGACGGTTTTTTTTAGATAAACTTTGATAGAGGGTCAGGAAAGATTGATCCTAATATCGCAGGTAAGCTAGCCGATTTACCAAACCATTGAAAATCAAGAACGAAGATGGAGGATTAGGCGGTAAAACGACTAAAGAAACGACTAAGCCACCACTACCCGAGCCACCGGGCGATCCGGCTTGCGGCCCTTACTAGGCCCAGGCTCATCGCTCGCGCGGCGGCCCTTCGCACAAAAAACATTCCAAATGTGATGGTTTTTTCATTTTTTGGCTATTTTAGGGGTCTGTTAGCCAATAATCAACGTCAAACGGATGGCTAAACACTCATAACCCATAACTAACACTACAAAACGAGTTGCGCTATGCAGAAGTTAGGCCAAATCCAAACCCTTCAGCAAAAGCTATCGCCCCAGCAGATCCAGTTTATCAAACTGCTGCAAGTGCCTACGGCCGAATTGAGTGCCCGCATTGAAGAAGAACTGGAGATCAACCCCGCCCTGGAAGATACCCGGGAAGAGGAAGATTACAACGAGCGCGAGACCAACGACCAAGACGACGAACCTCTTGACGACTACGAAGGCGATGCCGACGACTTTGAAGACGACTACGGCAGCGAACACGAGAGCTACGAGGACGTGGACATTGGCGACTACCTGCACGACGACGAAATGGGTGGTTACAAGATGCAAGGCGATGGCCCTTCGCCCGACGAGGAGGAGCGCGAGATGCCCCTGGCCACCAACGACTCCCTCACCGATGCCCTGTTGGACCAACTGGGCTACCTGGCCCTCGACGACCGCCAGTACCAGATCGGGATGCAGCTCATTGGCAGCATCGATAGCGAGGGTTACATCCGCCGCGAGCTACAAGGTATCGTCAACGACCTGGCTTTTTCGCAAAACATCGAGACCGAAGAAGAAGAACTTGAGGACCTGCTCCAGCAAATCCAGGGTTTCGACCCGCCCGGTATCGCGGCCCGCACCTTGCAAGAGTGCCTGGAGCTTCAGCTAAAGCGTAAAAACCAACAGGATCAAGATGTACATAATGCCCTGCGCATCATTTCGCTTTGTTTCGAGGAATTTACTAAAAAACATTACAACAAGATTGAGAAACGGCTCGATATCACCGAAGAGCAACTGCGCGACGCGGTAAATGTGATCATCAAACTCAACCCCAAGCCCGGCGAAAATACCAGCGATTTTGCCCGCAACCATTACATCACGCCCGACTTTATCCTGCGCAACAATAATAACAAGCTGGAACTTAGCCTGAACTCCAAAAATGCCCCGGACCTGCGCATCAGCAAGTCGTACGCCGAAATGCTGGACACCTACGACAAAAGCAGTAAAAAGGATAAAACCCTCAAGCAGGCTGTGGTGTTTTTGAAACAAAAATTGGACGCGGCCAAGTGGTTCATCGATGCCATTAAGCAGCGGCAGCAGACCCTGCTGCGCACCATGAATGCCATTGTGGAGTACCAGCACGAATATTTTCTGGAAGGCGACGAGAGTAAGCTTAAACCCATGATCCTCAAGGATATTGCCAACGAGATTGGTATGGATATTTCCACCGTTTCGCGGGTAGCCAATAGCAAATCGGTGCAGACGGATTTTGGCATCTTCCCGCTCAAGTACTTCTTTTCGGAAAGCATTACTACCGATACCGGCGAGGATGTGAGTAGCAAAGAGGTGAAATTCATCCTCAAAGAAGTGATCGAGGCAGAGAACAAACGCAAGCCCCTTTCCGACGATAAACTCGAAAAAATCCTCAACGACCGGGGCTACAACATCGCCCGCCGCACCGTGGCCAAATACCGTGAGCAGATGAACATTCCGGTAGCGAGGCTTCGTAAAGAGTTATGAACCAACGCATTGCCCATTTTTTATCGGTGGCCTTACACCCGGCCATCATGCCTAGTTACGTATTTGGAGTGTTGTTTTTCGGCTTGCCGGGGCTTTTGCCATTCGGGCTAAACTTCAGGTGGCTGCTCCTGGCGGTGGTGTTCATTACCACGTTCGTGATCCCGGCCCTGAGCTTGCTGGTGTCGTACCGGGCGGGGCTAGTGGCCACCCTGCACCTGGCCAACCGTGCCGAGCGTCGCTATCCATTCGTGTCGATAAGTTTGTTTTACCTGCTCACCTGCGGCTATTTTTTATTCAAGCTCCAGGCCGTGCCTTGGGTGGGTCTAGTGATGCTGGGGATCACCTTAGCTATACTATTTGTTACCGTCATTACGTTCTTTTTCAAGATCAGCGCGCACGCCACCGGGGCCAGCGGCTTGGTGGGCACCCTGGCCGGTTTGCAAATACAGCACCCGCATGGCGAACTTTTGTTTTGGTTGCCTGCCACCATTTTGCTGGCTGGTGCGTTAATGACGGCAAGGCTGGCCCTCAATGCTCACCAACCCTTCGAAATTTTAGCGGGAGCACTGGTAGGTTTTGGCACTTGTTTTGGGGCAATGTTTCTCAATATACCATAATTTTACGGAAAATTTTATCTTTTTATTACATGACAAATTACCGTTTTAGGTTTACCCTGCTTTTGGGTTTGGCGAGTCTGAGCCTGATGGGTGCTTGCTCAACTAACGTAATTGAGGAAGAACTGCCCAATTTTCGGGAAATCATGGCCACCTCGGGGCCGTATGTGGGTTGGAAACGCCATGAGACGAATTTGCTCCTGAGCCGCAATACTCAAATTACCATCCGCAATGGCACCAGTGCCAACCAGGTAATTTTTGAGGAAACGTCAACCTTTCAAGGTGCGGCGGTAACCTACCGTTATTCGGCTAACTTAGATATTACCGGAGCGGGCCGTAACGCGATCAAATTCACCATCCCTCAACAAAACCTGCAAGGTGGCGAAGCTGGCCAAACCATTGTGGGCCAAGTTTTAGTAGAAAATGCTACCCCGCCCGATAACTCGCACGGGTTATTCGAGGCGTTTGACCTTAACCGCAACGCTTTGCGCCCGCCCCGGCTCAACTACCGGGTTGCCATTGGTAATGCGGGGGCCAACTTTGTGCGCTGGACTTTCAGTTTGCCTCCCTGCGCCAACGGTCAAACCTGGAATGCGGCCGATCAAAGGTGTCAATAACTTTAGGTTGATGCGATTTGCCCCGACCCCTTCTGCCTTGTGCGGAGGGGGCTTTTTGTTTAACTTTCCGGGGTTATTCCCTCGTTACTGCGTTGTCATTCATCGTCAGGCTGTTTAAACGCTCTCCGGCCGCGGCCCCGCCCACCGAGGCGGAGTTGCTGGGCCGCTACCGTGCCAGCGGCGATTTGCAGGCCCTGGGCGACCTTTACGAACGCTACCTGCATTTGGTGTACGGCGTGGCTATGAAATACCTCCGGGATACCGATCAGGCCAAGGACGTTGCCATGCAGTTGTTTGAGAAGCTAGTAACGGCATTGCGAGAGCACGAGGTGCGGGACTTTGCCAGTTGGCTGCACGTGATGGCCAAAAACCATTGCTTGGGCTTATTGCGCGCCCAGCAACGCCACCCGGAACAGCCGCTGCCCCCGTCCCATCACCCGTCCAGCCCCGAAAGTGAGGACGGATTTATGGAAAATGCCTGGTCCGAGCATCCCTCTGATGCCCTGGAACGGGAGGCCCAACTTACCCAAATGGAAACGGGGCTTGCCCACCTGCCCCCGGAGCAGCAAACCTGTTTGGACTTATTTTATCTGCAAGAAAAGTCGTATAAAGAAATAGTACAAATAACTGGTTATGAATTGAATAAGGTGAAAAGTTATATCCAGAACGGGAAAAGGAATTTGCGGATTTACCTAGAAAAGCATCATGGCCACTAATCCCGACCCAAGTCAAAAACCCGCCTGGGTAAGCTGGGAAACTTGGCAGCAGTACCAAGCCGGCGAGCTGGACGACCAAGCCATGCACGCCTTGGAACGGGCCTTGGTAGAGCATCCGCTACTGGCCGAGGCCGATGAGGGACTGCAACTAGCCGGAACCGAGGCCGCGCTTGACTTGGCCGAATTGCGCCAACGTTTGCGCACCCGCGTGCAAGCGGCCCCGCCCGTCCGCTTGGCCCGGCGGGCCCCCATTTATCGGGCGGCGGCGGCCGTGGCCTTGCTGGTTGCTTGCTTAGCGGGGCTAGGTTGGTGGCTAAACCGCTACCAAACCGGGGCCGAGGCTTTGGCCGTGGAAGAAAGTTCTCAAGCCGTGCCCCCCGACACGGCCAGCCTCCAGCAACTAGCCGATCAGCGTCAGGCCATTGATGCCGTGCCCGGGCCAGTGGAAGCCCTAGAAAAATTGCCCCCCTCGGAACGCCAAAGTAAAATTGAAGCCGAACAAGTGAAGCCCGCGCCCGCGCCCATAGCCCTTGATCAGGAAGAGGTGAATAAAGAACTGGCGAGTGATGAGTTGGAGAAGCCCGCAGTGGTTAACCAGTTGCCCAAACCCGCCCCGGAAGTAACTTCGGCCAACGAGGCCCCCGTGCCCGTCAAAGCCGAGACGGTGGAAAACCAAATCGCCCCGCCCAACCTGGCCCGGCAAGAGAAAAAAGCGACTAACCCTGGTGCGTTGGGGGGGCAAGCTGCGGATAGTACCGCCCTGACCAGCCTGGCCCCGGTGCCCGTGGGCGGCTGGGCGGCGTACAACGCCTACTTAGCCGAGGTAAGGGAAGAACCCGACCAGGCCAAAAAGAAGGGTGAAAAAACCAACCGGGCCAGGCGCAGGGAAACCGCCAACGCCCAGCCTCCGGCCCAGGTGGTACTGCGGCTCACCATCGCGGCCGATGGGGCCATTAAACAGGTGCCCGTGATGCCGAGGCCGAACGCCGGGTGCGCCAAGGCCCGGCTTGGCTACCCGCCCGCCCTCAAGGCCGGCCTCAAGAGGCAATGGTGGAGGTGATTGTGCCGTTTAATTGAGTAAAGCATTGGTTTTTACCTTTGCTCCATCTAGCCTCCCTGGAAATGTTTTGCGGGGAAGGACAAGTCGGCAACCTTCGTCCCCAAAATCGGTCTATTTTGCTGACGTATTGCGTCAGTTTTCCAGATCTACCAATTGAGGAAACGAAATAATTGATTTACAATCACATGAACTCATTTATCTTGCGTGCTTGCTTATGGATAGCCTTGCTGCTGCCCCTTACCTCGCTCACCAACCCGTTCTTTTCCTTGCAAGACGAGATCAAACTCGGCGAGCAGGTGAGCCAAGAAGTGGAGAAAGACCCTAAAAACCGGGTGCTGGATGAGAAAAAATACGCGGCCGCTTACGGCCACATGCGCCGGATCACCGATGCCGTGCTCAATTCTGGCGAGGTCCGCTACCGCAAGGAGTTCCCTTGGCGGGTCAAAATCATCCAGAACGACACCATCCTCAATGCGTTTTGCGCCCCCGGCGGGTTTATTTACGTGTACACGGGTATTATCAAATACTTGGACGACGAGGATCAGTTGGCCGGGGTGATGGCCCATGAAATCGCCCATGCCGACCGCCGCCACGCCACTAGCAACCTAGTGAAAATGTACGGGGTGAGCGCCCTAATGGGCATTGTGTTGGGGCAACGCTCGCAGGGCCAGGTGGCCCAAATCGCCCAGGGCCTGTTGGGCCTCAACTTTAGCCGTAAGCACGAGCGTGAGGCCGACGATTATTCGGTGATTTACCTCTGCAAAACCCGCTACCAGTCGAACGGGGCGGCGGGTTTTTTTGGCAAGATGCTGCGCGAGAATAAGGGCGGCGGTGCCCCGGAGTTCCTGAGCACCCACCCATCTTCGAGCAACCGGGTGCGGGACATCAACGCCAAGGCCGAGGGCCTGAAATGTAGTACCAAACCCAGCGGCGGCAACAGTTATCAGCAGTTCAAAAACAGTTTGCCCAAGTAGTGCATTCGGCACTATTTTCAGTTGGCGCCCACCTGGTTTATTCTACCACTAAATAACTTGATGATTGCACGATTAAATATTTTTATTATTTGATTATCAATTATTTAGCAAAGAATAAAGCGCAGCTTTTTCCATTACAAGCAGGGTTGATTATTGCTATTGGAGGTTGATCACCATCACGGTCTAACCGCACCTTATTGAACCTTGAACCCGATGGGCCGTTGTTGCTCGCTGGGGGGCAGGCTCAGCGATTTCCACTGGGCGGCCATACCCGCCAGGGTAGTTTGGAACGCGAACTCGCAGAAGGGGACAAAGGTTTCCCGGTTTTCGGGGTCAAGGGCGAATTTGCGGCCCTCTGGCCCCAGCCGGGCCGTGAACCCGCCGTTTTCTTTGCGGATAAAGAGGTGGAACACCACCATTTCCTCGCTGGTGCGCAGGTAGTCCTGGCTCAGGGCCACCCCGATGCCAAAGTACCAGGAGCCATCTTCGGTGGGCACCATGGCATCGGGCAGGGAGGTGGCCGGGGCGTAACCGCCGTTGGGGCCAATCGAGATGAGTTGAATGTTGCTCGGCGGCACTTCCAGCCAATGCGCCAGATAATTGAACAGTCCGGCGGCAAAGTCGTGGCATTCTTCCCGGTAGTTCGTAAATTGGCCATAGGCTTGCATAAAAGCCGAACACAGTTCTTGGTATTTGCTCATGAGTGAGTGGTCAAGGTGGGGCGTAATAGTAGTGAATTATCCCCACAAATGCCCAACCGGGAATGGGGGCAGTTGATTGTTACTTTAAACGTAAAACGGCCCCATTTTTAAACAATTTGCTGGCGTAACTCTTTATCAATTATCCACGAAAATGTAAAAACGACATGGCTAAGAAATATGCAAGTGCCCGTGACCTCAAGTTTTTGCTCCACCAAGTGCATCAGGCCGAAGAACTGACCCGGCTCGACTATTTTGCCCACCTGGCCCCGGCCGACTTGGACATGATGCTGGACGCGGCTTTTCAAATTGCGGACACGTACTATTTCCCCTATTTTGCCGACATGGACCGGCAAGAGCCGGAGGTCAAGGACGGCACGGTACACGTACACCCCAAAGTGCCCGACGTGATGCGGGCCACGGCCGAGGGCGGCTGGATCAACCCCAACGTGCCCCTGGCCGAGGGCGGGATGCAACTGCCCGAAATGCTGGTAACGGCGGGTAATTTTATCTTCCAAGCGGCTAACAATGCCGTGATGGGCTTTCCCAGCCTCACGGCGGGGGCGGCTCGGCTCATCCTCTCGTTTGGGTCGGAAGCGCAAAAACGCACCTACATGGACCGCATGTACGCGGGCGAGTGGCAGGGCACCATGGCCCTCACCGAGCCGCAGGCGGGCAGCTCGCTGTCCGACATTGTAACTTCGGCCGAACCAGTGGCGGAGGGCGTGTACAAAATCAAAGGTCAAAAAATATTCATCTCCGCCGGGGATAACCAGTTCATGGACAACGTGGTTCACCTGTTGCTGGCCCGGATCAAAGGGGCCCCGGCCGGTACCAAGGGCATTTCGTTGTTTATTGTGCCCAAAAAGCGGGTCGAGAACGGCCAACTGGTGCCCAACGACGTGCAAATAGCGGGTATTTATCACAAAATGGGCCAAAAAGCCTCGCCTGCTTGCCACTTGATGCTGGGCGAGGGCGACGACTGCCACGGCTACCTGGTGGGCGAGGCCAACCGGGGCCTGGCCTACATGTTCCAAATGATGAACGATGCCCGGATTTTAGTGGGTATTACGGCGGCGGCCATTGCCTCGGCGGCTTACCAAGCCTCGCTGGAGTACGCCAAAGAACGACCCCAGGGCCGCCGCCTCAGCGAAAAAGACCCCCTCAAACCGCCCACGCTCATCATCAACCACCCGGATGTGAAACGGATGCTGCTGCTGCAAAAAGCGGTGGTGGAAGGCTCGCTGAGCTTGCTGCTCGAGTGCGCCAAGTTGGCCGACCTGGCCCACGCCGGCCCGGCCGAGCAACGGCAAGACTACGGCCTACTGCTGGATCTGCTGGTGCCGGTAGCCAAAACCTACCCGTCCGAGGCGGGCATCCAGGCCGTGAGCGCGGGCATGCAATGCCTGGGCGGCTACGGCTACTGCAAAGATTTCCCCCTGGAGCAACTCTACCGCGACATCCGCATCACGGCTATTTACGAAGGTACCACGGGCATCCAGTCGCTGGACCTGCTGGGCCGCAAAATTACCCAGCAGCAGGGAAGGGGAGCTTGGTTGTTGGCCCAGGCGGTGGCCGCCACCGCCCAGCAAGCCACCACCTACCCGGCCCTGAAAACCTACGCCGCCCAACTGCAAAGCGAGCTGCAACGGCTGCAAAAAACCACCCAACACCTGCTGGGCCTGGCCCAAGCCGGCGACCCCGAGCGGTTTTTGGCCGATGCCAACCTGTACATGGAACTGTTTAGCCTGGTGGCCGTGGCTTGGCAGTGGCTTAAGCAGGGCGTGGCCGCCCAGCAGGCCCTGCTCACCGGCCCCGCCGCCACCGACGTTGACTTTTACGAAGGCAAGATGCTGGCCCTGCGCTACTTTTTCCATTACGAACTGCCCAAAACCCAGGGCTTGGCCACCCGCCTCACCGATCCCGAGGCGATTACCCTGCCCTTGGCCACCGAGGTGCTGGACATTGGCTAGCCCCCTCGGTATTCCTTTCCCCGCCCAGCCCAACCGAGTTGGGCGTTTTTTTGTGGCCTGTTGCGTGCGAGCTATCAATGTTACGAGTATGTGCGGCTGGCTAGCATGGGGTGAAAAAAGGTGGCATATCTAGGATGACAACCATTATAAGTCGTAAGTTCAAATTGTTAACATAAGTAATAAAAATATAAATTACTTTATTTTCGTATAATGAAATCTAATAAAATATAATTTTAACGATTGAAAGAAAGCAACTGCCGGCCCCAATTAGGCATATCACTAAGCCGACCAACAAAAGTTTACCGCCTTGCTCACGTTGGGCGGGCTTAAACATGAGTGTAATGCCCTTAATAATCAATACCAGGCCAGTTGTGGCGGTCGTCGCCCCTAAAAGGATCATGAACCCATCCGGTGCTGCCTGTTCGGGGCTAACGATCAATAACAGTAAAACCCAATACCCCAGGAAATACCCAGGGCGATGAAGAAAATTCTCCCTAAACTCATGCTGATTTAAAAGTTAAATGATTGATGATGCTGTGCGGTTCGATTGTCCATGGCTCAAAAGTAATAGAGCGTATAAGCGGCACTCATTCAATGCAAATTAAGCGTAAAAAAAGCCGTACAAGTACCAAAGCCCACTAAACCCAGCACCAAGCCCGCCACGAGTAGCCTACCACCCAATGGGCGCTGGGGCGTAAACAGCAGCACCAGCCCGATAAAGGCCAGCAAACTGCCCACCAAAACCCCCATTGTGCCCAAGGTGGCCAAAAAATCGTCCCGGCTTTGCTGGCCGCCGCTTACCGCAAACCCAAGGAGGGCCAGCCCTAGGCTACTGCCCGCCCCGATCAAAAAGAATTTCCCAAACCCTAAATTCATGGCCTTGTGGTGAAAAAGTGAGCATTGAATGGGCAGATAAAAACGGAGGTAGGGCATAACCAGCGGCGCGATTAGAATCATTAGAGCAATATTGACCGCCTCAACCTGGCCCGTTTTCCGGTAATCGCTCTGTAATTTAGTGGCCGATCGTTCAAATGGCCTAACGGGCTTGGCCGTAAGCCCATTATTTCCAATTTTTCGCTCGTTTTTCGGTACCCGCCATGCACTACCACCTCCTCCGGTTCATCGTCTTGTTCATGCTGCGGGCGTTTTTTGGGCGCATCCGGCTCAAGGGGCTCGAGCAAGTGCCCCGCACGGGGGGCCTCATTTTGGCGGCCAACCACCCCAGCACGTTTTTGGACCCGCTGGTGGTGGCGGCTTGGCTACGCCGCCCGGTCTATTTTTTGGCCAACGGGGGCGTGTTCACCTCGCCGGTGGTCAAGTGGCTGCTGCGGCAGTTGTTCATGATCCCGGTGTACCGCAAGCAAGATAGCCCCCGGGCCGCCAACCAGAACCAGGGCACGTTTTCGGCTTGTTACGAACTGTTGGAACAGGGCGGCGCGCTGGTCATCTTCCCCGAAGGCACCAGCGAGGAGGAACGGCGGCTGCGGCCGCTCAAAACCGGCACGGCCCGCATTGCCCTGGGCGCCCAGGAACGCGGCGGGTTCCAACTGCCGGTAAGCATTGTGTGCGTGGGCATTAGCTACACCAACCCCCGGCGGTTCCAAAGCCACTTGCAAGTGGAGTTTGACGCGCCCATTGACACGCGCACCTTCGCGGCCGCGTACGCGCAGGACCCGGTGGCCACCGTGCAGCAACTGACCCAGCAAATGACCGAGCGGCTCACGGCCATGATCGTCCACACGGCCGACGACCCCACCGACGACCTAGTGCGCGATATTGAAGAGGTGTACGCTCCCGAGGTGCAGGCCGCCCTGGGCTTAGCCGCCCCGGAAACCGAGCGGATATTTGGCGCGGCCCGGGCCATCACGGCCGCCGTGCATCATTTTAAGGCCCAGGCCCCGGACCGGGTGGCGGCCCTGCAAACCCAATTGACCCACTACCTAACCGAACTAAAGGCCCACGGCCTCACCGATGCCCTGGTGCGACGTTACCCAGTGGTGCCAGAACTACGGCCGGCCGGAGGCAGTTGGTTGGCCCTGGTGGCGGGCTTGCCCATCTACCTGTTCAGCGAACTGCATAACCTTTTACCTTACCGCTTGCCGGGTTGGCTCACCCGCCGCTGGGTCAAGGACATTACCTTCCGCGCGCCCATCAACTTGGTGCTGGGCAGCCTTTGTTTTGCCCTGTTTTACCCGTTTTACTGGTGGTTGTTTTGGCGATTTTGGCCCCAGCCCGTGGCCTTGGCCGTTTACGCCCTCGCCATCCCGCTCAGCGGCTATTTCGCCTTCCGGTATTACCATTTTGCCCGCCGGTTTTTTGCCCGGCGGCGGGCCAGTCGCCAAGCCCAGGCCCAGCCCGCCTGGTGGGCCAACTTGCAGCAACAACGCGCCGCCCTGGGGCAAACCTTGGAGCAAGCCCAGGCCGAATACCAAGCGCACCTTGACTGATCCGGGTTTTATACTAAAATGATGTAATGATTGCATGGCTAAATGATTGTTCTACTTGTTTATCAATCATTTACAGCCCCAGGAACACACAATTCTTAATTTGATTTTGGTATTAAAACAATGAAAATCAGGAAATTAAAAACCCCGTTCATTTGCCCAAGTGGGGTAACAGACGGGGTTTCTTGGCCAAGGTTGCCTGCCCATCCAGGCGTTAATCCTCAAGTCGGATATCGATTACCGAGGTAATGCCAAAATCAAACCTAGATTGCCCATTTTCTATCTTACAAGCAATTGACAATCAAATGAAATAATCATTTGATCATGCGATCATTTTAGAGTTCTTGTATTTTGAAAATCAGATAGTTGACTTAAATCGGCCTCTTGTCTACCACCTCCTATTCGCTTTAAAATTGCGTTCCCTCCCCGACGGGGAGGGCCAGGGTGGGGCCAAAAAGGGTGAAATTTAGATTTAATCTCCACAAATAAATTTTTTTAGTGAGCTTTATTGAAAAATCACTATTTAATCCGCCCGTCTTGGCCCCACCCCAAGCCATCACACAGGCTCGCCCCAAAAGCTCATTCGCTTTTGGTCGTCCGTCGGGGAGGGGCTTCCTCCGAATTCAGCTAAGATGCTCATTGTCAACACACAAAAACTCTATTAGTAGCCCCATTCGGCACTGCGGCCGTTGGTGGCCCAGCGCAGCAAGGCCCGTTCAAACTGCCACCAAAAGTTGGCGGTGTCGCGCTTGACGTCTTCCGCTTTTTGGTTGACGGCCGGGGCAATGTTGCAGGTTACTTCGTTGTAAATACCCTTGATCACGCGGTCCACGAGGCCGGTTTTATCGAGGGCAAAGTAAGCCACGCCTAAA
>JALONO010000014.1 GCA_025454895.1 Bernardetiaceae bacterium
CCCCTTGGCCAGTCCGGCCACTCGGCTTGCCCGGTTTGGATGTTGAAAGAGTTGGACTAAGCCCCTTGCCTAGCTTGATACCAAAATCAAACAAGCGTTGCGGGTTCCTGGTGTTGTAAATGATTGATAAACAAGGAGGGTAATCATTTCATCAGGCAATCATTACGTCATTTTAGTATAAGTCGCTCCCTTTCGGCCCGGAACCCTACACCAAAGCGATGTTGCCATCCGCCGATTTGAACAATTTTTGCAAAGGTTTGGGCGCATGAAAGTCTTTTGCTTATTGATAGCCCTGGCCGGGGCCTTGGTGGGGCCAGGCAGAGCGGCGGGCCAGCCCCCGGCCACCTCGGCGGTGCCCCGGCTGGCCACCTTGCTCGCCCAAGCCGAGCGGTGCCTGGCCGCCCGCCCCGACTCGGTGCCGTTTTTTGCCCAGCAGGCCCTGCAACTAGCTCAGCAAGAGCGCGATACCACAGCCATTTGCCGGGCTTTAAAATACTTGAGTACCCACGCCGCCAAAGCCGGGCAAACCCAAGCAAGCACGGCCCACTTGATGCAATTGCTCAGAATTGGCCAGCACCGCCGCGACACGCTCGCCATTGTGGAAACCTTGAACGAGATGTCGCTGGGGTTTAGGATGCAGCGCAAATTTGACGAGGCCCTGCAAATGCTGCGGCAGGCCCTGGGTTACCTGCCCCGCCCCGGCCAAGCCCCGCCCAGCCTGCTGGGCAACCTGTACAACCAACTGGGGGCCACCCACTACATGGCCGCCCGCTACGACAGTGCCCTTTACTTTTTTGAAAAATCTTACACCTATCGCCTCCAGGCAGGCGTGCCGGAAGACGTGGCCAAATCGCTCAACAACCTGGGCCTCATTTATAAACGGCAAGGCCGCTACGACCGGGCCTTGACTAATTTTATGGAGTGTAAGCGAGTACTCGAACGCAGCAAAGACAGCTTGCTGGTAACCAACACCACCGACAATATTGGCGACGTGTACAACCTGCTGGGCAACCACCAAACGGCCCTCCAATACCACCTGGAGGGCCTGGCTCTGGCCCGCCGATCCGGGTTCCGCGAAAAAGTGTGGGACAGCTACCAAAGCCTGGCCGAAACTTACCACCTGCTACACAACTACCAGCAAGCCTACCGTTACGCCCAGCTACAAAACGCTTTGAAAGACAGCCTTTACGACGAGCAGAACGCCCGCCAAATGGCCGAACTGAAAAGCCGCTACGACGACGAACAACAAAAATCGGCCATTGCCCTGCTCACAAAAGAGAAAGAACTGAGCGAACTGCAAGTAGCCGAAAACCGCCGCCGCAATTGGTTTTTGTTGGCGGGGGTGGGGCTTAGCTTGGGCCTGGGGTTGGTGATGCTCAACCGCTCGCGGCTCAAGGCTAAGGCCAACCGGTTGTTGCAAGCCCAGCGCGACGAAATTGCCGCCCAAAGCCGCCACTTGAGCGAGGCCCTCACCGAACTGGACAAAAAGAACCGCGACCTACAGGGGAGCATCAATTATGCTTCCCGAATCCAAAATGCCATTTTGCCCTCGCTGGCCCAGTTGCAGGCCTGCGTGCCCCAAAGTTTTGTGCTTTACCGGCCCAAACAAATCGTGAGCGGGGATTTTTATTGGTTTGCCCCGCTGCCCACCCCTGACCTGGCCCTTGGCAAACGGTTTATGCTGGCCGTGGCCGACTGTACCGGGCACGGGGTACCGGGGGCATTTATGTCGCTCATTGCCAGCAAGTTGCTTTCAGAGATTGTGGTAACCCGGGGCATCCACGCGCCCAATCAGGTGCTGCACGAACTGGACGAGGGCGTTCGCCAAACCCTCAACCAAACCGAAAACGCCAACCGCGATGGGCTTGAAATTGCCCTGTGCTTAGTGGATTTAGGCCAAATGACCTTGCAATTTGCCGGGGCCAAAAGCCCGTTGTACATGGTGCGGGCCGGGGCCTTGCACGAACTAAAAGGCACCCGCCTGGCCATTGGCGGCCACGCGCACGAGGCCCGGCCGTATGAGTTGCAACAGCTCCCCCTCCAGCCTGGCGATGTGTGCTACCTCTGCACCGATGGCTACCAAGACCAGTTTGGCCAGGCCACCAACCGCAAACTGATGCCCAAACGGCTCAAGGAAATGCTTATTGCCCAGGCCCCGCTACCCATGCCCCAACAGCAAGCCGAGTTTACCCAGGCCCTCGCTGCCTGGCAGGGCGACCAGCCCCAAACCGACGATGTGCTGCTAGCGGGCTTCCGGGTGGGTGCGCCCGCTTAGGCCAGTTGGCTCACGTGCCGCACCAGCATCCGCTTGGCCACGGGTAGCAGCGACTCTTCCAACGGGCAGGGCACTTTGGCCTCGATCACAAAAGTGGCCGGGTTTGGCAACTGCCGAAACCGACGGATCAAGCTGATTTTCAAGCTCTCGTAGGTTTCGCCCACGCTTTTTTTGAAGCTCTCCACAAAAGTGGTGTTGATGCCTCGGTACTTTTCATCGGTATGTTCGAAAATCGTGATTTGGTAACGATACAGGTGCGTGTGGCTCAGCGGGTATTCGTTTAAGAAAAAGTAACCCTCGCTTAGGTGCATGGGGATTAGCCCCACGGGATTAATGGCCAGATTTTGCTCAATTTCCTCGTAAATCTCTTTGCCATTGGCCAAAGTTTGGGCCATGCGCGGAATGGCAAATTGCACAATCTCCTCAATCTCCCGCATGGCATCGTCGTCGTCCACAATTTTTTGGTACACGATCTTCAATTTCTCAAAATCAGCGTGGCTGATCCGTTTGGGGAAGTTCTCGTACAACAACTGCTTGTTTTGGCGGATTTGCAGCAGGTTTTGGTAGTGGAACACCAGGTCGGCCAAAAATGGGTATAACTTGCGGTGCCCAAACGCTTGCCTTACTTGTTGCAAATAAGCTAGTAGCATGTATTGCTTGTACTCAAAATCAATGAGGCCCTCGGTGAGCCAGTTGGGATGTAGGTTTTTCATTGCCAGGGTTTTGGAGTTGTATTATTGGCAACAAGTTAGGTAATTATTTACAAAACTCAAAACATTGTTGCCCAAAAAATTTCATTTAAAGTTAAAGTTGCCCATTTTAACTTTGCTGCGTTATTAAGAACTAGTTATCATCTTTAAAATATTCGTTATGTTCCGCTTGGGGGTTCTTTTGTTTTTATACGTGGCCGCTGGTGGCGTGGTTTCGCCAGTATTAGCCCAGAGCAAATTCAAAATGGGCCGCAAACCCAAAAACGTGATCCTGCTCATTGGCGATGGCATGGGCATTGCCCAAATTTATGCTGGTTTTACGGCCAATAAGGGCCAGCTCAACATGCTTAGCCAAGCCCAGTTTGTGGGCCTCCACAAAACCAACTCGGCCAGCCATTTCACTACCGACTCGGGGGCGGGCGGCACCGCGCTTTCCATTGGCCAAAAAACCTACAACGGGGCCATCGGCGTGTCCAAAGACTCGGTGGAGCAAGAGACCATCCTCGAAAGTGCCGAAAAACAGGGCTTGGCCACCGGCCTGGTGTCCACCAGTTCCATTACTCACGCCACCCCGGCCTCCTTCATCGCCCACGAAAAAAGCCGCTCGCTGGATACGGAGATCGCCGCCGATTTCCTCAAAACCGATATCGACGTGTTCATTGGCGGCGGGGCCAAGTTCTTCAAAAACGGGCCTCAGGGCCGCAACCTGGTAGCTGACCTGGAAAAACAAGGGTACCAGGTGCGTTACACCTGGCAAGAGGCCATGCAGGTAAACCAAGGCAAACTGGCCGCCCTCACCGCCGAGGAGCACAACCCCAAATTCTCCGAAGGCCGGGGCGAGATGTTGCCCCAAAGCACCACTAAGGCCATCAGCCTCCTCAAAGGCAATAAAAAAGGCTTCTTTTTAATGGTGGAAGGCTCGCAAATTGACTGGGGCGGCCACAACAACGACCTGGATTACATTGTTACCGAAACCGTCGACTTCGACAAAGCTTGCGGCGAAGCCCTCAAGTTTGCCCAAGCCGACGGCCAAACGCTGGTCATCATCACGGCCGACCATGAATGTGGTGGCTTGGCCATTACCGGCGGCGACTTTAACACGGGCAAAGTCGAGGGCAAGTTCGGTTCCAAGGTGCATACCCCCGTGCTGATCCCGGTGTTTGCTTACGGCCCCGGAGCCGAGCGTTTTACGGGCGTGTACGAAAACACGGAAATCTACCACAAAATGATGGAATTACTGCGGCTGAAAAAGTAACGATTTCATCTTGATTAAAAAACAAAAAACCATGCCCTTCCCAATCATAAATGGCATGGTTTTTTTATGGGAGATGGAAAATAAAACCGCTAAATAATTACCCGGCCAAACGATTTTTATGCTTGATTTTCAACAAGTTGAAAAATAGACCTCTTACGGATTAGGTTTTTAGCCGGGTGAAAGCCCGGAATTTTCGCTCGAAATCCGCCCTTTTTTGGCCCCTCCCTATCCCTCCCCGTCGGGGAGGGGACGCAATCTCGACCCGACTACGGGTGATTTGAAAGGGATTCAATGTAATCTGCAAGAGGTCTAATGATCAACAACTGGTATTTGATCTTGGCATGATCGATAAAATGACTTAACGGTTAAATAGATTGTTTCATTTGGTTGTCAATCATTTATTGCGTCGGAAAATGCAATCTCGATTTGATTTTGGTAGTCAACCACCAGGCGCACTCGCGCAGTGGATGGGGCACATTAGCCCTACAAAAAACCAATAAGTGCCCTACCCTACTGCGGTTATTGGCTTGGATTCCCCCCCTAACGCCAGTTGGGGAACGGCCACCGATAGCTGAGCGAGAATTTGCGGCCGTTGATCTCGACTACCTGGCTGTCTTCCTCAATTTCCCGAAATAGTTTGAGGAATGCGGGCCATTCTTTTTTGTCCAGGTAGATGCTGTAAAGCTGCTCGTTGCGCTGTATGGTGGTGGGGCTGCGCAGGTCGTTCCAGCGTTTTTTCCATTGGGGCGGCCGCTCTTCGCTAGAATGGCTGTAATCAATCGCTAACACTTCAAAAGTATCTGGAAACCAAGGGGTTGCTTGAGCGTTTTGATAATTGGCCAGGCGTTCATAAGCCCTAAAAAACGGCGTGAGCGGGTGCGGGGGCGCGCCCGGCGGGCCAGGCCGAGCACCATGCCCGTACACCGCAATGCGTTGCAGGGTGTCAAAGTGGAGGAACAAAATGGTAGTGGGCTGATCAGTAACGTGCACCGTTGCCTGATACGGGGGCAATTGACGAAGGCTATCGGTGATCGCAAACTGTTGTTTCAATTGCTCCAGGGCCACGGAGGCCAGCTTAACCTGGAAATACTGGTACTCGTCGCCCACGGCCCGGCGGTAGATAACCTACCCTTGCTCGTAAAGGGCAAACACGGGCGCATCGGCCCCGAGCACCCGGTTCCAGGGATCGGTTTGGTAGAGCACGATCAACGGCCGGCCATACTCGGGGCGGGGTGGCAACTGGGCAAGGGCAGGGCGGTGGCCCAGTAAGATCCCTAGCAGCAGGCCCCATTTCACCAAGGAAACCACAAGCGCGATGAGTAATGAAGTTGATTTCGGTTTAGCAAATGGGTTCACTTTTTCTTTGATTTTCAATGGATTGTGGATTTTTTGACGACGGGGATTAATGTACTCCTTGCCCATCAGGTTTAGAGGTAGCTCGCTAAGACACAAAGCCACCAAGGTAGTTTTAGGCTTTTGACCGTGCCTAGTTTGGCACCAATGGTTAACGCCAAACCACCAGAAGTAAAAGGGAACAAACAACCCCTGGCAGGTGGCGGAAACCTGCCAGGGGCTGGGCCGCTTATCGCTCGATGGTAACGCGCACACCCTCCGAGTGGCTGGCGAACTCGGGCGCGTACATGCACTGGATGCTGGTGATGCCGTTGGAGAACTCGCCGGCCTGGTTGGCCCGCAGCGGGTACTCGAACACCCAAGTGCCCTGGGGTAACCACCCGAAGAAGAAGTTGGTGGCCGCGTCGCGGGTGCTTTCGTAGTAGCCGAGGCCGTCTTGCCATTTGTATTGGCTCAGCACGTTTACCGGCTCAAACCCGGCGGCCCGCATGTCTTTGAGGTGGACGTACTCCAAAGCCCGGTCCACCCGCAGCTCGATGCGCACCTTCACCAGGTCGCCCACTTTAAGGGGCGCGCCCTCGGCCAGGGCCTTGAGCACCGGGCCGGTGGGGGTGTTTTCTTGCTTAAACAGTTGCTTTTTGAGCTTGAGCGGGGTCTCGGCGGGGGTAATTTTGTCCAACTGCTCGAAGTATTGCCAATACAGGCCGCCCCAGGCCACACCAGGCTGCTTTTTCTCGATGGTAACTTTGCCCAGGTCGGGGGTTACTTCGCTGCGGTGCCAGGTGGTTTTGAAGTAGCCAGTGCCCGGCTCTACTTGCAGGTCGGGGCGTTGGCGCGGGTCCACGGTCTGGTTGCCCAGCTTGATTTCGGGTAGTTCGTTGCTAGCCAGCCAGTTATCGCCTTGGAGCAGCAGGGCATAGCAAGCCTCGGAGGTGGCTTTAGTGGTTTTCCAGTCTTGGGTCTGCTTTTGCTTGAGCAGCCAGGCCTTCAGTCCGTCCACGGCGGCGGGGTCCTGGGCCACTTCGCCAAACACCTCGATCATGAGGGCCTGGGTCTCAATGGGCTGCTCGTACCACCAGTAGCTGCGGTTCATCTGGTTTTTCCAGTACATGCCCAGCTCGTCGCTGGTGAGGGCGCGCTCGCGCAACGACTTCACGATGTCGGTGGCGAGTTTGGCCTTGCCGCCCCGGTGGAAAACCAAGGCCGCCATGCCTTGGGCGTACAACCCGTTTTGCAACCAATACTTCTCGGCCTGGCCCATAAAGTATTGATAAGCAGACTGGTTGCGGGCCGCTACCGGAATTTCCGGGTAGAAACTGCGCATGTACAAGTAATGATAGTGCTGGTAATGGATGTGGGGTTCCTCGAGCTTGATCTGGCCTTTTTTGGCCAGGCGCAGCAGTTCCTCGTAGTTTTCGCGGATGCGCTCGTCGGTGTAGTTGACCGCCTGGCTGGCCATTTGCCACGCCCGGCCTTGGTTTTTGGCCAGCACACTGGTGGTGGCCGCCACTGCCCCGGGGCGCAGGTCGAGCACGCCCAGCTTGTCCAAGTGGCCCAGGCCCGCCGCGATGTGCTGGGTGATCCAGGGGCTATCGGGCATATCGGGGAACCAGGGGAAGCCGCCGTTGCTCAGTTGCATTTTTTCCAGTTTGGTGAGGGCGCGATCCAGTTCGGTGCTCATCCGCACCAGGTCGAACAGCAGGGCCACGTTGCGCTTGCGCTCGCTCTCGTCGCGGGCGTTGCGCAGCCAGGGGGTTTCCTCGATGAGTAGGGCCTTCAACTCCTGGTTTTTCTCCAAATTAGACGTGAGGGCACCCCCGGCCGGGGCCTTTTGCCAAGCCTCGAACACGTTTTTGATGGTGGGCTGCTTTTCCACGATGTGGGTGGCCAGGCTATTGGCATAAAACCGGCTAAACAACTGCTCGGCACACTCATAGGGGTACTCCATCATGTAGGGCAGGGCCTGCACGGCGTACCAGGTGGGGTTGGGCGTAAACTCGAGGGTGAGGCTCTGGTGCCGCAGGGTGGTGGACTGGCCGCTGGCGGTGAGTTTGCTCAGCTCGTAGGTTTTGCGCTGCCCGCCCCGGATGGGCAGGGGCAGGGTCTCGGTAACCAACATGCGGTTGGTGAGCACGGGCAGGGTCATTTCTTCCCCGTCGGTGAAGCTGCCCGCCTGGGCCACCACCCGGTAGGTAAGGGCCTGCACCGTACCATCGGGAATTTGGATGGCCCAGTCCACGGCCGTGCTCTGGCCTTTTTTCACGGTAAACGTTTTGGTGGAACGCTGGGCCACTAGGGTTTCCATACTCATGGCCTCCACGGGCGCGGGGTACATTTGCGCATCCACGGGCTGCATGGTGAGGGCATCGAAAAAGAAGATTTTGGCCGTGCCGTCCAGGTCGCGGTCGCTCAGGTTGGTGATTTTGGCACTGAACACCATTTGGTCGCTTTCGCGGAAAAACCGGGGCGGGTTGGGCACCACCATCAGGTCTTTTTGGGTAACCAGTTGGTTTTGGGCAAAGCCATACTTAAGGTCGGCAGTGTGGGCAAAACCCAGCATTTTCCAGCGGGTGAGGGCTTCCGGCACGGTAAACTTCACCAGCACGTTGCCCTCCGCATCCGTGTGCAATTGGGGGTAGAAAAACGCGGTTTCGCTGAAATTGGTGCGGGCTTTTACCTCGTCCAGTGGGCCGCCGGCTCCACCGCCTTGCGGTGAGGGTTCGGGTTTAGGCGCGAGCCGGGCCAGTTCGTCGCCGCCTTCAGCTTTCGACTTTTTTGCAACACCCGCCGCTGGGTTTTCTTCTTCGGTTAGACCAGCATCAGCTTGAGCGGACTCTTGCAACACCGCCGGGGCGGCCATCACGGCCATATTTTCGGAGCGGACGCGGCCATCGCGAGGCCTCCTCCCACCATTACCGCCAGTTAAGTAATAATTACCGCCGAAACTGGCGTTGAATACCCCAAAATCAAATAGTTGATCGTAGCTACGGGCCGCCCGTTGGGGCCGGGGCGCATCCCAACGGGAAGCCAGGCTCGAGTTATGCGAGCCAAAACCCTGGCCCGTCCAAGTGCGCCACCAGCCAAACTGGCGCAAAATATTGAATTGGAAGCTATGTGGACGGAACGCATCCAACGAGGCATCGTAGAGGGTAGCCAGTAGTTCGGCCGCTACTTGGTCGCCTTTTTTGCCCTTGATTTTCAGTCGCCATTCTTCGGCCTGGCCCGGCTGCAACTTGTCGCGGAAGGTTTCAAAAGTAATGTCCAGTTGCCGATTGGTGTAAGGCACTTGCACCAGTTGGCCTTGGGTGTAAAAACGGCCGTTCCGCACCATCGTAACCTGCACGGCCACGTTGCCCCGGTGTTTCTCCTCGATGGGCAGGGCAATTACGCGCTGCTGGTTGTCCAGCTTGAGCCACTCGGCTTTTACCACCTGGCCTTGGTGCTCCACCTCGTACAGCAGCCGGACATCGGTCAGGCTGGTGGCCAGCAGCAGGCGGGCGGTTTGGCCAGGCTCCAACAGGCCAGCCTCCAGCCCCACCTGAAAATGAATCGCCGGGAGGGCGGGCTGCTCCGCCTTTTCGCTAAACACCTGCACAAACTGGCGGGCGGTAACCGGCTGGCCAAACCGGTCGTTGCTGGTCAGTTCCAACACGTAGGCCCCGGGGGCGAGCTTGCCCAAGGCCAGTTCTTGGCTTTTTTCGGTATCGAAGGCTTGTTCGAACAGTTTGGTTTCACGGGGCCATTCTTCCAACCGATCTTCGTTGCCATGCGCATCGTGCGGGAAAGCGGCGTAGAAGTCGGCCTTGGTCAAGGCAAACAGGTCGGGCCTGGCCCAGGGGCGGGCACGGAACGCCCGCTCGGGCGCGCGCAGGCGGTGGAGCGTCCAGGTGCCCTGGGCGGGTTCGGGTTGGCCGTCCAGGTTGGTGGCGTTAAGGGTAAACTGGGCCGGGGCCTGCTCGGCATTGAGCAGCGTGGGCAAATCAGCGGCTAGTTCCAGGGCTTGGTAACCCACGCTCACCGCCCGGCTGCCGCTGCGGGTTTCGCCGTTGAGGTCGGTAACATCGGCACTCACTTCGTAAGTAAACACGGGCTTGCCTTCGGCGGGTAATTTGGGGTCCGGGATCGCGGTAAATTCAACTTTGAACCGCCCGTCGGCCCCGGTTTGGGTGGTGCCGCTCAAAATTTCCATGGCGGCACTGTTGTCGGCCGCATCGCCCCACCACCACCAACGCGGGAACCTGGCCCGGCGCATTACCCGGTAAGTAACGGTGGCCCCGTCCACATTGGCCCCGGAATACGCTTGGGCCAACCCTTCCACGCTCACGCGCTCGCCCAGGCGGTAGCTGCCTTTCAAGGGCTCAAACTTGACCTCGAATTTGGGTCGCTTGTATTCCTCCACCAAAATTTGCTGCTGCCCGCCGGCGGAGGCCCGCAGGGTCATGGCCCCGGTTAGCCCGGAGGTAGGGGCCACGAAACTGCCCGCCACGCTGCCGTACTCGTTGGTGGTCAGGTTTTGGGTGGCCACCGTTTGGCCGTTGGCATCCACCAACTCGACGGCTACCCCATACTTGGGCAATATCCGGTGCTGGCCATCGGTACTATCTTGCAGGGCGATGCCTTTAAAATAAATGGTTTGCCCCGGGCGGTAAATGGCCCGGTCAGTGAAGAACGATACGCGAACTCGGGAAGAGGGCGTGGCCTGGTCATAACGTTGCAAGTACAAGCTGGCGTTATCGCCCCAGAGGCGGTCTTGGCCGCGCACCAGTTCGGGGTAAAAATATTCGCTGTAATACCGTTCCGCGCGCTCGGGGTCAGGGCTTACGCGCAGGTAGCCGTCGGCGTTGGTGGTGCCCGTGCGGGCAAGTTTGCGGTCGTACCGGCGGGTGTTGCTATTATATTCTTGTTTATAAAGATTAACGGTTACGTTGGCCTGCGGATGCCCGGTGGTGCGGTCGGTTACGTAAATCTCGGCGGTGCCGCTATCGTGCCGCTGTTGGTAGCTAAAACTCGAGACCTGGAAGAAGGCATAAGCCAACGTGCCCTTAAAATCGGCCTGGTCGCAGGCGAGGAGCAAGTGCTGGCCCAAGCCCAAAGCGGGCATTTTGGTCTCGAAACGGTGGCTCTGCAAGTCGGCCTGGTCGTCGGGGGTGGGCTGCTCCCAGGTTTTGCCGGGTTTGAGGGCCAGGGCTTGCAGGCGGGCGGGCCGCTCCTGGTAGCTCTCGGCAATCGACTCCACGTCGGCCCGGGTAACGGGCAGGGCCTTGAGCCACAGTTTCTTCAAGTTGCGGAACTCAACCGAAACCAGGGCGGGCTGGCCGGGGGCCAACACGGCTTCTACCTTTAAGCTCAAGTTTTTTTGGTCCAGTTCCTGGATCAGGGCCTGGGCGTTGGTGGCCCCTTGGGTGTTGGGGAAATCGGCAATCACTTTTTGGGCCAGTTGCTTGGCTTTTTGGCGGCCAAAGCGAATGGCAGGCAGTTGGGGCGCCCCGAGGATAAACCCATCGCCAAGTACTTGGTAATAAGCGGCTTCCAACTGGGCAAAATCAGCGGCGATGGCGGTTTTGGCATAAGCCGACCGGGCAGCGGCCAAGGCGGCCAGGTATTGCTCGCCCTTGTCGGCAAACACCGCGTGCTGGTACACGAGCGCGATCCGCTTTAAGTCGGCATCGGCCAGGGCCGCCAAGTTGCCGGTGGCCAGGTGATAGCGCAGCAGGTCTTGCAGCAGGTGCATGGCGGCCAGTTTCAGGCCCGTGGTGTCGCGGCTGGCAATGGTCAACTTCACAAAATCGGCGGCCGGGGCCAAGTATTGCGCATCATCTACTTGAAACTTGTAAGCGGGCTGGGTGATTTCCGGCTCGGTGTTCATCATAAAATCCACGGCCCGGTGGGCCAGCAGGTCGTACAGGGTGGGGCGGAGGTCGCGGTGGCGCAGCTTGGCCAAATCGGCCTCTTTTTGCGAGGCGCCTGCCCCCAGCACCTCGTGGTAAGTGTTGATGGGCACGGCCTTGAGCTTTTCCGGCTCTTGCAACGAGGCCAGGTAGTGTTTCCGGGCCTCGGCCACCAGGCGGGCCAGGGTCCAAGTGGCCACGTCGCGGTTGGTCTCGCCAGCGGCCCCGGCCACCTCGGTGCGTTGGCCAAACTGCCAGCGGTTTTGCTGGTAATATTGCCAATAGCCGCTGGCCAGTAAGCTATGCAGGATGGGCTTCACCACGGGCGGGGCGGTAACCAACTGGCTGTCAAGCAATACCAACTGCTTCACTTCGGCATTTTCTTCCCTAAATTCCAGCAAATTCAACCTAAACAGCAGGGCCTTCACCATTTGATCGGCGTTGTTGGCCTTAGTGGCTTTGGCGTAAATCTGCTCTACTTTTTTCAGGGCCGACTCGGTAAGCCCTTTATTCAATAGCGAGTCGACCTGTTTCCACTCGCGCGGGTAACTTTCCCGGGGGGCAGCAAAAAAATTCATAGGATTTGATTGGTTTGGGGAATGAACTTGGGGCGAGGGAATGGCCGTAGAAAGCCCCAACCGTAAACTAGGCCAATAGGCTAAAGCTGCGTTAAATCCACGATGGGCCAGGCCGCCGGTAAATAACAGCAGCCCCAAGCCCACTAGTAACCATTGCAAGCGTTTCATAAAAGTGAGGTGAAGGGAGAGGGTAAAAATGGTTTTTGCTTGATAGATGTAAGTTAGGTACAGATTCCATAACGCCCCAGGTAATTTTTATTGGCCAAAATAGGCCGTCCTAAAAAAAAGACAAAAAATTATTTTAAAAAGTCTATAATAAGAAAACTGGCCAACTTTTTGCTGACGGGGAAATGGATAAATCAATAAAAAAGGCTAAACTTGTATGCCTATACAAACGTATGGCTCTTGCCAGCAAAACCCTAGTTAATATTGTAAATGCCCTTGCCTACTCCACGGTGAACTCATAATCTGCCAACTCGTCGGAAAGACACCGGGTTTGACCGAATTTTTTTTAGATTAATTGAACGTTACGCCAATTTTGCCGGGTGAACTAAATCTACACACTTGGCAAAATAGCAACCTAAAAACGCTATCCAACGTTTTGGTTTTCAACACCATTTGCTAATTTACTAAGGAAAGCTTCGCTTAACATACCAGTAAGTTTGGCCGCTAAGCCCGCCGCTCATTACCTCCATTGTTATTGCTTTCGTTGCTTTAAATTCTTGCCAACCCTGTTCACATGCTCCGCCTGACTACCCTATTGGGATCGCTCCTTTGGTTCTTGTTATTTTCGTTGGAGGGCCGCGCCCAGCCAAGCTCGGGCCTGGCCAAGGTGGTACACTGGGTTCGCCTGGAAGACGAGGCCGGTAAGCCTATCCCATTCAAAGGCCGATTTAGCTTTACTGGCCACGCCCAATCGTTTGGTAACGAAGGCGTTACCAACGCCAACGCTTTGCGCAACCAACCTTGGGAAACCGCCAATATCAACCTCACTACCAAAATTGAGGAGTGGCAAGTATTGCTGCCCAAAGGCATGAAGTCTTGCCATGTCGAACTCCTGGACGAGGTGCCCGTGTCGGACAACAACGGCGACCTGGTGTACGAGATCAAGGAGCACCGGGTTGCGGTGGAAGAGGGCCAAAACCGCCGACTGATCCGCATTGTGTTGGTGCCCCACCGCAAAATTTCCTTCCTCACCACGGCCGACCAGGGCAATGCCCAAGGCTGGAAACGAGGACGGCTTTCCCTAACGGCAGGCGACCAGACCTTTTTGGGCCGGATTGTCGATAACCGCCCTCCGCGAACGATTTTTCGTTTACCGCTCAACCTGGAACTGGCCAAACAAGCCGATAAGGTGAAGATAAGCTACCAATTGGGCCAAAAGGTGTTCCCCGTGGTGGTGGATAACCTGGGGGCGGCCAACCGATCGTTGCGGATCGTCAATACCACCGTCCGCAAAATCGTGTTTGCCCTGCCTAACGAACCCGAAGCCACCGCCGACTTCCGAAAAACCAAAATCAAGGTGAGTAACCTGCTGTTCGATGCCCCCGCCGTGGTGGATGGCCGGGCCGTGCTCCAAGAGCCTAAGGTAAATTTTACGGTGGAAGAGGCTAAAAACATCAGCCTGGCGGGCTTTACCGTAACCAAAACCAACCCGCTGCGCGAAGGCAATGTTTGGGTGATGGAGGTGAGCTTGAACCGGGCCGCCCGCCGCCCCGAACTGGCCAACCAAGAACCGAACAACCCCCGCAGCAACCAAGCCGCCGAGGCCAGCAACCGCCCCACCGACGATACCGTGGCCCCGCTGCTGGCTAACAACGAAACCACGCCTGCCGATCTGTCGAACAACCGGGTGAGCAACAGCGTACGTGCAGCCAATGACCTCACCGTCAGGCTTTTGCGGGTAGAAGAACAAAACCGGAAACTCAACGAGGCTTTCCGCCGGTTAGAAAACCTGGTGATGAAAAACCTGGCCACCAATGCCAATACCAAAAACCAACTGAGCACGGCTTTTGGCGAAGTGCGCCTCACCATCAACTCGAACGATACCGAACTCGACCGCACCAAAGAGCAACTCAAAGCCCTGTTGAAAGCCGTGGAGGCCGAGGCCGCCAATTCACCGCCCGCCCTGCGCGACTCGGTGCGCCGCCTGATCAACCAAGTAGACTCGATCACCCAAGAAAAGAACCGCATCATCGATGAGCGCAAGCGCGATGCGGAGGAGTTCCGCCGCACCACTTTAATGGGGGCCTTCATCTTGGTTTCGCTGCTGGTAGTGGCCACGGTGTACTATTTGAAAGAACGCCAAATCCGGAAAAAGAACGAGGAGATCGCCCGGCAAAACCAGGAGATCACCCGGCAAAACCAAGAAATTACCCGTCAAAACGAATTGTTGCAGGAGCAGCAAGCCGAAATCTCCCAGAAAAACCGCTACCTCCAGGACCTCAACCAGGAGAAAAACAACCTGATGGACATTGTGGCCCACGATCTGAAAGCCCCGCTCAATAAAATGGTGGGCCTTACCCAGTTGCTGCCCATGGAAGGCGACCTGAGCGACGGCCAGCGAGAATACGTGGACATCATCCGCAAGTCGGCCATTGAGGGCAAGCGGTTTATCGACGACCTGCTGGACATCAACGCCATCGAGCAGGGGCAAATCCAGCCGCTGCGCACCCAACCGGTGGACTTGGCGGTGTTTGTACCCGCCGCGCTGCGCACCTTTAACCACGAAGTGGGAGCCAAAAACATGGCCATCCATTTCCAAAACAAAGCCGAAAGTGGTTTGGTGGACACCGACCAAGACTACCTGCGCCGCATTATCGACAATTTGGTGTCAAACGCGATCAAGTTTTCGTTCCACAATACCAACATCTACGTCAAACTCGCCGAAACGGCGCACCAGGTAAAGCTATCGGTCAAAGACGAAGGCCCCGGCATTACGGAGGAAGACCAGAAAAAACTGTTCAAGAAATTCCAGCGGTTGGGCGCCCGCCCCACCGGCGGCGAAAGCTCGACTGGCATTGGCTTATCCATCGTTAAAGTGCTGGTAGAACGACTACAGGGCCATATTACGGTGAACAGCGTGGTGAACAAGGGCACCGAGTTTGTAGTGGCCTTGCCCAAGCAACCCGTGGCCGAGCAATTGGTTTGAGCGGGCCGCAGCGGGGCACGCTACTCTCGCCCCCACCACCCAAAGCCAGTAGGTTTGCGCCATAATTTCGGCTCACTTAGAACAATTCTAAATAAGAATGGTTTACCTTTGTAGTCAAACCGTTCAACGAGCCGTCATGGATCAAAGCACCACTATTTTAGAAGATTTCACCAAATCGGAATACAAATACGGTTTTGTCAGTCATTTTGAAACCGACCAAGCCCCCAAGGGCCTTAATGAAGATATTGTCCGGTTCATCTCGGCCAAGAAAAATGAGCCGGAATGGATGACCGAGTGGCGTTTGAAAGCCTACCGCCAATGGCTCACCATGCGCGAACCCCAATGGCAAAACGTCCAGTTCCCGGCCATTGATTACAACGATATCATTTATTACTCCGCCCCCAAGCAAACGGTTAAACTCAACAGCCTGGACGAGGTGGATCCCGAATTATTGGCCACTTTTGAGAAGCTGGGCATTTCGCTCTCCGAGCAAAAGCGCCTCACTGGCGTGGCCGTGGATGCTGTGATCGACAGCGTGTCGGTCGCGACTACTTTCAAAGAAACCTTGGCCGAACTGGGCATTGTATTCTGTTCCATGAGTGAGGCCATCCAGGAACACCCCGACCTGGTGCGCAAGTACCTCGGCTCGGTGGTGCCCGTTTCGGATAACTACTTTGCGGCCCTCAACTCGGCCGTTTTCAGCGACGGGTCGTTCTGCTACATCCCCAAGGGCGTACGCTGCCCCATGGAGCTTTCTACCTACTTCCGCATCAATGCGGCCAACACCGGCCAGTTTGAGCGGACTCTCCTCATTGCCGACCAAGGTGCGTACGTGAGCTACTTGGAAGGTTGCACCGCCCCCATGCGCGACGAGAACCAACTCCACGCCGCCGTGGTGGAACTTATCGCCTTGGAAGACGCGGAAATCAAATATTCAACCGTGCAAAACTGGTACCCCGGCGACAAGGACGGTAAAGGCGGTATCTACAACTTTGTCACCAAGCGCGGCATTTGTGCGGGCCACCGCTCCAAAATATCGTGGACCCAAGTAGAAACTGGCTCGGCCATTACTTGGAAGTACCCCAGTTGCGTGCTCAAAGGCGATGATTCGGTGGGTGAATTCTACTCCGTAGCCATCACCAACCACCGCCAGCAAGCCGACACCGGCACCAAAATGATCCACCTGGGCAAAAACACCCGCAGCCGCATCGTGAGCAAGGGTATTTCGGCCGGGTTTAGCCAAAACTCGTACCGGGGGCTGGTGCAGGTGAGCAAGCGGGCCGAAAACGCCCGCAACTTCTCCCAATGCGACTCGCTACTAATGGGCGACAAATGTGGGGCCCACACCTTCCCTTACATTGAAATTCAGAACCGCACCGCCAAGGTGGAGCACGAAGCCACCACTTCCAAAATCGGGGAAGATCAAATCTTCTACTGCAACCAACGGGGCATCCCCACCGAGGAGGCCGTGGCCCTCATCGTAAACGGTTACGCTAAAGAGGTGCTCAACCAATTACCCATGGAATTTGCCGTGGAAGCCCAAAAACTCCTGGCCATCAGCCTGGAAGGTAGCGTGGGTTAAACCCCAAACCGGGTTACGTTTTTCCGCTTTTGAAATACAAACCGCTCATAAGAAGCGGTTTTTTTTATGCTTAGTGATTTGAGCTAGGCAGTTAGAATGTAGCATCAAAATCAAATAGGGATCCTACATTCTTAATGCGATAAATGATTGATAAATAAGCAGGAACCACCCCATTTAATCATTAGGCCTCTTGCAGATTAGGTTTTTGGCCGGATGAAAGCCCCGAATTTTCGTTCGAAATCCGTCCTTTTTGGCCCCACCCTATCCCTCCCCGTCGGGGAGGGGACGCAATCTCGACCCGATTACGAGTGATTTGGAAGGGATTCGATGTAATCTGAAAGAGGTCTATTCAATCACTTTATCATCAGGTAAACAAAAAGGCTTTCCGGGATTAACCGAAAAGCCTTCTCTAAATCGCTAGTTCTGAAGCCAAATTGTCCTTACGCGCGGCTTACAAACGGTGGCGGCGGAAGCGTTTCTTAAACGGTTCGGGGCAGCGCACTTGGCCGGGTACAATGTAGGACAAGTGGATGCCCGTTACGATCAGTACGTCCCGGTCGTTGATGTTGCCCCGGATATTATCAATGTTATCAGCATTGCCAAAACCTAGGTAAGTGGTATAAGGCCGACCGTCCACGCCGACGTAGGTTACCAAGGGCGGTATGTAGGTCAGCCCAGGGTTGGTATCGGCCAGGCGGGCCAGCCCCCCCTCACGCGAGCGGTCCGACATGGCCCGGGCCAGGTCGTCGTCGCCAAACACGCCCAGGTCGGCGTAGCGGCCGCTCACGTCGTCCAGGTAGTCGGTGAGGGTGTAGCGGTAGGTTACTTCAAAAGCGATATCCCACCGTTGGGAGAGCTTGTAGCGCAGGCCTACGCCCAGGGGCAGGGCAAACTGCCAGCGGGAATAGCGGCTGCGGAACCCGTCGCGGCCTTGGCCTTCGGTGCCCAGCGGCTGCAACGATACCCAATCGCCGCCAAACTCATCGGGCGTTACGGCCCGCGGGTTGTGGCGGAAAAACGTTAAACCAGCCGTTAGGTACGGGATCACGCGGTTGGGGCGTTGGAAAAACACGCCCCGGTTTTTCACTAAGTCAAACACGCCCACGGCCCCCACTTCCCAGATGTCGCTGCGGAAGCTCAAGTTGCGGATGTAACGGAACTGGTTTTGCTCCCAGCGCGGCCCGCCCGGATCCACCGAACCCATGTCGCTACCTTTGATGCGGCCCCACGACAGGTGGTAGCGCAGCGACACCCCAGGATACAGCCGTTTCATGGCCCACACCGAAATGTTAGGCCGGGTATAACCCAGTTCCAAACTCGTGAAATCGGGCTGGGGGGTGATGTCGCCAAAATAGTTCATGGCATTTAGCCCCACCCCAAAACTCCAGTACTTTTTCCGCTCGAACCACGACCATTGGTGCTTGGGATTTTGTTTGAAGCGGGGCCGGTCGCGCTGGGCTTCGGCGTGCTGCGGGAGGCTGAAGCATCCCAGCAACAGCAAGCCAGCAAAAAGTATCTTTACGTGTTTCATATAATTGCTTGCATCGGGTTGGCTGTGGGTAAATCTTCGCAAAAAAAATGCCTTTATGCTTTAAACAACGTAGCGGCCCCACCATTTTTTACCTTTATGGCTAAATAAAGCAATATTTTTTTGTTCAAGGCCGCCAACTTAGGTTTACCCGGCGGGGCAAACTAATTTCCGGGCGATTTTTATCCTCTTTTTCTGATATGGATTTAGGACTTACCGGCCGGGTATTCATTGTTACCGGCGGCTACAGTGGGATTGGGGAGGCCATCGTGCGCGAGGCGGCGGCCGAAGGGGCCGTACCCGTGATCGTGGGCCGCTCCGGCGAACGGGGCAAGAACCTCGAGGCCGAGCTTCGGGGCCGGGGCTACGAGTGCCTGGCCGTGCAGGCCGAGCTGGCCCAACCCTCCGAATGCCAAAAAACCGTGGCCGAGACCCTGGCCCGCTACGGCCGGATCGACGGGCTGGTGAACAACGCCGGGTTAAACGACGGCGTGGGCCTGGAAAACGGCGACCCGGAGCGGTTCCTGGAATCGATCCGCCAAAACGTATATCACTACTATTGCATGGCCCACTACGCCCTGGAGGCCCTGAAAAAAAGCCGGGGCAACATTGTGAACGTCAGTTCCAAAACGGCGGTTACGGGCCAGGGCGGCACCTCGGCCTATGTGGTGTCCAAGGCGGGGCAACTGGGCCTGGCCCGCGAGTGGGCGGTGGAACTGCTGCCCTACGGCATCCGGGTCAACGCGGTGGTGCCCGCCGAGGTTTGGACCCCGCTTTACGAACGCTGGGTCAACACGTTCCCCAACCCGGAGGAGAAATTGGCCGGTATTACCAAGAACATCCCCCTGGGCCGGCGCATGACCACCAGCCAGGAAATTGCCTGGGCCACGCTGTTCCTGCTATCGGACCGGGCCGCCCACATTACCGGCCAGCACTGGTTTGTGGACGGCGGGTACACCCACCTGGACCGGGCCATTTAAACCCAAGGAAAAGTGCTCCGCCGAGGGCGCGCTCAGTCTCTACTCGAAGGCATAGTCGTCGCCGGGGGCGTTTTGCGGCTTGAACACAATGCGCCGCCCCCGGGCTTGCTCGGCAATGAGCAGCAACTTGGTCAAGCCAAATTGGGGGTAAAAACGGCTCAGCGGCTCCGCTTCGGGGTGCTGTAATTGGTAAGTCTGTTCCAACAACTGAAACTTAAGCAAATCAGCTAAATACAATTCGGTTTGCATACTCTTAATGGTTTAAAAAAGATAAAAAATAAAGGGAAAAAGCGGTTAACCCCGGCTCCTTCAATCAAGTAAGGAACCGGCCAAAAACTGCCAAATCGGTTACACAAGAAACGGTTACGATAATGCCAAACGCCAGGTCATTTACCGGTTTTTCCGGGGCAGTTCTCGTTAATTAAGCCAATTGCGAATCATCTCTTTACCAAACTCGGTAATGTACGACTCCGGGTGGAACTGCACCCCGTGCACATCGTATTGGCGGTGCTGGAGGGCCATGATCACCCCCTGGTCGTCGGTGGCGGTTACTTGCAGGCTGGCCGGAAAACCCGCCCTATCCACCACCCAAGAGTGGTAGCGGCAGGTATCGAAACGTGGCGGCAACCCTTTGAACAAACGGGTATCCGGCTCGTTTACAATGGTTTGGGTAGCAATGCCATGCACCACTTCGCCCAGGTTGCGCAGTTGGCCGCCAAATGCCTCGCCAATGGCTTGGTGCCCCAGGCACACGCCCAATATCCGCTTGCTAGGCGCGTATCGTTTAATCACCTCGGGCATAATCCCCGCATCGGCGGGCAGCCCCGGCCCCGGCGAGAGCAGGATTTGGTCAAACTCGGCCACGTCCTCCACCCGCATTTTATCGTTGCGGATGGTTACCGGCTGCTGGCCCAATTCTTTGAGTAAATGCACCAGGTTGTAGGTAAAAGAATCGTAATTGTCAATCACTAAAATTTTCATGAGAGAAACTGTTAAAGCGAAGAAAGTTGGTCAGTTAAAATGGGATGTAACAGGTTAATGATTAAATGACTGCATGATTGAATGATTACATGACTGAATGATTATATGACTAAATGATTTCTTGAATTAAGAGCAGTAGGAAATTGCGGTTGATCAGGCTCATTCGCCCATATGGCCGTTTTTGAAAAAGGTGTACCACTGGGCTAACGTAGGGCCGTCGTACACTTGCAGGATGCGCAGGATTTCCCGGGCAAACTCCACGTAACCAGTACCGTTGGCGGTAATCACCTGTTGGTCGGCCACGCAAAATTGGGCTTGGTAGTGGGCCTGGCCAGCGTAGCCGGGGGCGTGCTGGGCCAGGTAATTAGCCCCGTTGCTGGTGTGGGCCCGGTGGGCCAAGGCTCCGGTTTGGGCCAAGGCAATGGTGGCCCCGCAAATGGCGGCTACCGGTACTTGGGCCTGCACGGCTTGGGCAATGACCGGGTAAACCTCTGACAATGAACCCGTTTCCCAAGCCGAACCACCGGGTAGTAACAACAGCGCGCAGTCGGCCAAGCTGGTTTGGGCCAGCGTTTGGTCGGGGAGCAGGGCCAAGCCCCCGGCCGTGCGCACGGGAGCCGCCCCGGTGGCCACGGTGCGCACCTCGTAGGCGGCATTTTGCTGCACCTCGGCCAAGGCCAAGGCGGGTTCCCAGTCGGCCAACCCATTGAATACGAACAATAAAACCACTTTTTTCGCCATCGTGAAGCAACAAAAAAGCCCGCCTAAATGGGCGGGCCTGGGTGAAGGTCTTGCAAGCATAATCAATAGCTCATCCGTTCACGCGGCCCTGCCGTGTGCCAAAACCAATAAAAGCCAAAAGACAATGCGTTTTTCATAACTACCGGTGGCAAAGGTGAAGCGAAGTTTTGGAACCACCAAATTTTGGGCTAATAAATATGTGTAAGCCCACAGTAGTGGCTGGGGTACGTCCCTAGCCTGCCGGGCGACGGAGTGGATCCGCGCAAAGTTGTTAAAAGTAGAAGGGATCGCCTCATCCCGAGAGGGGGGAAAAGGCGGCTCCGGGGCACGGCCCGACCAACGCCCGGCACTGGGAAGGCTGGGGTTGGGGCCCCAGGTGGGCGGGCGGGGGTGGGTGGGCGCGGGGGTAGGTAGGCGCAGCCAGGCGGGCGCCCACCCACCCCCGCCCGCGCACGGGAGCGGAAGCGTACCCTGTACAGTGCCGCACCGCGATGACCTATGAAAACCCACCCGTCCCGGCGCCGAAAACCAACTGAAACCAGGCCGCCCGCGCAGCGGCGGCGGATGAGGGTAACGGTTTTTAGGGTTTCTTTGGGGCCGCAAATTGCGTAAACAAACCTCCAGGCTGGGAATGGAAGCTATTTTGGCGGGCATCCGCGATAAAATTGACCTGATCGACGACCAAATTTTGGCCTTGCTGAACGAGCGGATGGCCCATGTGCGCGAGGTGGGCCGCTTAAAACGGGCCAACGGCGCGGTGATTTACCGCCCCGAGCGCGAAAAGCAGATTCTGGACCGGCTGGGCCGCCTCAACGCCGGGCCGTTAAACGAAAAAGCGATCGAGGCGATTTTCCTGGAGATTTTTGCCGCCAGCCGCAATTTTGAACTGCCGGAGCGCATTGCTTACCTAGGGCCGGAGGGCAGCTTTACCCACCAGGCCGCCGAGAGCCGCTTTGGGGCGGTGAGCGACTACATTGCCCTGAGCTCGATCCAGGCAGTGTTCGAGAGCGTGGACACGGGCCGCTGCCGCTTTGGGGTGGTGCCCATCGAGAACAACCGCGAAGGCTCGGTGCACGAAACCATTGACCTGCTCATTGCCACGGACGTAAAAATCGCGGCCGAAATCCCGATGGATATCCATTTTACCTTCGCCTCGCGGGAGGACCGGGTGCCGCACATCCGCAAGGTGTACTCGAAGGACATCGCTTTCAGGCAATGTAAACGGTTTTTGGAGGAGTACTTCGGCGAGCGGGACGATGTGGAACTGATCCCGGTGGAGTCGACGTCGCGGGCGGCCCGGCTGGCCGCCGAGGAGCCGCACAGCGCGGCCGTGTGCGCGCGGGTGGCCGCCCAAATCCACGGGTTGCCCGTGCTGTTCGATAACATTGAGGATAGCTCGGATAACCGGACCCGGTTCCTGATTTTGGCGAAAAACTTTGTGAACCAGCCGGTTAAAGGCAGCAAAACCACCATTGTGGTGCGCCTGGCGGGCGATACCCAGGCGGGTAGTTTGGCGAATTTTCTCAATGATTTTAACCAGGCCCACATTAACCTGAGCAAGATCGAGAGCCGCCCGGCCAAACAAAATAAGAAGTTTACCTACTGGTTTTTTATTGAATTTGATGGCCATTTTGAAGACGAGGCCGTGGCCCCGGTGCTGGCCCGCCACCGCGATAGCATTAAGTGGATTGGCAGTTATGTAAAGTTGGTATAGGCTAGCTATTAAGCAGTCATTCATTGCTTAACAAATTGGATTTGCTAGATACCCATCACCATTGGTTTTTCTAGGGTTACTCTTGCTTAATTTGCATTGAATTATGCGTTTCATCTTTTTAATAACTTACTTATAATCATTTATTTAATAGAGATTTAAACCTCCATTTTATCATTGGATATCTCCTAAAAACTTCTGTTATCCCGAAATAAAACAACGCTTGTCCGTTCATAATAATGTAAATGGTGGATGTAAAAAAATAATCATTAAATCAATCTATCCAAATCCGGCTAACTGTTAGCGGTTTGCCAAAAACCAACCTTGCCATGGCCCGACCCGTCCGCGTCCGTTTTGCCCCCAGCCCCACTGGCCCGCTCCACATTGGGGGCGTACGTACCGCTTTATACAATTACCTGTTTGCCCGCCAACAAGGCGGTACCATGATTTTGCGCATCGAGGACACCGACCAAACCCGGTTTGTGCCCGGCGCGGAAGATTACATCCGCCGGTCGTTGGCTTGGTGCGGCATCGAGCTGGACGAAAGTCCGTGGCACGGTGGCCCGCACGCACCGTACCGCCAAAGCGAGCGCAAGGCCACTTACCAAGCCCTAGCCCGCCAACTGGTGGAGCGCGGCCAGGCCTACTACGCCTTTGACACCCCGGCCGAACTGGAAACCATGCGCCAACAGTTGCTGGCCAGCAAAGCGGAGCACACCGGCTACGGCAGCCAAACCCGCCTGCAAATGAAAAACTCGCTGAGCTTGCCCGCCACCGAAGTGCAGGCCCGGCTAGCGGCGGGCGAACCGTACAGCGTGAGGCTGCTGGTGCCCGCCGAGGGCGAAGTGGTGTTTGACGACTTGGTGCGCGGCCAAGTGCGCGTGCAGGCGAACACTATTGACGATAAGGTGCTGCTCAAGTCGGACGGGATGCCGACTTACCACCTGGCCAACGTGGTGGACGACCATTTGATGGAGATCAGCCACGTGATCCGGGGCGAAGAGTGGCTGCCCTCGGCCCCGCTGCACGTGCTGCTGTACCGCGCCTTTGGCTGGGAGGCCACCCGGCCGCAGTTTGCCCACTTGCCGCTGCTGCTCAAGCCCGAAGGTGAGGGCAAATTGAGCAAGCGCGACGGCGACCGGCTGGGCTTCTCGGTGTTCCCGCTCGCGTGGGACGGGGGCGCGCCCGCCCCCGAGACCGACGAAACCGGGCCGGACGACGAACCGACCCCACAGCCCACCGGCCGCAGCAGCGGGTTCCGGGAAGATGGTTACCTGCCCGCCGCCCTGCTCAACTTTTTGGCGTTGCTGGGCTGGCACCCCACCACCGACCAGGAACTGCTGAGCCTGCCCGAAATGATCGCCCAGTTTGACCTAAGCCGTATCCATAAAGCCGGGGCTAGGTTCGATATCCAGAAAGCCAAGTGGTTTAACCAACAGTATATCAAACAGTTGAGCAATGAAGAACTGGCCCAACAATTAACCCCTGAACTAGCCAGCCGAAACTTGAGCTTGCCCCCGGCCAAGGTGGTCGCCATTGGCGGGTTGATGAAAGAGCGGATCACCTTCGTGAAAGACATCGTTACGGACGGGGCTTTCTTCTTCGAACCGCCCACCGAGTACGATGCCCAGGTGGTAGCCAAAAAATGGAACGCCGACCTAACCGGCTACCTCGCGGCCTTGCAATCCGCCCTGGCCACCGTGCCCCAGCTGGACGAGGCCACCGCCCGCGAACTGACCCACCAAGTGGCCGAGCAACGGGGCCTCAAACCCGGCAGCCTGATGCAGGGCCTGCGAGTGGCCCTCACGGGCGCGCCCGGCGGCCCCGACCTAATGGGCATTATAGCCGTGCTGGGCCAGGCCGAGGTAGAAAAACGGCTGGGTTTGGCCCTGGCAATGGTGCCATTGCCTTAAGCCCATCAATGGCCCAAATGGGCATTATTGTTGAGCATTGGTTTATCAACTTTAATCTGATAAACTATGGAATACTACAAAAGTCCTTTTTTGCACATTACGGGGTTACCCCAGGCCAACGGCCTGTTATTCACTTGGTCAAAAGAAACCTCTACCCATGACATGACGAGTCTGATTTTTCGAAGAGAAATTTTAAAACAAGCGGAAATCATTGACCTAACAAAACCCAAAAACCTGTTAGCCAATGCTAAAGATTTGGGCTTTGGCATCGGCGAGACGGATCAAGCCTGGGTAAATGAAGAAATCTTCCCCCGCTTCTTCAAAGCCGGGGTGCGCAAATTCGCCGTACTTATTCCCGAAGAACTGGTTGCTCATTTATCAGTTGAGCAAACTTTTGAGGACAATAAGGCTACGGCAATTACCTCTAAATTTTTTAGTGACGAGCAAGCTGCCATAGCCTGGCTAAATGCCTGATAGGGCCGGATTGCCTATTTTTTGACGACTAAAATCCCGGCAATAATCGGCTAAATTGCGCATCCATACTACGTGCGGCTTTGGACTACCTGCCCCCCTCGCCCCTACGGGTCGTTTTGCAAAAATTGTTCGCTAACCGGGCGGCGGTGCTGGGGCTGATGTTCATTGCCTTGGCCCATTTGGTGGCGTTTTTTGGCTACTTGATCATGGCCGACGACTCGCCCAATGCCGACGAGAGCATGCAGGAGATCAAAAAGAAGGGGCTGATGTTCAAGGTTACCGTGCTCAAAGATGCCCGCGACGTGGCCCCCAGCCAACCCAACTTGTGGCAACGCCTGCAAAACGGCCGCGAGCACCCTTATAAACTATACGCCGTGGCGGGTTATCAGATTCGCCAAGACTCGGTTTTTTACCGCTTGTACTCGCCCGGGGGCGGCCTGGCCCCGGCGGCGGGCCAAGCTAAAGCCCGGGCCGCTACCGACCCTTGGCGGGGCCTGCCCCTCATCGACCTGGTGAAACCCTTGTACCGCCTGCCCACCACCGCCCTGGGCCAAGCCTATTTGGGCAATTTTTACCGCCGGGGCGATAGTATCGTGTACGTCGACCTGCAAGAAAAGCCCCAGACCGTGGCCCTGGCCGACCTCAAAACGGAATTTTTGGCCAACCACGTGCAGCAGCGCACCTTCTACCTCGGCACCGACCGCGACGGGCGCGACCTGGCCAGCCGATTGATTTACGGTACCCGATTGGCCCTGGCCATCGGGTTTGTGTCAGTACTGATTTCGTTGCTGCTGGGCGTATCGTTGGGGGCGGCGGCCGGTTTCTTCGGCGGGCTGGTGGATCGGGGCATTTCGCTGCTCATGACAGTCGTTTGGTCCATCCCCAGCATTATGTTGGTGGTGGCGTTCCGCATGGCCCTCAGCACTACCCAAACCTGGGTGCTGTTTGTGGCCGTGGGCCTCACCACTTGGGTAGAAGTGGCCCGCGTGGTGCGCGGCGAAATCATGAGCGTAAAACAAAAACTGTACATCGAGGCGGCCCGGGCCTTCGGTTTCGATAATTTCTGGATCATCTCCCGCCACATTTTACCCAACATTGCCGGGTCGATTATTGTGATGGCCACCTCCAACTTCGCCACCGCCATTTTGTTAGAAGCTGGGCTGAGTTTTATGGGCCTGGGCGTGCAGGCCCCCACCCCTTCGTGGGGCGGTATGTTGCTGGAGGGGTACCACGAAACCCGCAGTTTCCGGCACCTGCACCTCATTGCGCTGCCCAGCACCTGCATTGGGCTGCTGGTGCTCTCGCTCAACCTGGTGGGCAACGGCCTGCGCGATGCCTTTGACCCCAAAACCCCCGCGCGCGCTTAAATCTGAGATCGGTTACCTGCCTTCACGTTGTGTTGCAAATCCACTGAATGGCTTCTGAAATTTCCCTGATTCAACAATCGTATGAGGAAGTAATTATCCATTATTTTAGCATCCAAAATCCACCATCATCATACCAAAATTAAATTGAGATTGCATTTTTGCTTTGTTTTAAGTAATTGATAATCAAATATTAAAATCATTTAGTCATGCAATCATTTAATCATTTTAGGATAATTTGATTTTGGGATAAAGTGTCATCCTTTCATCTAACCCAAATACTTTAGCCATGCCACTCACCGCCAACCAGGTTGCCGACTACTTTGCCCAATGCCGGGCCACCGACGCCGCCGAGCGGGACCAAAGCCCTTATCAGGACAAGGACTACACTTCGTTCATGCAAAAAACCGAAGATTTTGTGCTGGAAGGCAAGGGCAGCGTGCCCCACATTGGGGGCTATAATTACAACGTGTACAGTTGGGCCATCCGGGAACTGCCCGACCTGCTGCCCGCCACCAGCCCCTGGGGCCAGTACGAGGGCCGGCTTTGCCAGGTTTTGTTCCACCCCAAAAACCGCGACCACCTGTTTTGGGGCCTGGACTACTGGCTGAGCAACCTGGTACTGGCCGCTGGCGAGTTTGACATCATGGCCTCGGCCGCGCCCGCGCTGCGCCAGGCCGGGCTAAAAGATGCCGACATCCTAGACCTCGGCTTTGACGGGGATAGCGACCTGCCGTTCTCGATCTCGCTCAACCAAAACGAGACGTTTGACCTGCAAAAGGCCACGCAGCTAAGTTCTTTTGGCCATTACATTCTCTCGCTGCTGCCCCAGCAAGCCCCGGTGGTGGTCAAGGCCGCCACCGGCCAGACTGC
>JALONO010000383.1 GCA_025454895.1 Bernardetiaceae bacterium
GAACAAGCTTGCACATAACAAGATAAGGCCACAACCCTATTTTAAGAAACTGCCAATTCCCGGTTCCCTGTACACCTCCACCACCCGGTTCAACAACCCGTATTCCCTTTGGACGTTCTAACTCCCCAAACCATGAAGACTTACTTTTATTTATGCACCTTACTGTCCTTGCCCCTGTGCAAGTCTATGGAACCCATGGCCCTCAAACGGGAGGATTACCTGGGCAATAACCTCAAGGTGCATGGCTACTATTATTCCCCTTACAAGGATAATTACAATCAGGGTTATCATACATTTTTTTTATATCAAAATGGTGTGTACCTTAATCTGGGAGCATCTCTAAAAAGTAGTTTGCACGAACAGGACGAAGGGATAGCAAAACGGGAAACCGGTCATCTACGTATAGAATTACCCTTTATTTGGGGACTATACAAAATTGAAGGTGATGCAATAATAATAGAGAGGCGCGTCTCACGTTTTGATTACCCCACCCAGGTGCTCATCGGCCGCATCGCCAATGATAGCACCATCGTGTTCCACACCCGGTTTGGGGACTACCGGGCAAACCACAAGGACAAGCCCGTTAGCATCAACGAAGTGTACCATTTCCGCCCGTTCGGCCCCAAGCCGGACAGCACCACCAAGTTTGTGGAGCCGGGGGCGAGGCTACAGCCCTACAAAAGAATCCAGGTGCTGGACAGCACCGGGCAGGTGCTCCACACCCTTACCGCCTTGGCCCACTACTTTATGTGGCAGGGCAAGGAGCGCGAGCTGCGTAATGGCCTGGAACTACTAATCACCACCTCCGAAAAACTCCCCGGCCGATTGCTTAACTTTGCCCTCGTCAACCCCCGTCCCATGCCCCCAGAAACCTATCACGACTATGTCATCAAAGACGGCCAATTCATCGGCCAGTTTGAGGAGATGTACGCCAAGTTTGCCGACCCCTGGATGCAGTCGCGCCAGCCTAACCGCTATGCGCGCCAGGCGGGCATCCTCCACCTGCAAAACTTCCAGGTAACCAGCGTGTTAGAGTGCGGTTGCGGCCTGGGCTACTACGCCGAGTGGATTTACCGGCAAACCGGGATCGTGCCCAAGAGCGTGGACCTGGCCCCCACCGCCGTGGCCAAAGCCCGCGAGTTGTTCCCCCACCTTGACTTCGAGGTAGCCGACATCACCACCGACCTGGCCCGCTACCAGCACCTCGACTGCGTGCTCTTTGCCGAGATTTTATGGTACATCTTGCCCCAACTGCCCGGCCTCTTGGCCGAGCTAAAGGCCAAATTTGCGGGTAAGTACCTGCTAGTGAACCAAGTATTTTACAAAGGCTCGCAAAAGTACGGCACCGAGTACTTCACCAACCTCAACGAGTTGATCGCCTACGTGCCCTTTGAGCTGCTGGCCCGTTGCGAGGCCACCACCGCCCACGAGGGCACCATCGAAACATCCACCCTGTTTAAAATCGGGTAGGGGACTTCTGCCGGCTGAGGCAATGCAAGATCACTCGTGGATAATTTCAAGGGTACGTTTCCCCTCTTGAGAGGGGCTAGGGGTGTGTACCTAGCGGCCTTTTTCTGCTCCGGCCCACCAGCGGCGGGTCGGGTGTGCCGGGCCGCCGCTAATTTTGCCCATGGCCCATCCGCTCGCCGTCCTAAAACAGTACTGGGGCTACGCTGGTTTCCGCCCCGGCCAGGCCGAAATTATCCAGGCCGTATTGGCCGGGCACGATGTGTTGGCCCTGCTGCCCACGGGCGGGGGCAAGTCGGTTTGCTACCAAGTGCCCGCCCTGGCCCAGCCCGGCCTATGCGTGGTGGTGTCGCCGCTCATTGCCCTCATCAAAGACCAGGTGGAGCAACTGCGCCGCCGGGGCGTGCATGCGCGGGCCTTGCACTCGGGCCTCACCTGGCCCGAAATGGAAGCCACCCTCGATAGTTGCGAGTTTGCCGCCCAGGGCGACTACCCGGTCAAGTTCTTGTACCTTTCGCCGGAACGGCTGGCCACCGAGGCATTCCGCGAGCGGGCCAAACGTTTTAAAATCAGCCTGTTGGCGGTTGACGAAGCCCACTGCATCTCGCAATGGGGCTACGATTTTCGGCCGCCGTACCTGCAAATCGCGGCCTTCCGCGAACTACTGCCCGGCGTGCCGTGCCTGGCCCTCACCGCCACGGCCACGCCCCAGGTCCGCACCGATATCGAGGCGAAGTTGGCCTTTCGGCCGGGGGCCCAGCGGTTTGTGCAGAGCTTCGCCCGGCCCAATTTGTCGTATTCGGCCTTTGCGGAGGGCAACAAGCCTGCCCGGTTGCTGCGCATTTTGCAGCGGGTGCCCGGCACTTCGGTGGTGTACGCGGCCACCCGGCGGCAGGCCCAGCAAACTGCCCAGTGGTTGCGGGGCCAGGGCCTCCCCGCCGATTTTTACCATGCCGGGCTGCCCGCCGCCGACCGCTCGCGCCGCCAAGATGCCTGGGTGGCGGGCCGCACCCGCGTAATGGTGGCCACCAACGCCTTTGGCATGGGCATCGACAAGCCGGACGTGCGCACGGTGGTTCACCTGGGGCCGCCGCCCAGCCT
>JALONO010000186.1 GCA_025454895.1 Bernardetiaceae bacterium
GATTTCATCTAGCCGTTAAACGGTTGTCGGCTAAATAAAAAATGGTTGAACCAAAATGTTTGGCCCAACCCACTAGACTGGTTTGGTAAAAAACATCACCAACGGAATGGCCGAATAGGCCAACGGCACCAGCACGCAAAACGCTTTGCCCACGTTTTTAATAATGGGCGTGTATTTGGGGTGGTTGATCCCCAGCGTCTGGAACGCGCTCTCGAACCCATGCGAAAGGTGAAACGCCAAGAAAAGCTGGCAGACCACGTAAAAGGCCACGTACCACCACTCGTGGAACGCCTGGTTCACGATCGTGTACAAATCTTTAACGGTTTCGCCCTCTACCACTACCGTAGGCACAAACCCGAATTTCATCTCAAACCAAAACTGCTTGAGGTGCACAATAATAAAGAGTAAGATAATCGTACCCAACAGGCCCATGTTGCGCGAGGCCCAGGTGGACGAGGTGTTGGCGTAAGCATACTGCACCGGCCGAGCGGCCTGGTTCTGGCGGGTGAGCAAAATCGATTGCACCACGTGCAACAAAATGAAGAAGAAGTTGCCGATCGACACCGTTTGGATTACGGGGTTGTGGCCCATAAACTGCGCGTACACGTTAAAAGCGTCGCCAGTGGGCCTCAGCAATTGCAAATTGCCGATGAGGTGTACCACCAAGAACAAGCTCAAAAAAAGCCCCGTGAGCGCCATTACTACTTTGCGCCCCAAGGTGCTGGTGAAGGTTTCTAATGCCCAGTTCATTTTATTTCAAAGCGTTGATTAATTTGTAAGTTAACCGTGTAAACTTGGCCAGGCCCAGGGTTGATCACTGCTTAAACCAACTTTACGGGCTAAGGTTTAAGCCAGTTGGGCACTTATCCAAGTCGCGGCCAAAGGTACAGGCCAAACTTTTGCCGCGCAAGTTTTGTTCAACATCTCTGGTAAAACCTACGTAAGGTTTGCGGTCGCAAAATTCCGCACCGGAAACGGCCCGGCCAATGATCCCGGTCATCTTCGGCCAGCGAGGTCTTTAATTTTTTGGGGCCGGGGCCGGGGACCTGCGTAGCCCACCAGGTGCGGCGCCTTCTGGGGTCCGTAACCTCCCGTGGGCCAGGGGGCGGGCGCGCCACCCGGCCCCGAAGCCCGCCCGCCTACCCTAGCGCCCGCCCCCCGGCCCACCGCACCGTAAGGGTGCGCCCGCCAGTCGCCGGGCCGGGCCGCCCGTTAGGCCCAGGAGCCGCCCGCCCCCCCCTTACATTGCCCGCCCGCCCCTACCTTTGCCCCATGCGCACCGCCCAGTACTGGATTGATCAACTGAACATGCAAGCCCACCCCGAGGGGGGCTGGTTTGCCGAAACCTACCGCTCGCCCGAAACCGTGGCAGGCCCCGCCTTGCCCGCGCGGTATGCGGGCGGGCGCAGCTTTGCCACCGCCATTTACTTCCTGCTCACGGGCGGGGTTTTCTCGGCGTTCCACCGCATCGCCTCCGACGAACTCTGGCATTTTTACGAAGGCCGCCCGGTGCGGGTACACGTCATCGCGCCGGACGGGGCCTACCGGTTGCTCGCCCTCGGCCCGGGGCCGGGGCAGCACTACCAAGCGGTGGTGCCGGCCGGGCATTGGTTTGCCTCCGAAGTGGCCGACCCGGCCCCGGCGGCCTACGCCCTGGTGGGCTGCACCGTGGCCCCCGGCTTCGACTTTGCGGATTTTGAGCTGGCCGCCCGCCCGCAACTAACGGCGGCGTTCCCCCGGCACGCGGCGTTGATCGGCCGCCTCACCCGGGGCTAGCGTTGGTCAAGTCTCTGGTTTTTTGCCCTTGGAAATCAATTGATTGCCTTAACCCATATCGATATTCCTCCAATATTTTCGATGTGATGGCACCCAGACAGCCTTAGCCTTAATACTTCTTGAGAGAGGGCTCTATGAGCTTAGCTAATGCACTGATTATCAATGATAAAAAATAAATTATCAACCCCATAGCTATCAATTCAACTACAGATAAGAGCACAATCACTTTGGATTAAGTGTGACTTGCTTTTCAAAATGCGATGATTAATTTAAGTAGAAATAACATTTATTAACATTTATATTTTGGAATTGAGGGAGGGGGGGGGGTAAATTTGTGATTATTAACTCATTTTAAATTTTATTGTCTTATGAAAGCAAAATTAAAGAAGGTTGGATCAATTGTTTTATTCTTAATCACGGGTAGTGCAGCTTACCTCGACTCACCTAGAGAAGTGCAGGCTAGGGCTCAATCATACCCTTCTGCTACAATTGAAGTCTATAGTCCCAACTATCCTAATAGGGTCACCTACGTTACTCTGTGTCCAGCCCCTCACTCGAATGGCACATGTACATGGATGAAGTAATCTAAAAATTTATAAATTCTGAACAAAGCATACGCCGTGAGGTTTCGAGAAAGATTTGAGCGTCGACAGAATTATTAATTCATTGAAGTTCATTGTCTCACCCAATGTGCTTGTTATTTCGCTTTTCCTTAATACCTAGTAATCACAGGTTGTAGCTGTGGGCACAAGTACTGGCTAACATCACAAGTTTGTTATAAAAGTTAGTCAATCCTGTAATGACGTTTTTGCCTCTGCTAACCTGAGATTATTCATTTGTAATTGAGTCTAGACGATTCTATCTGTCTGCCAAATGTTGTATTCACTTCTTTGTTGGCCTTAATCCACTTAAATTTTAACTACCATGCCACAATTAAAAAAAATTCTTTTTGTTTTAGGTCTTTTGTTAGGAATAACCAAATTGACTGGATCGCAAGAAGCTCAAGCCCAAAACCTGCCCCCCTGGTATCCCCCCAGCCCCTGTTATCCATTTCGAGAAGTCCCCGGATTGGTATATCAAAAGCCCGATGGGAGCTACTCGACTATTTGTAATGTCTGGGTTGCTACTGGCAAGTGTTGTATTTAAGCACAAGTTAATGATTCACGCCCCACAATAGAGTTGGGCGTGAATTTTATTTTAATTCATCTATTCTACCTTTTTAATTACTATTTGCCACCTTATTTATGAATTTAAATATTTGGCTCTCAGTGCTTCTAGGTCTCTTCTTGATGGATGGTTTACTTATTTCTTGTACAAGTAATACTGAACAACCTAACAGTAAATTGGATATTATATTGACCGATTCTATCACAATAAATTCGGTGGGTAAGATTGAATTGGTTGATGCAAGGCAACAAGGGCAGCGATTACTTTTTTTTAATTCCAGTACAAATACAGTAATGGAAGCTGATCGTCAAGGGAAGATTTATTTTTCTTTTGTACGGAATGGGGATGGGCCCGAGGAGTGGGGAACCGCCATCGATAACATCGGGTATTATGGCGATACAACAGTTGTGATCACTAGCATGCGTGGCTACCAGTTTTATACTTTACAAGGCAAGTTTATCCGTCGGGTAGGTGAAAAAAACGACATGGGTACAGGGGGAAGATGGAAGCGCATTCGTTTACTCAAACACAATGGAAAGGAGAAATTACTCTCAGTATTTAAAGCTCCCGTTCCGAACGAACTCCTGATGGATTATCGCTCTCGTCGCTACCATGAACTGTTTAAGCCGCTTACCATGTTTGACATCGAGTCAACTACTTATCAAAATATGTTTGGGTACGCACCCCAAAGTATTTTTCTTAAATTTGATTACTATTATAATACCAGGCAAATGATATTCGATTACAGTTATCAGGACTCCACCTTTCACATCGTATTCGACCCTGAGCCTAGAATATATTCCTATCAGGCCAACCAAAATTTTACCTCGGCTCAAGTAATTGACTTAAAGCCCGAACACTTCAAGGTTCCTCTCAAAGCCAAATTCGATGGTCCAGAAGTAGATATTTACAAATCACTCGCAGTAAACAGCGATCTTACATCCCTAAGCGCCTGCCAGGATTATATTTTCGTCACCTACAATACGGGCATACCCGAAGAAGAATATACCTCCCCTGGTGATATGGCCAACGTTTCTGGCAAACTAATGAAACAATACCTTATTGTGATCAAGGACGGCCAAAAGATCAGTGGTGATATACTTATGCCTGAAGGACTTTATTCTTTTTCGTTGGCAAACTCACCAGACGATCTTATTGGGGCTTTTCCAATGGAACGAAAAGGCCATTCTGTTTTCATGGTGTACAAGCTGAAACGCTAATGAAATCCTTGCGCATCCTATTTCTCCCTTACCCAGTTCCTAGCCATGTCAACGCTATCTGGGGTTTAGCTAGTATTCTTGCAAAGCAAGGTCATGTTTGTAATTTCGCCCTACAGGATACTTTGCCCAAATCATTAGTTGAGCAGTTACCAGGAAAAGCGTTTAAGTTCAATAGTCTAAGTTTCGGTGTCGGTTTTGAAGGCCCACTTGTTAAATCTGAGAAAAGCAATGATAAGTATTTGGATGACCTAATTGCTCGGATGACATCTCGTATTTACTTGGACAGGAAAGCAAAAATACAAGCACTTGTAACTCAAATTGGTAACATTGATGTAGTCATGTTAGATACGTTTTTGTTTAGTGACTTCATTATCCTTTACCCTTACTTGAAACTAAATAGAGTAAAGCTATTTTTTATTCAAACAATGTTTCCTTTTTTACATCCAGAAGGTAATTGCCCTCCCCTCACAAGCACCACTACGCCAGAGACTTACACCTGGTGGCTAAAAACAAAGCATAATAGTCGTCGCTATTTACGTCGTTTGATCCAGAAAATAAAGTATTTAAATTTTGACAACCAATCAATTCTGTTCCGAAAAATAAAAGAAAACAATATCCCAAAGAAGTTTAGTATTCAGTCAAATACTACTTTTTCCCCCTCGTTTACCAATATTTCCGAGTTGATCCTTGCTCCACAAGATATTGAATTTCCAAACTTGGGCAAATATGATTGGCAGTATTATGTTGGGTACCTTCCTGGGCCAAAACGGCGTGAACTTACGGACAGTCGTTATCCAAATCTTGTAACTGAGCTGATCACAGAGAAAAATCTTGATGCTCAAATCAAACTCATTTACGTATCGTTAGGTACTCTATATGAAACTTACGAAAACCAAGTAATTGACTTCCTAAAGAAAGTTTTCTCTATTGCTCGTAAAAAGAATAATTACCGTTTTGTAATATCACTAACAAGCAAGTTGTGGCCCAAACTCGAAACTATACCTCCCAACATTTTTTTGCTAGAATTAGTAGCTCAACTTCATCTCTTACCTCAAGTAGACCTGTTTATTACCCATGCGGGGCTTAATTCCATCAAAGAAGCCATTGATGCTGGTGTGCCGATGCTCTGCTTTCCTTTATCGGTTGACTCAGACCAGCCTGGTAATGCTGCAAGGGTGCAATACCACAAACTTGGGATTCTTGGGGATATGAGACGCGATAGGGAAGAGGCGATCTCTCAGAAAATTGTTGAAATTATTAGCAACAATATTTATCGGCAAAATATTGCCAATTTCGCTAAGCGTTGCCGGAACAAGTACAATGAAGAGCACTTTGTCAGCCTCTTCAATCATTTGTGTGCCAATTATCCTGAATGGGAGTAAATCTTTTGACAAATAGCCCAACCACCTCCTTTTACGGTCGGAGCAGTTAATGAGTAGTAAAGTTAAAGTCAAGCCATCTATTCTAAGCTATAACGCAACTAACGGCGGCGTTCCCCCGGCACGCGGCGTTGATCGGCCGCCTCACCCGGGGCTAGCGTTGGTCGCGGCGCGGCGGCGCGGCCAGCCCGCTAAACTCCAGCCGCCCCTTGGCCGACAGGTAAGGGTTTACCTGCGCCCAAATGTGGGCTTTGTACCGTTGGCGGTAAGGGCCGCCCGTCAGGTCGACCGCCGGCTGGCCCATCAGTTGCTGCGGGATCCAGAAGATGACCGTGAGCCAAAGGTTCTGGGCCAGCAGGTCGTAGAGGTCCGGCTCCGGCTCGGGGCGCAGGTCGCCCTGCTCCACGTGGTAGGCCAGCCGCCGCCGCAGTTGCAGCAACAACTTATGCTGTTGTTGCTGCCAGTGGGTGGGCGCAACGGGCACCAAGCGGCCTAGTTCCAGAAAATCGAGCAAGTAAAACCGATGGCGGGCAAAAAATTGGAAGAAGCCATCGAGTTGGCGGTCTAGGTCGGCGAAGGTTGGCCCGGTGGAGTACAAGGCCAACACCTTGGCAAACTCATCGCAAAACCGGTAGTAGAGCACTTGGGCAATGGCCTCCTTGTTTTTAAAGTGATAAGCCAGGTTGCCCACGCTAATGCCTACTTCGTCGGCGATGTGTTGAAGTCTTACCGAAGCCAAACCGTATTGGTTAAACAGCCGAAGGGCTGCCTCCGCAATGCGGTCTTTAGTATCAGGGTTAGCCATGTCAGCCACACATTTGATAAAAAATAAACAGGCTGAAAAAGGGCCGACCGGCGCGGGTTACGAGCCGGGCGGCCCACAAAGTTACGCTTTTGTCAATTGGTGTCTAATTCCGGCGGATTAATCTTGATGGTTCCGCGTTGGTCTTTGGCGGCCTGGCGGCGCATCAGCTCGGCGGTGAGGGCGGCCCGCCGTGGGCAACTGTAACGGGCAATGGTTTTTTGCAGCAACCGGTACGGCGGGCTGGGGTTGGCAAACAGCAAGCGCACCTCCCAGGCCCCCTGGCACCGCACCGAGTGGGCCACCACGGCCGAGTCGGCCAACCAGGCATCTTTCTCCAGCCCGGCCAGGTCGTTGGCTTGGGCGGCTTTCTCGGCCAGGGGCAACTGGTCCACCCAGGTGAGCAGGGCGTTGTAAGCAAAATCGTCGAGTTGGCAGCAGTGTGGCAAGGCGTTTCAGTTGAAGATGACAGACGAACCTTTGGTGGGCACGTATCCGTTGGATGAGGGCCGCGCTTCTGCCAGCTAAGTTATTCACTTTTACTAAAAAAACAAGCCGGAAAAGCGGTCCGGCTCAACCGGGCAGGGCCTCGTATTCCTGCTGGCCCATGGGCGTAAAATGCGGCATTAGCAAGGCCCAGGCCGCCGCCCTAAACTCCGCCCAACTGGGCGAGGGCTGGCCCAGCAGCCGTTGTTGGTGCCGCCAAAGTTCGGTGCTGTGCCAGTAGTGCTGGGCGAGTTGTTGGTGCAGGCCCGGCTGGCTTTCGGGCTGCAAGGCCCCGCGCGCCACGTTAAACTGGAGCAATTGCGCCATCTGGGTAATTTGCCACCGGGCCTGCTGGCGGTAATCGTGCTTGACGGTGGGGTAAGCCCGCAGCATTTCCAGCGTATCTAAATAAAAGAAACTGTACTTGGCTTGGAGCGCGAACGCTTCGGCCAGGTAGCGGTCCAGGGCCTCGAACAGCGGGGTTTTTACCAAATTGGCCAACGAAGCCTGCTGGGCCTGGGCCAAACGGTGGTAAATGGTTTCTACCAGGGCATCTTTATTGGCAAAGTGGTAGGCCAGGTTGCCCACGCTCAGGTGGGCCTCGTCGGCAATGAGTTGCAGCCGCACGTTTACGAAACCAAACCGGTTGAACAAGTCCAAGGCCGTGGCCAAAATGCGGTCTTTGGTAGCCTGGCTCATAGGTTGGCCTGGCGTTTGTCGATCGCGTCGCGCACGCGGGAGGCACTTTCGTAGTCTTCCTTGGCCAGCAGTTTGGCCAGTAGTTCCTCTAATTCGGCCAGCGAGTACTCGCTCATGGAGCCTCGGCGCTCGCGGGTCTCGGTGCCCACGGGGTAGCCCGCCGTTTGCAGCACCGGGGCGGCCACGTACACCGGGCAGCCCACCCGCACGGCTAAGGCCAGGGCATCGGAGGGCCGGGCCTCCATCTCTACCCTTTGCTGGGCAGCGGTGCTGAGGTGCAGTTGGGCAAAAAAGGCATCACCTTCCACGTGGGTAATGACCACCTGCTCCACCTTGGCCCCCAGCCGTTCAATGGTTTGGGCCAGCAGGTCGTGGGTGAGGATGATGGCCAGCCGCCGTTGGCCGGCGGGGTCCTCGAGCACCACCGTGTAGTGGCCAGGCCGGGAGGCACTTTCGGCCAGGGCGCAAATGAACACTTCCGGTTTTTGCATGGCCTAAGGGGAGTTGAGGATAAACGAGCACAGTTCGTCCAGGTTGGCAAACGGGGCCACCACGCTACCTTGGTCCAGCAGTTTGTAGAGGCCGGGGCCTTCCACTTCCACGGTATAGTGCGGGGGCACGTCCACCCGGGGGCCGTTGTCTTGCAAAACAGGGATTTCGTACAATTGCAAAGCCACTAGCAGTAGAGCCTTGGGGTCGTAGCGGGGGCAATCTGGCTTACGTCATCAGCACCGCCCGGTAGTCTTTCAGGTTTTGGAGCGACACGCCCGTGCCCTTCATCACCGACAGCAGCGGCTCGGGGGCCAGTTGCACGGGCAGTTGGGTTACCCGCGAGATGCGCTTGGCCAGCCCGCGCAGGAACGCGCCCCCGCCCGTGAGGTAAATCCCTTTTTCATAGATGTCGGCGGCCAACTCGGGCGGACATTCCTCCAGGGTTTTCAAAATGCCCTCCTCAATTTTGGACACGGCCCGGTCCAGCACGGTCGCCATTTCGGTGTACTTGATCATCACCGCCTTGGGGATGCCCGTCATCAGGTCGCGGCCCAGCACCTTGTGGTCAGCGGGCGGCTCCTCGTCCAGGTCCTCAATCACGGCCCCCACGGCAATTTTGAGCCGTTCGGCGGTGCGCTCGCCAATGAGCAGGTTGTGCTGGCGGCGCATGTAGTCCACAATGTCGCTATCAAAGGCGTTGCCCGCGATTTTGAGCGAGGTGCTGCACACGATGCCAGAAAGCGAGATCACCACGATTTCGGTGGTGCCCCCGCCAATATCGACCACCATCGAACCCTCGGCCTGCTTAATGTCCAGCCCAATGCCCAGGGCGGCCGCAATGGGTTCGTGGATCATGTACACTTCTTTGGCCCCCACGGCCTGGGCCGAGTCGCGCACGGCCCGTTTCTCCACTTCGGTGGTGGAGTGCGGGATGCAGATCACAAACCGGTGCGAGCCGATGTTGAACTTGGCCTTGATCACCTTTTGCAACATCCCCTTAATCATCTGTTCGGCGGCGTGGTAATTGGCGATCACGCCGTCGCGCAGGGGCTTGATGGTTTTGATGTGCTCGTGGGTTTTTTCGTGCATTTGCATGGCCTCGCGGCCCACGGCCAGCACCTTATTGGTGTTGGTGTCAATGGCAATGATGGATGGTTCATTTACCACCACCTGGCCCTCGTGCATAATGAGGGTATTGGCTGTGCCGAGGTCAACGGCAAAGTCGTGCGAGAGGAATTTTTTGAGGGTCATACTTTCAATATTTGGGCGCACCCAGTACGGGCGGAGCAAGGTCAGACTAAAGTGGGTAAGGGGGACGGCTTCTATACCGATCTTGGGTGAGCGGGCAGCGTTGTTCTCAGGAAAAGTAGGCCCTTGTTGTTAGCGGCCAGCTTTAGAGGCCCGATCAACCAAAAAGTGAGTAATATGCGTAAGTTTTGGCGCACAAAAGTAACTCACTTTTCGGCAAAAGGCCATGAAAAAAAAAATTTCTGACCCGATTCTTCAATTTTGTCGGCCAAGTGGCCCCAACCAGTTGCCCGCATGAAAAAATGGCTGAAACGGACGGGCTGGGCCTTGCTATTGCTGGGGTTGGCCGGGGCAATTTGGCAGCGCGAACTGGTGGGTTACGGCCTGGCCCAAGGTTACGGTCAAGCGCGGATACTATGGCAAGCCCGGCCGATAAGCGAAGTGCTTACTGACTCGCAAGTACCTGACAGTGTGAAGGTTAAATTAAAGTTGATCGCCGAGATCAAACAATTTGCCGAGGATTCGCTGGGGCTGCGGCCGTCAGAGAACTACACCACTTTTTACGACCAAGGCGGACGGCCCGTGCTCTGGGTGCTCACCGCTTGCGAGCCGTTCGCGCTCCGAGAAAAAGAATGGGATTTCCCGCTCATCGGCACGTTTTCTTACAAAGGTTTTTTTGATTTGGAGAAAGCCAAAAAAGAACAAGCCGCCCTCGATGCCCAAGGGCTGGACACCCAGGTAAACACCGTGAGCGGTTGGAGCACGTTGGGCTGGTTCAAAGACCCCGTCCTTTCTAACTTTCTGCGCCGACCGGAGGGCGACTTGGCCAGCCTCATCATCCATGAGCTGACGCACGGCACGTTGTTCGTAAAAGACAGCCTGCAACTGAACGAGAACCTGGCCACCTTTGTGGGCGACCAAGGGGCGGTGCTGTTCCTGCGGCATAAGTACGGGCCTGCCTCGCCGCAGTTGCGCACCTTCCTGGCCAACGAGCACGACCGTCTGCGGTTCACTGACCACGTGCTGCGGGGCACCCAAAGCCTCGACTCTTTGTACAAAAGCCTGCCGCCCGATTTACCTCAGGAACAGAAGCTGGCCATGAAAACCGCCCACATCGGGCGCATTACCCGCTCGCTGGACACGGTCTCGTTCCAGGGCCAGCGTTACCGAGGTTATTTTGATGATTTTAAACCGAACAATAATTTTTTCATGGGCTACGTGCGCTACGAGGCCCGCCAAAACGAATTGGAAATCCAGTTTGAGCGCGATTTCAGCCGCGATTTTCACCGTTATTGGCGATATTTAAAGGGGCGTTACAAATCGTTATAAATAACCTAAGTTCTTTCTGTCTTGAGTATTTTCTTAAATGGATTTTTTGATAGCAACTAACTCATTTTAAGGTATTTGAATTATATTTTCTTTACATTTGGGTCAGTTTTTTCCAACAGATAGCCAGATACAAAATCAAATAGAGATTGAGCATGTTTAATCTCGTGAATAATTTCTCGTAAAGCGGTAACAATCATTTAATCATGCAATTATTAAATCATTTTAGCGTGAGCTATCCGGCATTTTCCTCTCATTTTTTTGCCAGACTATTCACTACGCTTTTATGTAAAATATTGATATTACTTGGAGAGATTTTCCGTGTATTTAAAAGAGGTTTTCTGGCTCTAAAATGAATGACGATGGGTTTGTCATACCAAGCATTCAGTAAGTCTTTTGTAAATAATTAAGGGTTTTATGCGCGGCTTTTTTAGATGGTATTACTGGCTGGCAACCGGGCTTATTTTAGGCCTGCTCTGGCTGCTGCAACAGGTGGCCGTGCGGATCGATTTCCTTAACGCCTTTGAACAAGCCCTCGCCGATTTTACCATCACCGACCTGGCCTTTCGCCTGCGCGAGCCGGCGCCCGTGGACCCGCGGGTGGTGCTGGTGAACATTGGCACGCTGGACCGCGCAGGCATTGCCCAGCAATTGAACGTACTCAACCACTTTAAGCCCCGCGTGGTGGCCCTGGATGTCAACTTCCAGGACAGTTTGAACCACCAGGCCGACTCGGCTTTGGAGGCAGCCCTGGCCCGCACCGCCCGGTTGGTGCTGTACAGCAAGGTGGACAGTGCAGTGGCCCAGCCCAACGGCCAAGTGGTATGGCACCAACTGCATCAGGTGCTACCCCGGTTTGCCCGCCACGGCCGCTCCGGGTTTGCCAATGCCCTCACCCCCGGCGAAGGCCCGTTCGAGACCTGGCGCGAAACCTCGGCCAGCGAGCGGCTCGCCAGCGGGGCCACCGAACTGAGCCTGGCCACCCAAATTGCCCGTCAATACGACTCGGCCCGGGCCAACGCCTTCCTAACCCGCCAGCGCGACTTCGAAATCATCAATTTCAAAGGCAACGACTTGCAGTTTACCCGGCTGGATGTGCAGGATGTGCTCGATACCAACTTTATGCGGGAAGTAGTGCAGGATAAAATCCTGATTATGTGTTACTTGGGCGGCAGCTACGTAGACCAAACCTGGGACTACGACAAGTTTTACACCCCGCTGAACCCGCAGCAAATTGGCCGCACCCCGCCCGATATGTTTGGCGGCGTGGTCCACGCCAACATCGTGTCGATGATTTTAGATGCCCGATTTATCAACCCTTCCCCCAATTGGCTTAACTTACTGGTGGCTGTGGCCGTTACTTTGTTTAACGTGCGGTTTTTTGCCCGCATCCACCACAGCCGCCGGTGGGGCCTCTGGTATAATTTAGTATCCAAATTGTTCCAGTTAGTTGAACTACTACTAATTAACTTCGTGGTTATTTACCTATTTGCCCGGTTTAATTGGAGTATGGACCTCACGGTAACGGTATTTGCGGTGGTGCTTTCCGGCGATGTGTTCGAGATCTACGCCACCTTTATGCGCAACTGGTTTGGGGTGGGTCGCCCCCGCGAGCGAGGCCGCTAGCCCTCCCGAACCAAGCACCTGTTTTGTCCGTTTTCACAACAGTTTATCCCTTGTAATCCTTGACTATGCTTACGCGAATTTGTCTGCCTTTATTAATTGCCTCAGTTTTATTGTTGGCCGGGGCCTACCCTCGCACCAACGTTTTTAGGGTGCTGGCCTGCCGGGGCCAAGTTACGGCCAACGGTAGTGGGTTGCGGGTAGGCAGCCGGTTAGCCACCACCCAAAGTTTGCAAGTGCCCGCGGGTGCCTACTTGTGCCTCATGCACCAGTCGGGCCGGGCCTTGGAAGTGGCCGCTGGTAGCCACTCCGTCAGGGACTTGGAGGCCCGCCTTACCGGCCGCTCGGTGAGCCTGGCCAACCGCTACGCCCAGTTCATGGTCAACGAACTGACCAACCCCACCGCCAGCAGCGATATTGCCCGGAGCCGGGCCTCGTACATGCGTAAAACGGGTTCGGTGGTGCGCGACTTTGGCAGTTTTAACTTGCTGGTGGCCCTGCCGCTTAAAACTTCACTGTACGGCCAGTACGTGCCGCTCCGCTGGGCCTCCCGGCCGCAGAAGGCCCGCCGCTACAAGGTGGTGGTGAGCGATTTAACGGAAACTGTGCTGCATACCGACACCGTGGCCGATCCCGAGGTGCTGGTAAACGTGGGGCAGGGCGCGCTGGCGGGCAAGTCGCCGCTCATTTTCAAGGTAGTGCCGCTGGACGACCAAGGCCAAGCCGTGGTGCCAGAGGCTAACCTGGAATACACCAACATGGTAGAACGCCTCACGCCCGAGAAGGCCGCCGCCGTCCGGGCCGAGCTCGACTCGCTGCGCCCGGCCGAGGAGCCGCCCACGGCCCTCTTCAGCATGATCGAGGCCAGTTTTTTTGAAGAAAAGGGCCTCCTGGCCGATGCGCACTACGCCTATGCCCGCGCGGTGGAACTATCGGGCGGGGCGGAGGCTTACCGTGAACTTTACGCGGCATTCCTGGCTCGGGGCGACTGGCAGAAAACCGGCCGTTAGCCCTTTGATTTTGAGCTACTAAAACCGCGCTGAGGTAACGGCAGGGTCAGTGCGCATCGCCCCTTACCTCACCTGATCCTCAACGAGGAGAGACCTCCCCCAAAGCCCCAGCCAAAAAAACGGCGGCAAGCGAAGGGCATTCCCGCCTGGTTTTTTAAATTTGTATCCAATTGATAATGAGAATATAAAAATGCTAACTATGAAAAAGTGCGGGTTGATTTTGCTGAGTTTAGCCCTTGCCACCACGGGCCTGGCCCAAGGTAATTTTCAGGTATTGGCCCTCAAGGGCAGCGTGCAGTTGGACGGGCAGGGCCTACGGGTAGGCACCCGCCTGGCCCCTACCCAGCAGTTGGTGGTGGGGCAAGGGGCTTACCTGAGCCTGGCCCACAAGTCGGGCAAGGCCATGGAAATCCCGGCGGGCACGTACCAGGTGCAAGACCTAGAACAACGATTGGGCCGGGCCACCGGCACCACCAACCAGTACGCCCGGTTTGTGCTCAACGAACTTACCAACCCCGGGGCTAGCCCCGAAGTAGCCCGCCAACGGGCCAAACACATGAAGAAGACCGGGGCCGTGGTCCGCGCCCTGGGCGGCAGCGGCGTGGTGTACGATTTCCCGCTCAGCAGCCCGGTGTACGGCCGCTGGGTGGCCTTGCGCTGGCACACCTCACAAGAGCGGTTGTATCCACAATACAAAGTAATTATCAGCGACTTGAGCGAGGCCGTACTGCACACCCAAGTGGTGCAATTGCCGCAATTGATGGTGGACCTGGAGCATCCCCAACTGGCCAAGGCCCAGCAACTGATCTTTAAAGTATTGCCGCTTAACGCCCAGGGCGAGGCGATCGGTTCGGCCGAGGCGGTGGACGGTTGCGCCGTGCAGCGGGTGGACCCACGGGCGGCGGCCCGCATCCGTGCCGACCTGGCCGACTTGCAAGACGAGGAGGCTGCAACCACGGCCTTGGGCCAAGTAATGCAAGCGAGTTACTTTGAAGAAAAGGGCTTCTACGCCGATGCCGTGTACGCCTACGAAAAAGCCCTGGAACTTTCCGGCGGGGCCGAGCAGTATCAGTTACTCTACCAAGCATTTATGGCCCGGGGCGGCTGGGGCAACGGGCAGTAGCGGGCTAATCGCCCCAACTATACACATGGGGTTTGACCCAGGCCGTACCGTCTTTGGCAAAAAACGAAACCCCGCGCTGCTGGGGCAACGGAAACACCGCGTTACTCAGCACCACCTGGCCATCTTGGGCAAAAACTTCCACCGTGGAGCGGTCAATGAGCACCCGGAGCTTCAATTGGCGATCGGTGAGCGGCACGGCCGCCGAGTCCCGCTGGCTAAAACGCTCACTGGTGGGAGCCACGCCCGCCCGGCTGCGGTCCAGGTACAGCTGCCCGGTGGCGGGTAAATAACCGATTTCCACGTACTGGTCGCCTTGCTCGAACAGCCGTAGCCCAAATTGTTGGGCATCGTCTTGCTCAAAGGCGAGTTCCAGGTCCAGTACCCGGCCGGTAACGGCCCCACCATCCAGCGAATGCGGTTCGTCATCCAGTTCGATGGGGTCTAACTCGGCGCCGGGCGGCCGGGCCTGGGCCAGTTCGCGCACGGGCCGCTGCACCAGCCGGTAACCCGCCGGGGTGCGGCGCAGGGCCAGTTCGCGCGGGATGCTCATCACGTGCCGCCAAGGATGGGCGGGGGTTTGCCCGGCGTAGGCCCAGTTGGCCATCCACCCGATGATGATCCGCCGGTCGTCGGGCAAATGGTTGTAGCCGATGGCGGCGTAAAAATCGCGCCCGTAGTCGACGTACAGGGCTTGGTCGGCCGGGTACTCGTTGCGGAAAGTAGTGCCATCGAACTCGCCCACAAAATATTGCATACCCTGGTAGCCAGGATAAGGCCCGGCCGCCGAGAGCAGATACACCCATTTTTGTTGGCCCGGCTCGTTTTCTACAGGCAGTTGCACCAGTTCGGGGCATTCCCAAATGGCCTCGGGGTTGCCCGCCGGCCCAAACTCGCTAAGCTTCGTCCATTTTTTGAGGTCGTTAGAAGCATAAAATAACGTTTTGCGGGGCTGCGGCAATTGCACCACCATGATCCAGCGGCGGGTGGGCGCGTGCCAAAACACGTCCGGGTCGCGGAAATCGGCTTGCTGGAGGTCCAACACCGGGTTGCCCGCATACTTAGTGAAGGTGCGCCCCCGGTCGTTGCTGTAAGCGATATGCTGGGTTTGGTGGGTTTTGCCGCCACCCAGGTCGCGGTGGGCCGTGTAAATGGCCACCAGGCAACCCCCCGGCCCCGTGGCAAAACCGCTCAAATTGGCAGTGTCCACCACGGCACTGCCGGAAAAAATCATGGCCGTATCTTCGGCAATGGCCACGGGCAGGTGCTCCCAATCGAGTAAATTTTTGCTGACAGCGTGGCCCCAACTCATGTGGCCCCACTTTTTATCAAAGGGGTTATGCTGATAAAACAAATGATATTCGCCCTGGAAATACACCAGCCCGTTGGGGTCGTTGGTCCAGTGCCGGGGCGGCGCAAAATGGAAGCGGGGCCGCCAGTGCTCGGTAGCCGTGTCGAGAACCACGGTTTCCCCCACTGCGGTTTGGGAGGTTTCCGAAGGGCCGCACCCTACCCACCAAGCCGCCAGCGCGGGCAGTCCAAGCAATCCGAGGATAGTTTTCATTTTCATCTCGCAAATTACTAAGGCGGGCCTATCTTTGTTTAATGTTGAAATTAATACGATAAAACAAGTTCAATCTTAAAACACAAACTATTAAAAATCAATTATTTAGATCAAAAAAATTACTCCTTGGGCCGTCATTA
>JALONO010000015.1 GCA_025454895.1 Bernardetiaceae bacterium
TTGGCGGCGCGCCACTCGCCCGCCGGGGGCAGCGGGTCGTAGGGGGCCGGGGCCTCGGGCGGGTCGGCGGGCTTCTGGCACAAAAAGCTGGCCAGCGGCAGCAGGGCCAGCAGGCCCCAGGCGGCCCAGCGGGCGGGTGTTGGGTGGTTTTTCATGGCTGAGTTAGGTTACGCCCCAGTGCGGGGGGCAAAAGCAGTTGAGCAAGAGGGTCGTCCCCTAGACCCGCCAAACCGCCAAATGGTTGCACTTTGGCCTCACATTGAGCAACGGAATGAGCGATCGCTTACCGCCCGGCCAGCCGCTGGCGAGGCCGTTACGGCAAGGTGAAATCTTTAAAAAATCTTGATAATCAATAAATTGAACTAGCCTTTTGGCGCCGGGGTAAAAAACGGCTTCAGGTAATTTGGCTCAAAATAGGCCAGGTCCACCAAATGGGGCCGTTGCAGGGCCAGCGCGCCCACGGCCCGCGCGGTGGGTTGCGCCTGCGGGTAGGCGCGCAGGCGCGGGTGCGGCACGGCGGCGGCCAGTTTGGTCGCCCCGCTGCCCATCGCCACTACTGGGCGGTGGGCCAGTTCGGTTTGCAGGGTGTCAGTGGTTACAATGTGGGGTTCCGGGGGCCGCACCCATTGCAAGTCGGCGGTGAGCCAGGCCCAGTACACCTCCTGGCGGCGGGCATCCAACAAAGGGCAAAACAGCGTGCCGGGGGCAAAGGCCGGGTCTTGGGCCAGGGGGAGGGCCAAGGCCAACAGCGTGTCCACCGCCAGCAGCGGGATGTCCAGCGCGAAACAAAGGCCCTTGGCCGTGGCCCCGCCAATGCGCAGCCCCGTGTACGAGCCAGGCCCGGCCGATACCGCGATGGCCTCCACTTGGTCTAGCCGCCGCTGGGCCTGCCGGAGGGTTTGCTCAATGAGCAGGGTGAGCCGGGCCGCGTGCGATTTTTCCTGGGCCAACTCGGTGTAGGCCACCAACTCGCCGCCTTCGTGCAGGGCCACCGAGCACAGCGGCCCGGAGGTTTCCAAGCTCAGCACCCGGGCCAGGGGGGTAATATTTGAGGGCATGGGCAAAATTAACGGCCCCAAACCGAGTTTGGCACTTTTTTTTCGGCAAACCTGCTTAACCATGGTCATCTCCCAAATCAAGTATTTAATAGCCGCCGGTCTGCTGGCTTTGGCCCTCGGGGGGGCCGTGTCCCCCGTCGCTCCGCCAGTGGCTGGGCGGCCGTTTACGGCCCAAACCCTGGCCCGGCATTACCGCCCCCGGCTCGACTCGCCCACCCCGGAGGGCAGCGGCGGCTCGGACAGCACCCGCAAAAAAGCCGAGCGGTGCGTGTGCCCGCCCGTGGAGCCTGACTATTCGGTGGAAAGCATCAAAGCCGAGTTCCAAACCCTCCGCTACGACACCTTGGCCGTTGACCCCAACATTACCGGGGCGGACAAAGCCAAGGAACGGGCCGCCCGTGAAACCGAACGCCGCGAGCGCCGCCTGGCCAAACTGCGCGACAAAACGTATTACCTGGAAATGCTGAAACGGCTGCGCCAACTCGATGGGTTGCGCCTGCAAGCCTGCTGTTTGGTCATTTACCTCCAACGCGAGGTGGGCAACCCGGGCATGATGGACGGCAACGCCAGCAAGGCCCTGAAAGAACGGGCCGAGTTGCAGCGGGTGATCGGCCGGAACTGGGGCCTGCTCAACACCGACTTGCAAATCATTGAAGATGAGCGCGGTGCCCAAGCCCAAAAGAACGTGAAATACCTGGAAACCACCTTTCGCAGCATGGACGACAGCACGGCCCTGAAATACCTGGACCAGCCCGACGTGCGCCAAATGGTGGAAACCCTGAAGGAAAACATCTTCTTCAGCCGCAATCCGCCTAACCTCAACTGCCAAGGCGGGGTGGGCAACTGGCTCAAGCCGCTGCCCCGCGAAGCCATCGGCGACATCAACCCCCAAGACGGTTGCGTGGGGTATAACGTATCGCTAGGGCGGGGCTACAACCTCATCGTGGCCCGCCTCACCGACAAGCGGGTTATCGCCATCGTTTGGGATAAAACCAAGGAAGGATATTTCGGGGCCGTCAAACTTATTTGATGATTTCAATGGCTCATCTCCCGGTTTTCTTGGCTTTTTTTGATTATTTAACGATAATGTAACATTTTAACTGGTTTTTTATTTGCTAGTTAATGTGTATTGCCTAATTTTGTGGCCCAATGCTTCATAGAGCAAAAGGATTTTGGAGTTTTTTCATTTTCATATTTACTGGAGAAAAACCTGGAGCTTTGCGCCGGGTTTTTTTGTTTTGGGGCCAGCGGGTAAGCCGCCAAGCAATCCTCGCCCTGATAAAGCCAAAGCCCCCAGGGTGCTACCAATCCTGGGGGCTAATTTTTCCGCTTCAAAACTTTCACGGGCCAGCAGGGCCGTCAACCCAAAACCAAATGCGGATTGAGGGTTTTTGATAGTACAAGTAGCTGACAATCAAGGAGAAAATCCCTACATCCCGCAATCATTTTAGTATTAGACCTCTTGCGGATTAGGTTTTTGGCCGGGTGAAAGTCCGGAATTTTCGTTCAAAAACCGCCTTTTTTTGGCCCCACCCTGTCCCTCCCCCAACGGGCAGGGGCGATCCCTTCTAATTTTAGTGGCTTGGAGGGATGGTTTTCGCCAAGTTTGGCACGTCCAAAAGCTCAAAACTAGCTTTGCGCCTTAGCGGCTTTGCGAGAAATATTTTTGAACGGATCACCTGCCCAACGGGGAGGGGACACAATTTCGACCTGAGTACGACTAATATGCAAGAGGTCTATTACTCCACGGGCACTAGTTCGTAGGTGATCTCCGGCTCGGTTTTGTCCTGGGTGCGGGGCACGCGCCAGCGCAATTGAAGCTGGCTGGCCGTTATGGGAACCACGATAGCCAAGGCCACCTCACTGGGCGTGCCCCGGTCCAGGGTGAGGCGGATGGGGTTGTTAGTGTCGTTCAAGAGCCAAGTGCCCGTGTTGCCGGGGGTGAGGTTAGGGCGCGGCGCGCCTCCGGGCGTAACGGTGTAGCTGCCACCATCGGTAGTAGCGCCAGCCGTGAACCGCAGCCGGAAGTTGGCGTAGTTGCCCTGGTTGTCCACCTGGCCGTTGATCAAGGCCCGGGCCACCCGCCATTCGCGGGCCAGTAGTTCGGCCGGGGTGGGGTCGTTGTTGCGGCGGCGGCACTGGGCCAATAGCATCACCAAGGCCAAACTTATCAAAAGGTTTTTTTTCATCTTTTAAGCAATTGAGATAGAAGGAAGGTAAAAGAAAAGGGGACGGTGGCGGGCGTGGCCCAAGCCTCGGCCGGGCCAATACCGCCCCCGACCACTGGGTAATCGATGGTCTGATTGCTCAGTCTGATTGATACCAAAATCAAATCGGGATTACGAATTTTTGACGTAACAAAAGATTGATCAACCAGGGGAACAATTATTTAGTCAGGCAATCATCCAGTTATTCTAAATTACTGATTTTTAATTTCTTACCAGAAGAAATAACCCAAAGGAGCGGGCTAGGGGAAGGCTGGCCCGCCCCATTGGGTAGAGGTTACTGCCTCACCAGTCGATGGGTGAACTTTTGGCCGCCCACCTCTATTTCAAGCAGGTACAGCCCGGTGGGCAAACCCGTTAGGTTGAGCACGGTGTTCTCCTCGGCGGGGCGCACGGTTTCGGTGGGCCGCAGCACCCGGCCTTGCAGGTCGGCAATGCGCACCGTGCGGCCCTGGGCTTGGCTGGCCCACCTAATGTTGAACTGGCCGCTGGCCGAAGGATTGGGGTACACCGCGAACCACCGCCCGGCGGTGGGGTCTTCGCCCGCCACCACAATGTTCACCACTTTTTCCACCGTCCGTTGGCTTTGCGGGCACTCGAGGCTGGTGGCTGTTAGGCGCACCCGATACGCCCCCGCGCGCTGGTACGTGTGGCTGGGCCTAGCCCCGGTGCCCCGGTTGCCGTCGCCAAAATCCCAGTCGAAGCGGGCGCGGTGGGCGGTGGTCAGTTGGGTCTGGAAACGGACCTGGCTAGGGTCGTTGCGGTCGGGTTCGGAGGCAAAGTCGAGGTTGGTGGGGTCAAAAAAGGCTACCCACACGGCATCTTCCACGGTATTGCCGCAACTGGTGGTAACCTGTACCGTGTAACGCCCGCTTTGCCGCACCGTGAGGCGGCGTTGGGTGCTGCCGTCTGGCCAGCGGTAGGCGGTGCCCCCAGCCCCGGCATCGAGCACAAAGGTTGGCTCGCAGGCGCGGAGGGTGTCGGGCCAGATACTGGTCAACTGCCTCGGGAACAGTACGTACACCGAATCGCGCAGGGTGTTTTGGCACGAGTCGGTAATGGTAACCAGGTAGCGGCCGTTTTGGGTGGCCGTCAATCGGCGGGCGGTGCTGCCGTCTTGCCAGCGGTAGGTGGCCCCGGGGTTGCCTGCGTCCAACAGCAAGTCGTTGTTGCAAACGCTCACGGTGTCGCGGGCAAACGGATCGGCCAGCCGGTCCAAGCTCACCACTACGCTGTCGGTGGCGGTGCGGCCGCAGCTATCGGTTACCGTAACCCGGTACCGGCCCGACTGCCGGGCGGTGAACCGTTGCCCGGTGCTGCCGTCTTGCCAGCGGTAACGCATGCCGGGGTTGCCCGCGTCCAGTTCCAAGCTAGGGCGGCAGGTGCGTAGGGTGTCAAGCCCCAAGTCCACTCTGGCCACGGGCGGGAAACGGACTTCCACCGTATCGGCCACCTCGGTGTCGCAGTTGCGGGGTTTCACGCTTACCCAGTACACGCCGGGGCGGGTTACCCGCAGGCGTTGGCTAGTGCTGCCGTTGTTCCAGCGGTAGGTGGCCCCTTCGTTACCCGCGTTGAGTTCTACGGAAGGCTCGCACGCGATGAGGGGGCTAGTGCCTAGCTCCACCGTGGGCCGTGGCACCACGGTAACGGTTACGCGCGCCGAGTCTTCGGGGCAGGGGCCGTTGCCCAGCACCCGCACGGTGTAGGTGGTGGTGCGGAGGGGCCGCACCGTGGGCCGGGACGAAAACGGATTGGAAAGCCCCACCGAAGGCGACCAGACGTAAAACGCTCCCCCCGTGGCCCGGAGTTCGGCCTGGCCCCCTTCGCACACGGTAATTTGGCTGGCCGCCACCTGCGCCCGGATCCGGTCCGTGAAACTCACCCGCACCGAGTCGGAGACGGAGCAACCGCCGGGGCTGGTTACCCTCACCCAATACAGCCCGGCCTGATTGACCTGGATGGCTGACTCGCGGCTACCCGTGGACCACTCGTAAATATTATTGTCGCCGGGGATGAAGGCACTCAAAAACGCTTGGCCGCCCCGGCAAACGGTGAGGTCGTCTTGCGGGAACTGGGTGAGTACCGGTTGGGGGTTTACGGTTACCCGCACCGAGTCCACCACTTCGCCGCAGGCCGAGTTGGTGCGGATGCGCACCCGATAAACCGTGGTGCGCTGGGGCCGGGCCACCGGGCTAGCCACGCGGGGGTCCGACAAGCCCGCCGCCGGGAACCATTCGTAACTGGTGCCGCCCGAGGCGGCCAGCGGGGCACTGCTGCCCAGGCAAATACGCACGTTGCGGTTGGCCACGCCAGCTTCCACCACGGCGGCAATCACAATCTCGTCGGTGGCTTCGCAGCCGTTGCGGCGCACTTTTACGCTATACCGGCCGGGGCGCAGCACTTCCAGCCGCCGGGTGTTGGCCCCGTTGCTCCATTCGTATTCGGCGTCGGCCACCCCGGCATCCAGGGTGAGCCGCTGGCCGGGGCACAGCACGGTGTCGCGGCCCAGGTTTACGCTGAGGCTGCCCGCACTCACCCGGATCAGGTTGGTGCGTTCCAGTCGGTTTTCGCCGTTGGGGCCGGTGGCCACCAGCACCACGGTGTAAGTGCCGTCGCGCTCGTAGCGCACGGCCGGGGTGCGTTCGGTAGAAGTAGCCGGGGTGCCACCCGGAAACTGCCAGGCAAACGAGGTGGCGTGGCGGCTCTGGTTGGTAAACTGCACCTCGCCGGGGCCACACAGGGCCGTGCGGCTCGGCTCAAATAAGGCCACGGGCCGGGCCACCACCTGCCGGCAGTTGGCCTCGGGCACCCGTTGCATGGGCGCAGGGCCGCAAATAGGGGCCGCCGTGAGGCTGTTTTGCACGATCCGATTGCCCGCCGCCCGGTTGTTGGCGTTGAGTTGCCGTTTTACCTGGCCCGGCCGCAGGCGGTAATACATCAGGTCGGCGGGGTCGTTGACGGCCTCGAGCTGGCTGGCCCGGCCCAACAGGCGCAGCACCTCCGACTCGAAGTCCATTTCGCCGGGGCCGGGGTTGCCCTCAAAAGCCCAGCGCAGGTTCTGGTCCAACACCATTGTGAAGCCTTGGAGCCAATAATGGCGTTGCCCGCCCGCCTGGCAGCTTTCATAAACGGAGAAAAAGTAACTGGGCGAGTTGTCGCCAAAAGGCGGGATTTCGCCGATGGTGATCGAGCTGACCCCGTTGAACCCGGTACCTCCAATCGGCCCTTCGGCGGCAGCCACTTGCAAATTGATGCCCGTGGCGCAACGCCAAGTAGCAAAAGCCCGGCTCAAAGCCGCCATTTGCCGGGTATTGGCAAAAAACTGCGGATCCACAAAAACGGTGTAGCCGCCCTCGCTATTCAGGTTGAGCAGCAAAGGGTTTTGGGGCGGGCGGCCCTGCCCGGTGGTATCGCCAAAAAAGCCGAATTTTTGGGTGGTGAGCGCGTAATTCACTTGCAGGTTCTCCAGGCTTTCAAATATTTCCCCTCGGTCGTTGCGCACGGCAATTAGCCCAGTGCCGGCAAAAGCGGGCACGTACACTTCTATCCGGGTATCGGACCAAGAGATCAACTCCGACAAGTCAGGCTGCCAAAACCCGAATTCCGAGATCAGTTCGCGCGTGGAGGCCCCGCCGTCGTCGTTACGGGTAAACAGCACGTTGCCGCGCTGGCCCCGCCGGGCACCAAAGCCCCGGCCGTTAATGGTGAGGCGGGTGCGGGTACCCGCTTCCACTACCCGGGGGAAAAACGACTCGATTTCCACATCTTCGGTGCGGGCGTGGGCGGGCCGGGGTTCAAAGGCGGCCAGGTGCTGGTCGCTGCCGGGCTGCACGTAGGTGAACGGCCCGCTGGCCTGCAACGCCGGGTACACCTGCTGCCGCAGGTTGCCCAGTCCGGTGCCGCTGGCGGTTACCGCGCGCCGCCGCACCGGGTCGTAATGGGCAAAGCCGTTGGGGATCAGCTCGTAACGTCCGGCCACCTGGCGCAGAAAATACAGCCCGGTTTCACCGGGGTTGGGCAAGTGGGCACTGGTAACCACCCAGTTTTGCTCGGAGGTGCCGCCCTCGGCCCAAAAGTGGGCTGCCGGGCCAAGCTGGGCCAACTGCCCTTTGGCCACTTTGTACACCTCGAGCGAGAAACGGGTAAATACGGTTTTACGCTGGGGGTCCCACTGGCCCGCCTGTTGGGTGATTTTGCCTTCCACCACCAAATCGGCTTGGGGCAAGATGCGCGATAGCCAGTCGCCCGGCTGGGAAACGGGCTGGGATTGGGCCTGCCTGGCCAGCCAAGGGCAAAACAGGGCCACCCCGATGAGACATCGGAATAGTTGGGTTTTCATACAACAATATTTGACGATTTAAGGATTGAAAACTGTTGCCTTGACGTAGCAGAACGGCCAAGGCGTTGCAACAAAACCGAAGTTTTTTAGGGAAGAATAATTTTTATCGGTTTTACTTGGTAATGCCGATAAACAGATGCTTTTTACGGGCGCGCGTCCGCAGACGGCCTAGGCGCAAACTTGGTTGCAATGGTAAATAAAATTCTGGTTTAAATATCTGAAACCAATGAGTAAATTTAATTACGTGGATTAAAAATGATGAGTTTTAAAGATGAATTTATTTACACGGAGCATACGCTTTTTGCTACCCATCGTTTGGTAGTATGGATCATTCTGCCAAACGATTGGCTTAGGAAAATGACCAATATTGAGTTGCGGCATTGGTCATGCACCAGGTGCTTATCTTCTGAGCGGATATTCCAAAATAAAAATGCCCCGCCCGTGCGAGGCACGAGCGAGGCAAGAAAGTTGAAAACGTTAGCGTCTTAGACAAAAGACCTCTTGCACATTAGATTTTTGACTAGGCTTAATCCCCGATTTTCGTTCAAAATCCACCCTTTGGGCCCCCACCCTATCCAGCCGCACTTACTCGCTCAAAAACTCCCGTTTTTGCCGCCCGTCGGATGACCAAAAGCGGATGGGCTTTTGGGGCGAGTATGTGGGTTGGAACGCAACTTCAACCTGACTACGGCTAATCTGCAAGAGGTCTAAAGATTAATGAGCGTTGCGGCTCCCGGGCAGCAACACCTGGTCAATCACATGCACTACTCCATTGTTAGCCAGCACGTTTACTGCCACAATGTTGGAAGGACGCTCGTTACCGCCGCCCGTTACCGTGGGGCCACCGCTCAGGCCGATGACCACATTGCCTCCCAGCGTATTAAACCGGCCGGGGCGCAGATCGGTAGAAAAGGTGGGCAGGCCCGCATCTACATGTAAGAACAGCACGCGGCGCAGGTCGTTGATCAGCCGTGGGTCGTGGATAGCGTTGATATTCCGCGCGTTATTGAACGGTGCAGGCAGTTTGGCAAAAGCGTCGTTAGTAGGGGCAAACACGGTGAACGAGCCGGAAGACAGCGTGTTGGCCAAGCCAGTTTTGAGGACGGCGGCCACCAGGGTAGCAAAGGCCGGGTTGCCCACAGCAATACCTACGATGCTCTTGTCGGGCGGGATGAGCACGGCATCCAGCGCGTGGATGATGCCATTGGCCGCGTCCACATCAGGAATAACGACCCGGATGTTGCCATTGACAAAGATGCCGTTCCCAGTGTTAGAAAAGTACAGGCGGTTGTCGCTGTTCGCTACCCGACGCTTCTCCGTATTAGCCGGGATTTCCCGGCGCAGAAAGCGCGAGTTGCGCTCACCGTGTACCACGTGATAGAGCAAAATGTCGCGCAGGGCGTCTTTAGTAGCCTGGTCATTGATGGTGGCGATGCTTTGCGGGGTGTTAAACGGAGCCGGCAGTTTGGCAAAAGCGTCGTTAGTGGGGGCAAAAACCGTAAAACTGGCCCGCCGGTTGGCCAGGGTGGGCACCAAGCCGGTTACCTTCACGGCCTCGACCAAGGCACTGAAATTGGGGTTGCCCACGGCGATGTCCACAATGGTGGGTTGGTTGGCGTTGCGGCTTCCATTGCTAAGGTTAACTTCTAGTTCGTTGATCTCTGCCTCTAAATCCTGAGGGGTAACTTCCTGGGGGGCTTGGCAACTGGTGAGCACAGCCATGCCAGTAGCGGCAATCAAGGCAAAACGGCGCAAGGCGGAAATTAATTTTTTCATGGGTGTTGATAAATTGATTAAGATTGGGAAAGGTGTTGTGCGTTATAAAGGAGTTTGCCAAGTTTAGTTTCTACCAATGGTCTTGGCTGATTGGTAAATTGAGTGTTGCAACACGCATCCAATACCCTAAGCCAGGTAAGAAAGGCAGGCTGGTTCAACCTCAAAGAGCGAAAACTCGGTTTGAAATGCCGAAGTGAAGGAGTGAATGGCAACGGCCTCGCTTCTGCGGTCGCGCCGCCAAGCCACCAACTGGCTTAGTGGGCTTTTGCCAGGCTCGGCTTAGCGATATTGAGGTGAGTGGGCAATTCTGCCAAGCGGTGAGGCACTCTGCGTGGTTGACCGCCAGTTAGATATAAAAACTGGCCGCCCAGCCCAAAGTGGCGACGTTTGTCAAGAGGGTAATGGCCAAGATCGCGGTCGCCAGCGGCCGCTGACCGCGCTGTTTCAGCCCCCGCCAAACGACAATGGCGGCCAGGTTGACAATGACCAAGAAAGAAGCGAGGCCAATGGGCGCGAAAGCTGAACGATTTAAATCTGGCCCAACTACCGCCCCCGGGTTATGCTGAGCAGCTCAATATCGAAAATCAGGACCGCATTGGGCGGGACGGGGCCTCGTCCAAACGGCCCGTACCCGTAGGCCGAGGGCACGTAAATCACCCGCCGCTCGCCCAGTTTCATTTGCGGGATCATCACCTGCCAGCCCCCGATGAGGCCGTTGAGCAAGAAACGCGCCGGGGCCCGCCCGCGCGAGGTCTCGAACACCCGGTCGTCCAGAAAAGAGCCGGTGTAGTGGACCTGCACCGTATCGCGCCGGGTGGGCGAAGTGGTACTGCTGCTAGGCGCAGTGATGCGGAAATAAATGCCAGAAGAGTCCCGTTGGGCCTGTAAATTATTGGTAGCCAAATAATTGCGGATGGCTTCGTCATCCACTACTGCTTGGTCTACTGGCTCATTGGTGCCTAAACAGCCAGCCAAGGCCACTAAGCAGGTGATCATGGCAAGGCGCAACTGGGCGAGGGTAAAAAGTTTTTGCATAAACAGGCAAGGTGTTTTAGGTCTGCAAAAGTAAAACCTTAATCAGGTTATTGGGCCAGTTCGGCCAGCGCATCCTTGGCCTTTTGGCGGATGCTCTGCTCGTACACGTAGCCTTCGTAGCTGAGGGCTTGCTTAAACCAGCGGCGGGCCAGGGTAGGGTTAGGCTGGTACTTTTGGTAAATGTAGCCGCTTTGCAGGGCCGAATTGGGGGTAAAATAAGTAGCCCGTTCCGGCGGGGCCAGGGTAATGGTTTGTTGGTAAAGGCTAAGGGCTAGGGGCCAAAGCCGTTTTTTATGGGCAATCCGGGCGGCCCGGTAGTAGTATTCTTGCCGGTGCTCGGGCATGGTGAGGGTGGCCGGGGGCAAGGTTTGCAAGGCCGCCCAGGCGGAGTCGTATTCGCCGCCGTCGGTGAGGAGGCGGGCCCGGAGCATGGCGGCGGGCGGGTGGTAGGGCAGTTGGGCAAAGCGCAGGGCAAACCGGTCGGCCTCGATGTTGGTTTGGCCCTCGCGGCGGCAACGGGCCAGGTACTCTTGGCCGCCTGCCTGGCCCGCTAGCCAGTGGCACAGGTATAGCTTGTAATTTACATCTTTACGGTAGTTAGCCCCCTGATAATGGATGAGAAATGCCTGGTAGTGCGGCCGCGCGCCTGCGTAGTCGCCCGTGAGCAGGTGGGCGTTGCCGCGCAGGTAGCCCAGCAAGGCAAAACCCTGGGCGGGCGGGGCCTGGGCCAACAGTTGCCGGGCAGCCAGGGCCTGTTCGGCTTTGAGCAGCACAATGGCCCCGGCAAAGGCCGTGCGCAGGTCGGCGGGGGCGTGCTTTTGGAAAAATCCGCGCCCTTCCTCGGCCGCTTCGGTGGGCTGGTGGCCAAAAAAGGTGAGGGCCAGCCAGTACATCAACTGGGCCTCGTGGGCGTACCAATCGTCGCTGGCGGCCACTTGGCGCAGGTCGCGGAGGCCGCCGGGCAGGTCGCCGGCCAGGCCCACCAGCCGCAAGGCCCATTGGTGCCGCTCCGGCACGCCGCCCAGGGCGGCCCGCAGCAGGCCCAGCGAGCGTCGGTTGGGCACAAAGTCGGGGTACTCGGCCTGGTTGTCGCGCAGCAGGGCGTAGGCTTTTTTTACGTCCCAGCCCCCGGCCAGCGGTTCGCCGAACAGGGCTTTGAGGAACCCCCAATGCAACCGCACTTCGGCCTGGGCAAACCGCAAGTAAGGCGAGCTAGCGGGCAGAGCGGCCAGTTGGTCCAGCCGTTCGCTTTCCCGGCCGCGCCATTGGGCAAACAGGGCCGCGTCTTCGGTGGTAGCCAGCCGCAAAAAATCGCCGTAATTCTCGATATAGATGCTAATGGCGTTAGGCCCCGGCCGCTGTTGGGCGTAGGCCCGCAGGCATTGCTGGCCTTGGGCAAACTGAAGTTGGGAAAAATGCCAGTATGCCTGCCGGTGAGCCGGGGCAAACTCGTAAGGATTAGGGACGCTTTGGCGCGGCTGGGGCGGAGCAAACCGGGTCGTTAAGAAGTCAAAAGGGCTTGAAAACGAGTTTTTTGCCAAAAAAATCAGAAGTAATACTTGAATAAGTCGCATTTTCTCTAATTTCAGCCCGGACAAACCTTTACCCCGTCCGCAAGAGGCCAAGCAGCAGCCTTGGCGGTGCAAAAATCGTTCCCCGGAAATGAAAAGCCTTAGCCCCGACATCGAGAAAAAATATTTTTCCATTGGCGAAGTGGCCAAGGAATTTGACGTGGCCCCCTCGCTCATCCGTTTTTGGGAGACTCATTTTGACACCATCCGGCCCCGCAAAACTAAAAATGGCACCCGGCAGTACACCAAGGCCGACATCGAAAAAATCCGCACCATTTATCACCTGGTAAAAACCAAGGGCTACACCCTGCAAGGGGCCAAAGAGGCCATGAGCAACCGCCCGGACCTGAAAGCCGAAGTGCTCAAGAGCATCACGACCTTGGAAGAAATCAAACAGTTTTTGGTGGAACTGCGCGAGCGGTTGGAGTAAGTGGCCTAGTCCAAATAAAAATCGATCTTGATTTGCCGGAGCCGGTTTTGGACAAAACTGAACTGGTACTGGGCGGTGGCGGCGTCGTTGCTGATGGTGATCTGCTGGGGGCTGAGGTTGAGGTGGTAGGCCGTCATGGCCTCGGGGGCTTCTACCAGCAAGTGGCCCTCCCGGCGGCCAAAGGCCCGTAGCTCGTAAAACTTGGCCAAAAACTCGTCGCGGGTCATGCCCACGCGGATGCGGTTGCGCAATGGGATGTCGGCCCCGTTAATGTGGGCAGCAAACAAGGTTTCGCTACCCAGCGTTTTGTAAACCTCCAGTTTGGTGGTGCCTCCTTGTAGCGATACCAGGGTATCGGTCTGGGCCGGGTTGTGGGGGTTGCGCACAGCCTGCTTGCTCACCCGGCAGTTGCTGCCCAACAGCTGGGCCAGCATTTGCACACTTAATTCAAAGTCAAAGGGATTTTCGTCAAACTCCGAAAGGTGGAGCGGCTCGTCTTGCACCGCCCGGCCAGTAGGCTTGACGGGCAAGGAGGCTAGTGGGCCACTGGTGCCCTCAGGAGTGGGGGAGGTTGTTTGGCCCTGCCCTTTTTCAGCTAAAGCTAAGCCCCAAACCAAACATACAAATGCGAGGGGTTTCATGGTAATGCTCGGGTAAAGTTAGTAAACCCACTTTTTATGCTAGTAACGAAAACAAGCGCATTTGCGATACAACCTTACAACAAAATTACGCTTTTTTTAACAAATCCCTCATGATTACTTGCTGATCTGCAAGTTTTTATTGCATGTAGCCAAGAAAAGCGTCCACTAGAACTGGGGTAAAACTTACAAGCTGGGCGGCAAGGTGCCCGTTAGCTGGCCCCAGGCTGGGCTGGCTTACCTGGGGTGGCCCCACGCCCCCTGGAAACGGTTGAGCGCAGCAGTTTGACTAACCGCTTGCCTCCAAGTTTATTTTAAGATAAAAATTGTTAACCCGGCTTTTATTTTTGGAAGCCTCGTTCTGGTCTGAAACCCCGATTTTGGCGGCATTTTCATTGATTTATATTGTTTAAGGATTTATTTTTTGATGATTTACCAATAAAAGTACAATAAAAACATTAGGTAGAGAGTTGGGTCTCACGATTAATCAAATATTAACCTTTGCCGGGCGTTATGCGTAATGTGTAACAAAGCAGCCGGGGCTTGCCCCCGGCCTTTAAAGAGGAAAGTAGGGCTTGGATACTATCTTTTAGTAACGACTAACCAGCCTTTAGCTGCTGTTTAGGCGGGGCCATATTTGGGTGCTGGTCGGCTCTTGCCTTCGCCAACTTGGTGCAATCGCAAGTCTAATCCGTCGGCTTTCCCACCACCGGGCCAATGCGCCCGCTAACCCGCCTTTGCCCGTAGCTAACGGCCTAACTTTGATAGGCATGACCCAGCTTCGGCTAGCACTTGACTGGATACCTAACACGTTGCACGCGGGCTTTTTGATTGCCCAGGCCAAGCATTGGTTCCAAGAGGCTGATTTACAAGTGCGATTTCTTTCTCCAGCCGATGATCAATACGCCAGCACGCCAGTGGAAAAATTATTGCGCGGGCAGGTAGATTTGGCCATTGCCCCGTCGGAATACGTGATCGCCAACCACGCCCAAGGCAAAGGAGAACTGGTGGCAGTGGCTACTTTGCTGCAAGACGACGTGAGCGCCTGGGCCACCGTGCGGCGGGGCAAAATCATCACCCGGCCCGTTTATGCCGCCCTTGACCTGCCTTACGAAAAATGGGTGATTGAACAATTTAAGCACTACCAGCCGCGATTTAAGCCCATCAAGTCCGAGGCCCCGCCCAACAAACTCGACACCTGGGAAGCCCTCAAGGACGGCCAGGCCGACTGGTGCTGGATTTATTTGCCCTGGGAGGGGATCGAAGCCGCCAGCCTGGGCCTCTCGTTGGAAACCATCCGGTTGGAGGCGGCGGGCATCCCCTACGGCTATTGCCCCTTGCTGATCTCGACCAAGCAGTTGCTAGAGCAACACGCCGATGCCCTGGCCGACTTTGTGCGCCTGAGCGCGGCGGGTTATTTCTACGCGGCCGACTACCCCAAGGAAGCTGCTGAGATGCTACAAACCCTGCTGCCCAACCCGCCGGAGTGGTTATACCGCTCATTGATTGAAGTGAACAAACACGCCCTCCAGGCCGATGGTGCCTGGGGCTTAATGGAACGCAAACGCTGGGACGATTTTATAAATTGGCTGCGCGGCCACGGGGCTTTTGCTAAGGTACTCAATCCTGACAAGCTGTTTACCAATAACTTACTGGTGGAAAATAGTTTTTGGAGCTAGTTTTTTTCGCCTTGCCCGCCTTGATCGTGGCAAAACAATCGTTTCAAAATCCGCGCGATGGGTTAAATTTGTTGCCCTTGTCTGATAACCCCGGTTACTACTTCTTTACAAGTATTTTTTTGCCGGTCGTTTTGGCCATAGTTTATCTGCGCCTAGCATGAATTTGATCAAACAGTTTTTCTTGCAACGCAAAGTGCGGGCTGTGCAACGTGAAGTAAAACGGCCCCGCAGTACCATGAGCTACGCCGAGGTGCGCCAAGTGGGGGTGTTTTTGATCGCCCACGAGGAGGAGCACCAGCGCCAACTTACCCAGTTTATCCGCGCCCTCCAGCGCGACAACAAGCAGGTTACGGTGCTCACCTACTTCGGCAAGCAGCGCGATATTGCTTATCCGTTTGAGCATGAGTTTTTTACCGAAGCCGACATCGACTTGTGGGGCGAAGTCCATTCCGCCTCGGTGCTCCACTTTGTACAAAAGCCGTTCGATTACCTGTACTGCCTCAGCCTGGACGAGCCGCTGGTGCAAGACTGGTTGCTGGCCACCTCTAACGCCAAGTGCCGGATCGGCCCGCACTGGCAGGGCAAAGAACACCTGTTTGAAATGATGGTGGCCCTGTCGCCCGGTCAAGGGTTGGGTGCCCTCATTGAACAGGTCCAGCATTACACGAAAGCCCTGGTAGCACATTAACTTAGCGGCCAATTAACTACTTGGGGCGGCTGCCCCGAACTTTTATCCCGTTTTTATGACCTCCCTGCAAACTGCCCTGCAAGGCACCGGAGTGGCCCTGGTTACCCCTTTTGACCGCGATGGTCAGGTCGATTTTGAAGGATTGGCCAGCCTACTCCGACACACCCAACATGAGGTAGAATATTGGGTAGTCCACGGCACCACCGGCGAGTCGGTTACTACAACCGCCGCTGAAAAGGCCGCCATTTTTGATTATGTACGGCAACATAACTCCCAAGACCTGCCCCTGGTGTACGGTCTGGGCGGCAACAACACCCAAGCCGTGGTGGCCGAACTGCGGCAAACCGACCTGGCCGGGGCCGTAGCGGTGCTTTCGGTTTCGCCGTATTACAACAAACCCTCGCAAGAAGGGCTGTACCAGCACTATGTGGCCGTGGCCGAAGCCTCGCCGCTGCCAGTACTGCTTTACAACGTGCCAGGTCGCACGGGGGCTAACCTAACGGCCGCCACTACGCTGCGGCTGGCCCAGCACCCTAACATCATCGGTATCAAAGAGTCGTGCCCGGACCTGGGCCAGGCCATGCGCATTGCCCGCCACAAACCCGACGACTTTTTGCTCATCAGTGGCGATGACCTGCTCGCCGTGCCCATGCTCACTTTTGGCGCGGCCGGGGTTATTTCAGTGCTGGCCAACGCTTTTCCCATCCAGTTTGGGGGCATGGTGCGGGCCGTGTTGCAAGGCCAGTTTGCCAAGGCCGCACCCACGCTACTCAACTTCAACGAAATCAACGACTTGATGTACCAAGAAGGCAACCCGGTGGGCGTAAAAACCGCCCTGGAAATGCTGGGGGTATGCGCGGCCCACGTGCGCCCGCCCCACGCGCCCGCCTCCGAGGGCCTGCGCCGGGCCATTGCCGAGAAAATGGAGTTGTTTTAGCCCGCGAATGACTAAATGATTGCATGATTTCTCTATTTGGTTATCAATTATTTACAAGGCGAGGAACCCGCAATCGTTATTTGCTTTGAGGTAGTTGTTGAGCATGAATGCCAAAACTAACCACCTACGTTCGGTAACCCTGACCAAATTTTAAATCAATTTTTGGGCAAAGCGGCCGGGCGGGGTTGGGCAAAAATCCCCAACTTTGCCCAGTTTTTTTCTATGCGCTATTTTATGCATTGGCTGGCCAGTGGCTGGCTGTTTTGGTGGTCCATCTCCGGGTTGTGCGCCCAGAACCAAGTAGGGAAGTTGCCCGCCGGGGCGGCCGCGCCTCCGCCCAAGCGTGAGTTCAGGGCGGTTTGGATCGCCAGCGTGGCCAACATTGACTGGCCCAGCCAAAAGGGGCTGAGCACTTTTCGCCAGCAGCGGGAGTTTACGCAGTTGCTCGACCACCACCAAGCCAGCGGCCTCAATGCGGTGATTGTGCAGGTGCGCCCCGCCACCGATGCGTTTTATTACAGTGCCAAAGAACCTTGGTCGGAGTGGCTCACGGGCACCCAGGGGGCCATGCCGGACCCCTACTACGACCCGCTCCAGTTTATGGTGGACGAGGCCCACCAGCGCGGGCTCGAGTTCCATGCCTGGCTGAACCCGTACCGGGCCATGTTCGATGCCGACTCGGGCCAGGTGGCCGCCGACCACCTCACCAACCTCAAGCCGGAGTGGTTTATCAAATACGGGAAAAATAAGGTGTTCAATCCCGGCCTGCCCGAGGTGCGCCAGTACATTACCGACGTGGTTACTGACGTAGTGCGCCGTTACGACGTGGATGCCATCCACTTTGATGATTATTTTTATCCGTACCCGATCAAAGACCTGCCGTTCGACGACCAAGCTGCTTTTGCCCAGTATGGGGCGGGGTTTGCCACCCTGGCCGACTGGCGGCGCGACAACGTGAACCGCCTCATCGAGCAGTTGGCGGCGGGCATTAAACGGGCAAAACCGCACGTCAAGTTTGGCATTAGCCCGTTTGGCCTTTGGCGCAACCAGCGGGACGACCCCGCCGGCTCGGCTACCCAGGGTGGCCAAACCTGCTACGACCACCTCTTTGCCGACGTGCGGCTGTGGCTCCAGCGCGGCTGGATCGACTACGTGGCCCCGCAAGTGTATTTCAGCGCGGGGTTCGATAAAATCCCGTACCAGGCCCTGGTAGAGTGGTGGAGTCGCAACCATTTTGGCAAGCACTTGTACGTGGGCCAGGCCAGCTACAAAATCAACCCCAAGGGCGCCGACCCGCACTGGGCCAACCTGGGCCAACTGCCGGGGCAACTGCGCTACAACCGCCAGTTGCCTAATGTTTTGGGCAGTATCTATTTTAGTTCCAAGTCGTTAACCCGGAACTTGGGCGGTTTCCGCGATAGCTTGCGCCGCGATTTTTACCGCTACCCGGCCCTGGTGCCGCCCATGCCGTGGAAAGGGGGCCTGGCCCCGGCCGCCCCGCGCAATCTGGAAGTTTTTGCGGGCCGCAGTGGCGTACTCCTCAATTGGGAGTCGCCCGCTAAGTCCTCGGGCACGGGCCAGGCGGCTTACTATGCCGTGTACCGTTTTGCGGAGGGGGAGCCAGTGGACGTGAGCGATCCCACCCGGCTGGTGGGCGTGTGGCGCGGGCGCGGCACCACCTTTACCGATACCCAAGTGCCCGCCAGCGGGCGTTACACCTACGCGGTAACCGCCCTGGACCGGCTGCACCTCGAAAGCCCGCCCAGTGCCCCGGCCAGCCTCTACTACACCGTGCCCGGCTCTTGGACCGATTTTACCCAGGTGCTGGTGCGTATGTACCGCCGGGCCAAAAAACCTAAAACCTAAGCGGAGAAAAGGTTTTAATAGGTTGATTTTCAATTTTTTAGTTCAGAATGCAGACTCTGCAATTAGGAACGGAAATTAACCGTGACATGGTGCGTTTCCGGCTTTTTAAAATGGAGGATAACCAAACCGGGCGATCCCCATAGTTAGTTAAACCGCAGTCATTTTAATCCCAAAGTCGGCTACTTATGTCTTCTTCCCCGGTTTATAAGCTCACCCAATACTCGCACGGGGCGGGCTGTGGTTGTAAAATCGCCCCCCAGGTGCTCGATGCCATTTTGCACACGGCTGCCCCGGCCCCGGTTTTCCCCCGGCTGCTCGTGGGCAACGATACCCGCGACGATGCCGCCGTGTACGAACTGCCCGAAGGCCCGTTGCTGATCAGCACCACCGATTTTTTTATGCCCATCGTGGACGATGCCTTTGACTTTGGCCGCATCGCCTCGGCCAACGCCCTCAGCGATGTGTACGCGATGGGCGGCACCCCATTGTTGGCCATTGCTATTTTGGGTTGGCCCCTGGCCAAACTGCCCGCCGAAGTAGCCCGCCAGGTGCTGGAAGGCAGCCGGGCCGTGTGCGCCGAAGCGGGCATTCCGCTGGCGGGCGGCCACAGCATCGACTGCCCGGAACCCGTGTTTGGCCTGGCCGTAACGGGCACGGTGGCCAAGGCCCACCTCAAGCGCAACAGCACCGCCCAACCCGGCGATCTGCTTTATCTCACCAAGCCGCTGGGCGTGGGTATTTTAACCACGGCGGAAAAAAAGGGCTTGCTGGCCCCCGCGCACGCGCACCTGGCCCGTGAGCAGATGACCCGGCTCAACCAACTGGGCACCGCCCTGGGCCGCTTGCCCCAGGTGCACGCCCTCACCGATGTAACGGGCTTTGGCCTGCTGGGCCACCTGACCGAAATGTGCCAAGGTAGTGGCCTGGCCGCCACGCTTTACGCCGGGCAGGTGCCACAGTTGCCCCATTTGGCGGATTACTTGGCCCAAAATGCCGTGCCCGGCGGCACCCACCGCAATTGGGACAGCTACGGGCACGGGGTACAACTGCCGGACCCGGCCCTACGCTACCTGCTGGCCGATCCGCAAACCAGCGGCGGGCTACTGATCGCCGCCGCCCCCGATACCGAGGGGCTGGCCGCCCTGCTGGCCCAGCACGGCGCACCTTTGCAACCCATTGGCCAGTTACACCGGCCCACCGGCGGCCCGTTGATCAACGTGTTGGCCTAGTGGGTGGCTTTTTTATTTTCCCTAGAGTAAGAATAGACCTCTTGCAAATTAGATTTATGACTGGACGTAGGCCCGGATTTTCGTTAAAAATGCGCCCTTTTTTAGCCCCATCCCGGACAGCCGCACTTCCTCGCCCAAAGTTGAAGCACGTTTGTCGTCCCACGGATGACAACTACGGAAGTTTTGAGGCGAGTCTGTGGGCTGGGACGCAACTGCGACCCTAGTACGGTTAATTTGCAAGAGGTTTAATCAGCGCAAGGCACGAGCAGGCCACGCACCAAGGGCATTACTTTCCCCTAGTCACCCGCAGCCGAACTTCGCTATTTTCACGTCAACCACCCCCTAACGGCCAGGCCAGGCCCCAGCCGCCGCAATCGCCTGAAAATGTTATAGTTTTACTTTAAATCAAAAAAGTTAACCCATTTATTTGCAAATAGTTAAGACTTTAGTTAACTTAGCCCGGTTTTACGGCATTTCCATGAAAGCATCTGCTCTATTCCTGTTACTAATGGCCGGGTTGGGCACTTTGGCCCCCGTTGGCCTGGCTAGCCCGACCCAGGCAATCAATTCCACCTTGGCCCGCCCCGACGATGGGCAAAAGGCCAAAAAAACCTACCGGGTCAAATATGGCGAAACCCTGAGCGGCATCGCCGTCCGGTTTGGGATGAAAACGGCGGAGCTTCTCAAAATCAACAACTTAAAAAATGCCGATGCCATCCGTGAGGGGCAAGACCTGTGGGTGATCGACTACAAAAACGCGACGGCCACGCTCCTGCCCAGCCCGGTTGAGCCTGCCGTGGTCCGCCCGGCCCCGGTGGCCCTGCCCACCAACCTGCGCCATACCGTGGCCGAGGGCGAGACCCTGGCCAAAATCGCGGCCAAGTACGCCCTCAAAGTGGAACAATTGCAAGCCTGGAACCAACTGAAAGACCACCTGATCCAAGTGGGGCAGGTGCTGGCCCTCAGCCCCGCCGCTGTGGGTAACAACCCGGCCGAACTAGCCTCCAAACGGCCCACCGGCCCGCTGGTACGCGAGCGCGGCATGGGTGAGATGATCCCGGGGGCCAGCAACGGCCTGCAGGTAGCCCTGCACCGCACCGCCCCGGTGGGTAGCTTTATCCGGGTTTACAACGAGAGCACCGGCGCGGTAGTGCTGGCCAAGGTCATCGGCAAAATCCCCAACCTCAGCACTGAGCGCAAAGTGATGGTCAAACTGTCCAAGGCGGCTTGCCAAGCGATTGGGGTCATCGACGCGCACTTCCCCGTGGAAGTGAGCTATGAAAAAGTGCGTTAAAAAAGGCAGATTGCCTATTCTGAATTTTCCTGACGCAAAAACGCCACCAGTTGCCGCACGGCCCGGCCACGGTGGCTAAGTTGGTTTTTAGTGGCCATGTCCATTTGGGCGAGGCTAAAACCCTGGCCCTCATCGGGCAAAAAGATGGGGTCGTAGCCGAAACCGCCCTGGCCGCGCGGCTCGAGCAAAATTTGCCCCGGCACCAGCCCGGTAAACACCTGCGGCTGCCCGCCCCAATACAGCGTGATCACGGTTTTGAACTGGGCGCGGCGGTTGATTACCCCGGCCAATTCAGCCAGCAACCTGCCGATGTTTTTGTCCGCGCTGCGTTCCGGGCCGCCGTAGTAGGCCGTGTGCACGCCCGGAGCACCACCTAGCGCGTCCACCTCCAGGCCCGTATCGTCGGCAAAGCAGTCGATCCCGGTTTTTTGCCACACGTAATGGGCTTTGAACCACGAGTTGCCCTCGATGGTCGGCTCATTTTCGGGGATTTCCTCGGCCAAGCCCAGCTCGTCGAGGGTGAGCAGGCGCAGGGCAGGGCCAAGTTGGTGCTGGATCTCGGCCCGCTTATGGGCATTACGGCTGGCAAAGCACAGGTTCTTCATCGGCGGGGGATGATCTCGAGCAGTTCCAGATCGTACACCAAAATGCTGTTGGGCGGCACGGTGTAGGTGCCGCGTTGTAGTTCGTCGGGGACGCCAGCCGCGCCATGACCGAGCGATGAGGGCACAAACGCCTGCCGTCGTTCGCCCAGTTGCATTTGGGGCACCATCACCTGCCAAGCCTGAGGCACCCGGGCACGCCCTGCCAGCGTTCCGCTAGGGAAAGTGCCCGCTAAGTTGGTGCGCAGCGGGCTGCCAAAGCGGCTGGTATCAAACTGTTTACCATAGAGCACCGCGCCCGTGTGGTGCAGGCGCACGGTATCGCCCAGGGTGGGGCGGCTGCCCGCGCCGGGGGTGAGGATGCGGTAGTAAATGCCCGTGTCGTTGTCGCGCACGGCTTGAATATTGTTGGCGGCCAGGTACTCGCGGATCACTTGGTCCTCGCGGCGCAGTTGGTTGCTCTGGTCAATTTCGTTGCGGCTGCGGCAACCCAGGGCCAAAACCGATAACAAAACCCAATAAGCAAATTTGATTTTCATAGGTCAATTAGGTGAAGGAGAACGGGGAGTGGAGTGGAGTGAGTAAGGTAATGAGTAAGTGAGGTAAGTAATTAATAATCAATATTTTGATGAAAAAAAACATCAGGTAATGTCGGGATTTGATTCTTAGCTGCTAAAAGCGGCACTTTTCACAACCTCATTGGCACTACTAGGACCTCGTTTGCCAGATGCGGTTGGGCAGCCCAAGGTTGCTTGGTGGCTAGTGGTCGTGGGGGGTGGCGGGCCAGGCCGGGGGCGGGGTTTCCACCACCGAGGCTTCGCGCAAGGCCGCCCATACCCATTCTTTGAGGGCGGGGATGTTTTTGCCCGTAAGCGACGAGATGAACAACGCGGGCACGCCCGGCGGCAGTTCGGCTTGTAGGGCTTGCTCCAGCTCGTCGTCGAGCAAATCGGCTTTGGTGATGGCCAGCAGCCGGTTCTTGTCTAGTAGCTCGGGGTTGTGCTGGCCCAGCTCGTTCAGTAAAATCTGGTACTCGCGGCGCAGGTCCGGGCTATCGGCGGGGAGCATGAACAGCAGGATGGAGTTGCGCTCGATGTGCCGCAGGAAACGGGTGCCCAGGCCCCGGCCCTCGGCCGCCCCTTCGATGATGCCGGGGATGTCGGCCATGACGAACGAGCGGTCGCCGCTGAGGCCCACCACGCCCAGGTTGGGCACCAAGGTGGTAAACGGGTAGTCGGCAATTTCGGGGCGGGCGGCGGATACCACCGAGAGCAAGGTGGACTTGCCCGCATTGGGGAACCCGACCAGACCCACGTCGGCTAGGACTTTGAGCTCAATCACCACCCAGGCTTCTTGGCCCGGCTCGCCAGGTTGGGCGTAGCGCGGGGCCTGGTTGGTGGGCGTGGCAAAGTTGACGTTGCCCAGCCCGCCCCGGCCTCCGGGGAAGAGGATCAATTCCTCGCCGTCGTGCATGATTTCGGCCAGTTGCTCCTCGGTTTCGGCGTGTTTGACCACCGTGCCCAGCGGGACCTCGATCACCACGTCGGCCCCTTGCTTGCCGCTGCACCGGGCACCGGTGCCCGCTTGGCCGTTTTTGGCAAATACGTGTTTGGTGTATTTAAGATGGAGCAACGTCCAAAGTTGGGCGTTGCCGCGCAGTACCACGTGGCCGCCGCGCCCGCCGTCGCCGCCATCGGGGCCGCCCAGGGGGGCAAACTTTTCCCGGCGGAAATGCACCGAACCGGCCCCGCCCGCCCCCGAGCGGCAATTGATTTTGACGTAATCGATAAAATTGGGCGAGGCCATAAGAGGTGAATGGGTGAGTGTGAGAATGGTGAACTGGGACTGCGCTAGCTTGGTTTTAAGGCAAAATTTCTATTTAACTGCAAGATGATCAGGTGTTTAAATCTTACCGTTGATACAGAGGACTAAAACATAGCAGCACTAGTGAGCTAACCGATGAAAGGCAAATGGTGAACAATGGTTAGGTTGGACAAACGGTACTCCACCGGCTTGATTTAAATAGCGAACACGCCCGACCTTAAACCAGGCGGGCGCAAAATTACGCATTAATTGGCAAGGTGGTGGTGGGCGTTTAGGGAAGGGCCGAGGGCGCACGGCCGGGTAGTGGCTGGCTTAGGGGGGCGGAGGGCGCGACGTAAGGAGCGTTCGGGAGGCTTGGCCGGACCCCGGAGCACCCCGGCCCCGCGCGAACGGGCGGGCGCACCCTCGCACCCGGGTGCCCGCGCGCGGGGCAAACCCCAAAAGTGAACCGGGAGGCGAAAAAGAAATCCCTAAGGGTTTTGGAAACCCTCAGGGATTGGGCAACCTGGGCAAAAACCGCTGCCGGGATTTTGGCCGTCGGCAGGGTAGAATGGAAATCCTGGTTTTTTTGCCGTTTTTTGGCCCTGGATCGTCCGTTTTAAGTGGTTTGGCCATGTTTCCCGCCGACTTTGGGGTGATTATCACCTGCGCCCGCAAGGATTTTTTGTTTGCCAAGGGTTGCTGCGCCAGTGTGCGGCAATATTTGCCCAACGTGCCCATTTGCCTGCTGGTGGACGGCGATTTTGACCTGGACCAACTGCCGCACCTTTATGACGCGCAGGTGCTGAACCGCCGCACCGTGCGCGACCCGTTTTTGCGCGACCAGAGTTTTGGCTACGGGATCACGAAAATGATCGCGTTTTGGGAAAGCCCGTTCGAGTATTTTTTGCTGCTGGATGCCGACACGGTGCTGTGGGGCGACCTGCGCCCGCTGGCCGATTTTAGCCGCTACGACTTGGTAATTGACCAGCCCACGTATGGCTACCAGCCCGCCGATATTGAAACCTGGTTTTTCAACCTGGCCAAACTGCGCCGCCATTACCCTGATTTTGAGCCACTTAAATACGACCAATTATATACCTGCACGGGGGTAACTTTCGCGCGGCGCGGGGCACTGGACCTGGGCGACTACCGGCGGGCGTTGCCCCAACTGCGCACCGAGCCGGGGCTGTTCCTATCGGGCGAGATGGGGCTGCTGAATTTTCTGTACTTCGACGGGGCGGCGCGCGGCAAGTTTAGGCTGGGCCATGCCGATACGCAATACTTGGTGCCCGATTTTACCCGCGCCGAGGCGGCGGCCCGGTTCCCGCTGGTGGCCGGGCAGCCGGTGGTGGCCGGCCCGCCGAACGTGATCCACTACAACGGCGACACCAAGCCCACGCTGGACAACGCCGGGCATTACATTGAACCGATGGTGTATTTTAGGCAACAGTTTTTGCAGGCCCGCCACGGGGAACTGGCCCCGGCCGCCGCGCAGGCAATTTTGCGGCAAGAGGATGCGTTTTTTCGCCAGCGGCCACCGTTGTGGCGGCGGGCCTTGCGGAAACTGGGGTTCAAATAACGCCCGGCTACGGCTGCGCACCGCGCAGGGTTTGCACGTAGGCGGCCAGGGCGGTCATGTCGTTCAAAGTGAGCACTTTTTTGTAGGAGGGCATCGAGTTTTTGCCCTTTTGGAGCAAGGCCACCACTTCGTCCGGGGTTTTGAGGCTGGTTTTGAGGCTTTTGGCCCCTGCCGCGCCTAAGGTGCCATCAGGGCCGTGGCAGGCCACGCAGTTGGCGGCGTAAAGGCCCTGGCCGTGGGTTACGGGGCTGTAGCCGGCCACGGTGGGGTCGGTGAGGATGCCCGCCGCCACGGGCTGGATGGCCGAGGCGCGCTTGTTGATTTCGCCCAGGCCGTAGGCGCCCACCACCAACAGCAAGGCCAGGGTGCCCAGGGCTTTGTTGGCCCGTTTAAAGCCCACAATGGCCACTGGGATGGCCAACAGCACCACCCCAATTTTGGCGTACAGATAAACGCTCCGCTCGCTGGCCGGCAACTCGGCGAACATCCAGCCCCCGGTGAGCAGGAACAAGAAACTGACCACCATTTCCGGCACTTTGATGCGCCGGGTAAAGCCCGCCAAGGCCGCAGGTTTGGCAAATAGCAGCAAGGCGGTTTTAATGAGGTAGATGAGCAAGAACAGGATAACGACCGCCCGGTGGGTGTGCAACAAGCCCGTGAACATAAGAGAAGGGTGAGAGGTTTTAAAAAGTTATATAATTGGTTTTGAATATTTTACTGGTTAACTGTTGCCCAAAAATAGCCGCGTGATCCCGCGCAGGGCCAACGGGCCTAGCCGCCCGCCAAAAATAGCCCAGCCCTGGTAATAAAGCAGGCCCAGCCCTGGCGTTATATTTGCCCTAGGCAATTTCACCAATCGGGCTTGCTGCTATTAACCATGCAATGGGGATTTTGGTTTTGCTGGCTCTGGGCCGGGGCACTGGGTTGGCCTGCCGGGGCGGGCGCGCAAACCTGGCGCGAGGTGCGCACCGTGCCGCTGACCCAGCCCGTCCACCTCTCGGTGGACCGCTACGGCAATTACTACGTGGCCGACGCGGCCGGCAACTTGGACCGTTACGACAGCCTGGGTCAGTTTGCCCTGCACTATTCGCCGCCCAAGCTGGCCCAGATTACCCAGTTGGAGGCGCGGCCCACGGTGCGCATCTTTGCCTTTTACCGCGAGTTGCAAGAATACAAGCTGCTGAACCGGTTTTTGACCCCGCTGGAAACCTACCCCTTGGCCCAAGCCAGCAGCGAACTGGGCTTTGTGCGCCTGGCCGCCCCCTCGCTCGACAACCAGCTTTGGCTGTTTGACGACGTGCAGTTTGCCCTTTACAAGTACGATAAAAATCAAAACCAGACGAGTTTTAAAGCTCCGCTGGACCTGCTGCTGGGCCAAGCCGACTACGATTTTAACCAAATGGCCGAGTACCAGAATCAACTGTTTATCAACGACCGCAACAGCGGCATTTTGGTGTTTGACAACCTGGGCAATTACCGCCGCCGGTTGGGCCAGCCCACCGAGCATTTCGATTTTTACGGCAACGAGGTGTATTACCTGCACCAAGGCCAGTTGTGGTTCGAGCACCTGTACACGGGGGCCAAACGCAGCCTGCCGCTGCCCCCCGCTTTGGCCGCCGAAGCCCTGGAAATGGCCTACGCCGCGCCCTGGGCCGCCGTGCTCACCCGCAACCGCTTGGTGGTGTTGCAGTTGGAGGAGCCTTAGTGGTTTTATAAATGATTGCTAATCAGACTAAAAACCATCTGGCTAGGCAATTAGGAAGTCAGATTCATAAATAGACCTCTTGCATATTAGCCGTAGTTAGGTCGAGATTGCGTCCCACCCCACATACTCGCCCCAAAAGCTCATTCGCTTTTGGTCGTCCGCCGGACGGCAAAAACGGGAGTTTTTGAGCGATTTTGAACGAAAATTTGGGGTCTCGTCTAGTCAAAATCTAATGTGCAAGAAGTCTAATCTCTTTCGCATTAATTTTTTGCCGATGACAAGCCCGGAGTTTCGCTCAAAAACAGGCTTTGATAGCCACATCCTGGCCTCCTCCAGGGTGAAAAAAACGCGAATTTTCGGGCGATGCGGCGCGGCTGCAAACGCAATATCAAAACGAGTAAGGGTAATGGAAAAAGGTCTAGTGGAATTATAGGCTGGGAAGCCCTTAATGTGTCGGTAATTCCTGTTTTTCCCCTTTCCTGACACACCCCTGGCCCCTCTCAAGAGGGGATATCTCCCTCGCCCCGCCGCCTGCGGCGGCTTTCCCCTCTTGAGAGGGGCCAGGGGTGTGTCCCTTCACTTGCCTTCAAAGCACTGATATTCAACCCACTACTTGCCCAACTCAACGGCGCGCCGTTGGGCGGCTTGCAAGCCCTGGCCGATGCCCTGGGCCAAATCGTGGGCCGCGAACTGGCGCAGGGCAGCTTCGGTGGTGCCGCCTTTGGAGGCCACCCGGGCGATCCAGTCCTTACAACTGAGGTTGTGCATACTTTGCAAGTGAATGGCCCCCATAAAGGTCTGCTCCACCAACACCTCGGCCTGGGCCTTGGTAAAGCCGAAGCCCAGGGCAGTCTCGATCATGGCATCCATAAAGTAGTACACATAGGCCGGGCCGCTGCCCGAAATGGCGGTTACCGCGTCCAGCTTGGCCTCGTCATCAAAATAGAGCGATTTGCCCGTAGTGTTCAACAGGTTTTGGATGTTGAAGGTCTCCTCCTTGCTCACCGCGTCGGCGGAAGTGAAGCCCGTCATGCCCATGCTGATCTGGGCGGGCAAGTTGGGCATGGCCCGCACAATTTTGGGGGTGGGCAAGGCGGCGGCCAAGGTGGTCATGGTTACCCCGGCCATAATGGACAACACCACCTGGTGCGCCCCCAAGTACGGCGCGATTTTGGGGAAAAGGGCGGCGGCATCTTGCGGCTTAATGGCCAAAATCACCAAGTCCACCTCACTAATGTAGGGGCCAGGCTCAAAAAACACCTTCTCGAAGCCCAGCGAGCGGAACAGGGCCGCCTTTTCTTCGTAATGTTCCAAGATGTACAGGTCGCTTTTGGCCACGGCATGGTTGGCGATGAAGGCATCGGCGTAGGTTTTGCCCATGTTGCCGCCCCCGATGATGAGGATTTTCATAAGATGAAGGGTGGATGGTTGCGATATGCGGCTATCCGCAATTGAATATTACTTCTATAAAAAATTGAACACTGCCGTCAGTTTTATATATTAGACCTCTTGCATATTAGTCGTACACAGGTCGAAGTTTTGTCCCCTCCCCAACGGACGGCAAAAACGGGAGTTTTTGAGCGAGTAAGTGCGGTTGGCCAGGGTGGGGCCCAAAAAAGGGCGGATCTCGAACGAAAATCCTGGGCTTTCATCCGGTCAAAAACCTAATCTGCAAGAGACCTATTTTAAAATATTAAAAATAAATTTAAATATATTTTACTTTAGAGAGATAACTGACCTACTCAAAAAGAAGGACGGATAAATCGAACTGGCTCCCAAAAATCGGCGGTTGATCCGGGTTTTCATCCTCCAAAAACCAAGCAGGCCGTTAGGTTAAACCTTGGTCAGGGCCATTTCGGCCACGCTCAGGCCAATGGACAGCGACGAGGTGGCCGCCGGCGAGGGCGCGTTGCCCACGTTGATCACAAACTGGTCTTCTAAAATCAAGAAGTCGTCTACTAGGCCGCCGTTGCGCTCGCAGGCTTGGGCGCGCACGCCCGCCCCTCCGGGCCGCAGGTCGGTTTCCTGGATGTCCGGGATGAGCTTTTGCAAGGCCCGCGTAAAGGCGGCCTTCGAGAACGAACGGTAGTACTCGCCCAGGCCGGTGCGCCAGTATTTGGCCGCCACCTTTTGGAACCCCGGCCAGGTAACGGCCTCCCAAAACTCCCGGAACTGAAAATCGGAGCGGCGGTAGCCCTCCCGACGGAAGGCGAACACCGCGTTAGGCCCCGCCTCAACGCCCCCGTGGATCATCCGGGTGTAATGCACGCCCAAAAACGGGAAATTGGGGTCGGGCACGGGGTAAATCAAGTTCTTGACCAAGTGCTGCCGCTCCGGCTTAATCTCGTAGTACTCGCCCCGGAACGGGATGATGCGGTAGGGCAACTGGGGCCGGTTCAAGGCCGCAATCTTGTCGGAATACAGGCCCGCACAGTTGACTACCAGCCGGGTGGTGAACGTTTGCTGGCTGGTAACCACCGTGGCCCCGTTGGGTTGGAGCTTGATGTCGGTTACGGCTTGGCCCAGGTGCAGGGTGCCGCCCGCCGCCGTCAGCAGTTCGGCCATTTTTTGGGCCATTCCTACGTAGTCCACAATGCCGGTTTGGGGCACCCAAATGGCTTCCAGCCCGTTTACATGGGGCTCGATCTCCTTCATTTCGGCCGGGCCGATTTTGCGCACGCCCGCCAGGCCGTTGGCCAGCCCGCGCTCGTACACGTTGTGCAACTGGGGCAGTTCGGCGGCACTGGTGGCCACAATGATTTTGCCCGTTACCTCGTGGGCTACCCCGTGTTGGGCACAAAACTCGAGCAATAGTTGATAACCCCGCAAGCAGTTACGGGCTTTGAGGCTGCCGGGCTTGTAGTAAATGCCCGAGTGGATGACCCCGCTATTGTGCCCGGTTTGGTGCCGGGCCAGGGTGGTTTCTTTTTCCACCACGGCCACCCGGAGGCCGGGCCGCAGGGCGAGTAGTTGGTGGGCCGTGGCCAGGCCCACGATGCCCCCGCCCACCACCAGTACGTCGTATTGCATGAGGCTCATGTGAACAAAAAAAGGGGTACCGATTGGGCTTTCCCGGCCCAAAACTAGCCCACGGTGTTCAAATCGTGGCCGCCGTAATACTGCAAATCCACGTTTTTGTAAAGTTTGGTCAAATAGCTGATCTGCCCCACGTGGTACGAAAAATGTTCTACCACGTGGACCAAAATACTCAGCACGGTTTCGTCGAAGCCCTGCACGCGGCGCGACTGGGCTAGCATTTCCGGGGTGAGCTGGGCCAGCACCTGGTCTATTTCGGCCAGCAATTGGTCCAGTTGGGCCAGCAGTAGCGGGGTGGGTACGGGGCCGCGCTCGTCAAACTCGGCCTGCCGCTGGCGGTGGTCCGCCCGCCCGCCGATGCCGTGCAAAATCCATTGCCGGGCGTTGCCGCACAGGTGCAGCACCAAGTTGCCCGCGCTGTTGAGGCTGGGGTTGGGCCGCTGCCACACCTCGGCCTCGGTTAGTAGGCCCAAGCACCGGTGGATCCGCGGCCCCGACTCGGTAAACAACCGCCGACGCGCCTCGGCCAGCAAAGTTTGGTGGATCAATTCGGCGGTGCTCATCTTTTTACATGATTACATGACTTAATGATTGCATGACTTGGTAAACTTCTTACATATTTAGGTTTTTAACTAGGCTTTATCCCGGTTTTTTTGTTCAAAATCCACCTTTCCCGACCCCACCCTGGCCCCGCCCAAGGGAGGGAAACGCAATTGCGTCCTGAGTTTGGGAAATCAAAAAAGTATTAATCTAATCCGCAAGAAGTCTAATGATTGCATGGTCAAATGATTTTCAGGTGGGGGATTAATTCGCAGATTCCCTACTCTACCGACGGCTTTGCGCCTCGGCAGCGGTTCGGCCCCAATCCATTTGCAGAAAGCCCGACCTCCTTACCCCGGTACCTCCGGGATTTCGGTTTTGAGGTTGCCCTGGCCCGCCGCGAAGGAGACGTTGAGGAAAATGACCCGCTCCCTGGTTGCCTGGGACGACAGGCCCGGAAAGTCCGCCATCCCCATTTGTTGGGCCAGTTCCCGGTATAGCAGGTCCACCTTCCGCTCCTCGATCTCGATTTTGACGGTAATCGACAAATCGGAAAACGACTGAAAATCAACGAGATCACCATGCCGGGCAATCGTTTGCTGCATTTCGTTGATGGCCAGGTGCCGTTGCCGGGGGCTGTAGCCCGTCCAGAAAATGTTTTGCATCGCCCTCAAATAATGGCGCAATAAAGTGCGCTGCCCTTGATTTTCAAAGGTTTGTAAAATTCCTTGTTCCAAACCTCTTTATCCGTTTTGGACGACGATTTTTGACGAGGCGATTGGTTTGTACCGCCGCCCATCGGGGCCGTTATGCCAAAACTAAGCCTAAATTAGGCATTCACCTTCCCATAAACCATTGTTAATCAAAGAGAAATGCCCTTTAGCCCTGCCGTCATTCAGGGTTTTAAGCCTCAGTCCATCACCAAGCGCAGCAGGGCGGCTTCCATTACCAGGCCGGGGCCGAAGGCCATGCTCAAGATGGGTTTGCCCGCATGGGCCGGTTTGGCCAGTTGCAGGTACTGCTGCAACACAAACAGCACCGTGGCCGACGACATGTTGCCGTACTGGCGCAGCACCTGGTACGAGGCCCAGTTTTGGGCCGGGGTAATGTCCATGGCTTTCTCGAGGGCTTGCAAAATGCGCCGCCCCCCGGGGTGGATCGCGTAGAGTTCCACTGGCAAGGCGGCGGCGGGCAGTTGGGCCAGCAAGTGGCCAGTTAGCTCTTGGGCACGGCCGGCCAGCAGGTCGGGCACGTAGGCGGAAAGCCGCATTTCGAACCCCGAGTCGCGGATGTACCAGGCCATATCGGGCCGACCTTGGGTTTCCAGCCCACAAAAAAAGTGGTCCAAGCACAAGCTGGGGCCACGATGCCCCCATTTGGGGTGGGCGGCTTGTAGCAAAACGGCCGCGGCCCCATCGGCAAAAATGGCGTTGGCCAACAGGTTGTCTTCACTTGAATTTTTTTGAAAATGGAGCGAACAAAGCTCTACCGCCACCACCAGCACGCGGGCGGTGGAGTCGGCCCGGCAGAGGGCATCGGCCAGTTTGAGGGCGTTGAACGCCGCGTAGCAGCCCATAAAGTTGATGGCGAACCGCTGCACGTGGGGGGCCAGGTTAAGTTGCTGCACCAGGTCCAGGTCTAGGCCGGGGGCGTACATGCCGGTACAGCTCACAGTAATAAGGTGGGTGATGCTGGCCAAAGTTTCGGGGGTGGCCCCGGTTTGGCGCACGGCGGCCAGGGCCAGGGGCGCGGCATGGGCTTCGTAGGCGCGCATGCGGGCACCTGTGCCAGGAAACGGCTCCAGCCCCAGCGTGTTCGGGAAAAACTCGAACGGCTCGCCGGGGGCCTTGGCGTAGTCGCCCAACACCGAGTGGCGGGCCTCGATGGCGGTGGCCCGGTACAGAGCCTGGAGCCGCCGGGCCTCGGGGGGTGGCAGTTGCAAGGCCCGGGCCATAAATTCAGCAGCCTGAGGTTGGGTGAGCCGGTGGGCCGGGGTAGCGGTGCCAATGGCCGTTATGTGGGTAATCGACATGAAAAAGGGCGTAGTACGTTGCTAGTTACAACGTTTTTGGCCAAAAAGTTTGGCGCGGTGGGGAGAATATCGGCTGGGGGCGGCGGCGCACGGGAGCGGTGCGAACCGAAACGTCGGCCCAACCCGCAGGATGCCGCGCCACCCTCACCAATGAAAACCTCCCCGTCCCAACCCTCAAAAATCAAAAAAATCAGCTTGGGTAAAATAGTTTAGTTTTGTTGGCCTTTCAGGCATTTTTAGACGAAAGATATGCTAAAAGACTACCTCCAGCTTCATTTCGTGGTGTTTTTGTGGGGCTTTACGGCCATTTTGGGCTATTTGATACAGGTACCTACCGTGGAGCTAGTGCTCTGGCGCACCCTGTTAGCCGCCGGGGGCCTGGCGTTCCTCATGAGTCGGCAGGGGCTTACCTTCCGCATTGGGCAGGGGGTGGTAGCCCGGCTGCTGGGCACGGGGGTTACCATGGCGGCCCACTGGGTGCTGTTTTTCGAGGGGGCACGGGTGGCCAGCGTATCAGTATGTTTGGCGGGCATGGCCACGGCCTCGCTGTGGACCGCCCTGCTGGAGCCGCTGGTGTTCCGCCGCCCCTTGCGCTGGTACGAGGTGGGGCTGGGCCTGGTGGTCATTTTAGGCTTGTACCTCATTTTCCGGTTCCAGTTCGACCAAGCCCTGGGGCTGTTCATGGGCGTGGCCTCGGCGTTTTTGGGGGCGTTGTTCACGGTGATCAACGCCCAGTTTACCCAACGCCATCATCATTACGCCATAACTTTTTACGAGATGGTAGGGGCCTTTGCCACCACGCTACTGTTTTTACCCGTGTATTTGGCCTACACCCAGGCGGGGCGGTGGCTGCCCGTCATGCCCAGCCTTACCGACTGGTTTTACCTAGCCCTGTTGGCCTGGGTGTGTACGGTGTACGCCTATTCGGCCTCGATCGAGTTGCTGCGGCGGATCACGGCGTTTACCATGAACCTCACGGTTAACTTGGAGCCAGTGTACGGCATTGGGCTAGCCGCCCTGTTTTTTAACGAACACGACAAGCTCACGAGCGGTTTTTATGCGGGCACCCTGGTTATTTTGGCGGCGGTGCTGGTTTACCCTTTCATTAAAAAATGGGATGCTAAACGACAACTTGCCGCCTAGAACGCTGGAACTGGTGCCCACCGCCGACGGCTCGGCCACGTTGCGCCTGGCCGAACTGAACGAGTGCTTCCACTCCAAGCATGGGGCCTTGGTAGAGTCGCGGCACATTTACATCGCGCACGGCCTGCGGGCGGCCACCCCCGCGCGGGCGTTGCGCGTGCTCGAGGTGGGGTTTGGCACGGGCCTTAATGTGCTGCTCACCGCCGAATTTGCCCAGCAACATCCTGATATTGAGTTAGCACTCACAACTTTGGAGCCTTTCCCCCTCGCTTGGCCGCTGGTGGAACGCCTCGGCTACGGCCGTTTTTTTAGCCCGGAACTGGCGACGGGGTTTGCGCAACTGCACCAAGCCCCGTGGGGCCAGCCCTGGGCCTGGCTACCCAATTTTACCGTTACCAAATTGGCCCAGCCACTATTGGCGTTCGCGGGCACCCACCAACCCTACCAAGTAGTGTATTACGATGCCTTTGGCCCCCGGGCCCAGCCCGACTTGTGGGAGGAGGCCCCGTTTGCCCATTTGCGCAACTGGCTGGCCCCGGGGGCGATCCTCACCACTTACTGCGCCAAAGGCGAAGTGCGGCGGCGATTGCAGGCCCTGGGCTACACCGTGGAACGCCTGCCCGGCCCCCCCGGCAAGCGCGACATGACACGCGCCCGCTGGCCCGGCCCGGTTTAGTCTTGGCTAACGGGCAACACTTCGGAAAACTCGATGTCACTTACTTTTTTGCCGAAAATGGCGAAAAACTGCCCGTTCTCGGCCCGCTCCACCCGCAACCGGTACTCGCGGGTCATGTCAAAATAGTCCCACATCACTACCTTGATGGGCTTGTTGTTGTAGGCTTGGTTGAACATGATGCCCTCGAACCGGATGTCGCGGTAAAGAGTGAAGTCCGCATATTGGATCACGTTGGGCGGGGCCCCGTTTTCGGTTACGTAACTATCAAAATTTTTGTCGATGGAATACAGATTGACGATGCTGCTCACGTAACAATAAACCAATGCCGACTCCCGCCGGGCCGAAACGTAGATGATATCGGTCTCGCTGTTGAGCTTGAACTCCTGCTCCGACAAGCCGTCGGCCCAGTCGAACTGGATTTGGTTCACCACTTTCCAGGTTTTGAGGCCGTAGTCGACCAGGTAACCCACCTTGGCATCCTCGATGCTGAGCTTGCTGGGGTCGTAATTGCCGGAACTTAGCTGGCGGGGCTTGGCCGTTAACGGCGGGGGTTGATTTACCGGCCTTTGGCGGAGCGAGGGTTGCGGCGGGCCAATCCCCATCTCCCGGTTGTACTTGGTCATCACCCGGCGCAGGCACTCATCGGCAATTTCGCGGTTGCGCTCCTGAGTCATGCCTGGGATGCGGAACAAATCGATAAACCACCAAATGCCCATGCCACCGCCAGTAAACCAAAATAGTATCTGCAATAAAAGTTTATCTACATACAAATACTGAAACGTGGGGAATAAAAAGTGTAACACATAAGAGACCACCACATTTTTCATGCGCTGGTTATACTCGCGCACAAACTGCTTTTGGTAGTCTTCCGGTAAGGTGGCCAATTGGCTGCTCACCGCAAAAGGTAACTCGCGCTCTATTTGGTAGGGTATGAGGGCATTGGTGGCCATGCGGCGAAGTTTTTTTGCTATGTTTTGAACGAAAGGCTCCTGCGCGTACCCCAACCCACTACACCCCAAAACTGGAGCTAAGCGGCGGATCAATGGCAAAAGTGGGCCTCAAAAAAGCACTATTGAGCCAAACTGGACAAATATACGGTTTTATGAGCATAAGGTTCACCTACCAGCGGATGAGCGCTGAGGCCCAGGTAAATCCGCTGCCAAACGAGGTAAGGCACACCAAATCGCCGGGCTTGACTTTGCCCGCCTCCCAAGCCTCGGTGAGGGCAATGGGGATCGAGGCGGCCGTGGTGTTGCCATAACGGTGGATGTTGCTCACTACTTTCTCCTCGGCCAGGCCCAGCTTTTGTTGCACCGCCGCCGAGATCCGGGCATTGGCCTGGTGGGGCACCAACAAATCAATGTCGGCCGGGGTGAGGCCGTTGGCTTCCAGGGCTTCCATGACCACCTCGGGCATGCGGGTAACGGCGTGCTTAAACACGTGCTGGCCGTTCATGACCGGGTAAAAGCCGCCGCCGGGCTGCAATTCGCTCACCCGGTTGCGCTCCGGGTCGCTCGATTTGGGGTAAATCACCGCCAGTTCCTCGGCAAACTGGCCCTGCGAGTGCAGGTGGGTGCTCAAAATGCCCCGGCCCGGCTCGTCGGTGGCGGTGAGCACGGCGGCCCCGGCCCCGTCGCCAAAGATGACGGCCACGTGCCGCCCGTGGTCCGAGTAGTCCAGGCCGGAGGAGTGGATCTCCGAGCCGACCAGCAGCACGTTTTTGTACATGCCGGTGCGGATAAACTGGTCCGCCACCGAGAGACCGTAAATAAAGCCCGAGCATTGGGCGCGCAAATCAATGGCGGCAATGTTGCGGAACTCCATACTCCGTTGCAACAGCACCCCCGAGCCTGGGAAGTAATAGTCAGGGCTGAGGGTGGCGTACACAATCAGGTCGATGTCCTGCGGGCTTAACCCGGCCCGTTCCAAGGCGACGAGGGCGGCTTTTTGCCCCATGCCAAAGTTGGTGTCGCCTTTGTCCGGCTCGAAGTAGTGCCGCTGGCGCACGCCCGTGCGTTCCACGATCCACTCATCGGTCGTGTTGACAAACTGGGTCAGGTCTTGGTTGGTAACCACTTTTTCGGGCACGTAGAAGCCCAGCCCGGCAATTTTGGTGCGTGTCATGAGGTTA